>JAJEHK010000142.1 GCA_022823765.1 Alphaproteobacteria bacterium | reverse complement strand
CTGGGAACCCCGGCGGAAACGGTTTCGGCCCTGGTGCCGCTGATCATGGATTCCGGCATCGTCTTCATCGCCGACGGCTATGTGAACTACGAGCCGGATGCGGAGGAGATTGCCGGGATCTGCCGCGCGGCGGCGGCGCAGGTCCACGCCTTCGGCCAGGTCCCGCGGGTCGCGCTGATCAGCCATGCCAATTTCGGCGCCCATGCCAGCCCGAGTGCGGCCCGGATGCGCCGTGCCACCGAAATCCTTGCGGAGACGCAAGCCGATTTCGAGTTCGAGGGCGAGATGCAGCTCAACCTGGCCTTCGACAAGGCGGCGCGCGACCGCTTCCTGCCCGAAGCGCGGCTCACCGACCGCGCCAACATTCTGGTCTTTCCGGGGATGGACGCAGCCAACGCGGCGATCCACGCGCTGTCGGCCCTTGGCAACGCCCAGCCGATCGGCCCGATCCTGCTCGGCTACGGCGGTGCGGCCCATATCGTCACGCCGAACGCCACTGTGCGCGGCCTGCTCAACGTCGCCGCCATCGCCAGCGCCGGAAAGGTCTGAAAGACAGACCGGGACGAATTGCGGCGTTACAGCGCCGCCTCTGCAAAGCGCAGGGCTTGGACCAGCCCGTGATCGTCCATCCCAGATTGACCCGTCAGAACACCCAGTTCGAACCGTCGCCGACCGCCAAGTTCACCGAGCCGGTCGTCGAAGGCTTTCGCCGGATCACGAACAAGCCAATTCGCGCCGTAATCTGCTCCCTTGCCCATCCAGAGCATTTCAGCGGCGTCAGGATTTTCGTCACCGAGGAGCAGGTCCATTCCGGCGGCTTCAAGATCGTCGCGCTTGCCGAGCTGAACGGCCCCCTGGCGCGGACAGCGGGCTGCTCGCGGCGGTGCTGACGCACCGAGCCATGTACACCGTCTACGGATGCGCCTGGTAACCGGAGTCCTCAGCAGGGTCGGCTCGCGTCTTCGGATCCTCTCCGGCGCAGGCGTCAAACTTGATCACATTGCGATCGGGATCGCGAATGAAGACTGCCCGAAGGTCCTTGAACGAGAACTGGCCGCCGAGCGGAATGTCGCTCTCCGCAAGGAGCGCCTTTGCGGTCTCAAGCGAAGCCACCTTGAACGCCACGGGAGTGATGCCAGGATACTTCTCGTCCACGTCCATCAGGATGTGTGCGTTGTTCATGGCATTTGACGGGCCGAGCAGGTTGAGCACGGCGCCCGAAGGATGCTGCATGATGATGGGGTGGTCCTCCTCGAAGCTCACGTCGGCGAGGGTCTTGAAGCCGAGGCGTTCGTAGAACGCGATGGACACGATCCAGTCGCTGACCCGGATGCCGGCGTGGTCCACCTTCGCGATGTCGAGCATGTTCAACACACCCCCATGGCGCCGGCCCCTGCGGCCGGCATGGTAGAGTTCGGAACTGCGGCCACGAGATCCAACGCTGCGCGCGCGATTTGAAGAGAAAGGGTGAGTCACATGGCGTTTCTCGAACAGGTTGCCATCTTTCTTGCCGCGGCCGTGGTCGTCGTCCCGCTTGCCAAGCGGGCCGGAATGGGTTCGGTTCTCGGCTTCATGCTGGCGGGCCTGATCGTCGGTCCCTGGGCGTTGGATCTTGTCGACGACGAGCAGGAGATTCTTCATTTCGCCGAACTCGGCGTCGTCCTGCTGCTGTTCGTCATCGGCCTCGAACTGCAGCCTCTGCGTCTCTGGGCCATGCGCCGGGCGGTGTTCGGGTTGGGCGGAGGGCAGGTCGCGCTGACCACCGTAGCGCTCGCCGGTCTTGCTTTCGCGTTGGGACTGCCGCTCGAGGCCGCAGTGGTTGCCGGACTCGCCCTGTCGCTGTCCTCAACCGCCTTCGCCCTGCAGGCGCTCGCCGAACGCAACGAACTCACGACCCGCCACGGCCGCCTGTCGTTTTCAATCCTGCTGTTCCAGGACCTCGCGGTGATCCCCATTCTGGCCCTCCTGCCCTTTCTGGCGCCCGCGTCCGCAAGCGCCGGGGAGGGAACTCTCTGGCTCGATGTCGCCAAGGCGGTCGGCATGATCGCGTTGATGGTGCTCGGTGGCCGTTACCTCCTGCGCCATGTGCTGCGGCTCGTGGCGCGGTTCGGTACGCACGAGGTGTTCACAGCCACGGCCCTGCTCACGGTCGTGGGCGTGGCCTTGCTGATGGAGCTTGTCGGCCTCTCGATGGCCCTCGGCGCGTTCCTGGCCGGCGTGCTGCTCGCCGATTCCGAATACCGGCACGAACTCGAAGCTGATATCGAGCCCTTCAAGGGGCTGCTTCTCGGCCTGTTCTTCATGGCGGTCGGGATGACTGTCAACGTCGGTCTGGTGATTGAAACGCCGCTCGCTGTGCTGGGCCTCGCGCTCGGTCTGATGTTGACCAAGATGCTCTGCCTGATCGCCGTCGTGCGTATCGAAACGGCGAACTGGCGCACGATCCGCGGTACCGCCGTGGCGCTCTCGCAGGGAGGCGAGTTCGCCTTCGTCATCCTCGCTCTTGGCGTGTCTTCCGCGCTGATGGATGGGCGCACCGCCGACATGCTGATCGTCGCAGTGACACTCTCGATGGCGACGACGCCACTGGCCTTCAGGGCGGGTGACCGTTTGAACGCCCAACTGAAACCGAAGGCGGAACCGGCATATGAGCAGCGCATCGATGACGAGAACCGGGTCATAATCGCCGGCTTCGGCCGGGTCGGTCAGATCGTGGGCCGCATCCTGGGCGTGCGCCGTATCGGCTTCACCGCGCTCGAGACAAGCGCGGACCAGGTCAACTTCGTGCGCCGCTTCGGCAACAAGGTCTACTACGGGGACGCGAGCCGCGTCGAATTGTTGCGCGCTGCGAATGCCGACAAGGCGGTTCTCTTCGTGCTTGCGATCGAGGATGTCGAGCAATCGCTCGTAACGGCGCGCGCCGTGTGCAAACACTTCCCGCACCTCACGATCTTCGCGCGTGCGCGCAACCGCCAGCACGCCCATGCGTTGATGGACCTCGGCATCACGCACATCGTGCGCGATACCTTTCATTCGAGTCTCGAGCTTGCCCACGGGATCCTGACGGAACTGGGACTCGACGAATTCGAAAGCCGACGCACCGTCAACACCTTCCGCGACCACGACGCCGAACGCCTGCTCCGCCAGCACGCGATCGCACACGACACCGACCGCATGGCTGAAGAGGCGAAGCACTGGACCCGCGAACTCGAAGAAATGTTCGCCGAGGATGAACGAAACGCCGCCGAGGAAGGCCGCCAGAACCCCGTCGGTGGGCGGCGGGCGTAACGGCACGCTCCGGCCGGCCACAGACGCACGACAGCGAGAGCGGATGCCAACTTGTGCGACGTCCGCGATCATGACAGTTCCGCCATCTCGCGCCCTGTGCCTGCAAGCGATCATGTCAATGCGTCAGAGGGCGCAAACAGATACATGCGGCGCCTGACGTGTGACCAAAGCACGTACCGGACGGTACGGCTGCATCCCTTTCAGGTCAGCACGCGGAGTGTGGTTTCCGGGGCCTGATCGACGATGTCGCCCGATCCCGATGGCGGGAGGTCTCAGGCGAGGGTGGATTCAAGCTCCGCGATGAGTTTCTTCTTGCCTTCAGGGTCGAGCTTGCCGATTTCGGCGTTGAGCAGGCCAACGTTCGGTCGTTGATTCCACCAGTCTACGGCCTCGCCGCCGTGCAGCGCCCAGCGTCCCACCATGCTGCGGGTCACCTCGTTGCTCGGTCCCATGACCCAGCCAGCCTTGGAGTCCCGCAGAAGGCGCTCGATCTCGAGGCTGCGACTGAACCCTGACCCGCCGAACAGCCGGAACATGCGCTCGGTGACCTCGCTGGCGGCGCGGGCCGCCACTTCCTTCACCTTCAAACCCCACAGAATATAGGGAGAACGGGGTCGCGCATCGGGATCGTCCTCGTACAGGGTCCAATCGCCGTTGTTGGTGGCCCGGTCCAGTTGTTGGCAGAAGCTGAAGAGGAACATTCGCGCGGCCTGGGCATCTACCAGGCTGGTTCCGTAGACATCGTGCGTGGTGGGGTAATCTGCGACGCACTGACCGAAGTTGGCGTGACGGCGCCGGGTTGTATAGCGCCTGGCGATGTCCAGGGCCCCCATGGCAACCCCGCAGTAGAGTGCTCCGTACATGATCATCCCAACCGCGTTGACGGCCTCGTCGTTGGATGCGGCGCCGTCGCCTGGCGGACCGACCATACGGTCCTCGGGCAGCACCACGTCGAAATCCACAGGACCGGAACTGGTAGCCCGCATGCCCATGACGTCCCACAGACCCGGGTTGGGCTTCATTTCGTCCTCGTAGACGAGGAAGACGGAGAGGTCGGAATAGTCTCCGTCAAAGCCGGGGCTTGTCGTCTGGGTCGTCATCCAGCGGGCCTCGCCGCAGGAGGTGGTGAACGCGGAACGTTTCTTGACATGCCAGCCGCCGTCGACCCTCTCGACGCCGGAGACCTTCGGATACCAGAAGTGGCCGCCCGTTTCCGGATCGGTGTAGGAGGCCGAGCCGATCATGACGTCGGTGTCGATGCGGGCAAGGAGTTCCTGTATGACCCGATTGCCACCGGCCCGGAACAGAAGCGCCGCGAGACCGGCCATGTGCATCATGAAGATCACCCCGGTCGATGGACAGCCGTAACGGGTGATGGTCTCGCCGATCATCGCGAGGCCCGTGTGATTCTCGCCACGTCCACCCCACTTCTCGGGCACGATGCAGCCGAGCAGCCGCAATTCGGCCAGAGCCTTCACGCTCTCCCAGGGGTAGGTGCCCGACTCGTCGCACCTGGCCGCGTTGGGACGAAGGACATCGTGGCACACCTCGATGAGTTGGCGTTGGAGCTTCTTCTGCTCATCGGTGAGGAACCACTGGGGGTCGAATTCGTAATCCAGACCATAGTAGGGCTCTCCGCCCCAGAGCTTTGTGTTGTCCACCTTTCCCTCCAGCGTTGGTCGATTTCCCTGTTGCTCCCTGCCCGGACGTCATCGTTTCTGGACGTGATTCGCGGCAAGCAGCGAGGCAGATCCGGCACCGACGCCCCCCGGAACACGATTGGGCTGACGGGATGGTCGGCGCGCTGCCGCTCACGCCTCTTCAATTCGCGTGACGGGAACCTCGCCGGCCGCCGGGGAACACGTGGGCCCTGTCTCCCTGACCGGCATTGTGCCGCGTCGCGCACACTCGGCGCGCTGCAGATGTCCCGCCTGGCACCCGCCCGCGATCCTCAACGGGCTTTCCGAACAAGACCGGCTTTGCGATCAGCGGATGAAGTTGTGCACGAAATCGCCGCCCAGGCCCACCTCTTCGAAGTGGTTTCGGCACATCTCGATCAGCCCGATGTTGTCCTCGATCGAGAGGATGTTCTCGTCGTCGTCCATGTAGATCAGTGACCCGCCGACATAGAAGAACGTGATCATTTCCTTGCAGTCAGCATCAACGGTCAGCGTGTGCACCTCGCCTGGAGCCTCATAGATGTAAGAGCCCTCCTTCGCTCTCCAGGTGTGCTCCTTGTAGTGCCACTCGCCCTTGATCACGAAGCCGTGCACCGCCGCGGTGTGGCGATGCCGGCCCAAGGTCGCGGGCCCATGGATCTTGAGAAGTTCGCTGTGGGCGCCGGTCACCATGTCAAACATCAACGGGCGGAAGAAGATGTTCGGCTCAATCTCGACCCACATCCTCTCGTCGCTGGTGTCCCAGACCACCATCTCGGGTTTCTGCCCGAGATGAGCCAGCACCGGTTCGTCGAAGCCGATGAACGCTTTGGGATCCGTAACGATTGCATCCATCCTTTTGCCTCCTCGTGTGTATCGTGCAGCATGCCGTTCAAGATCATTCGGGTCCAGTTGTCCTCGCGCTCTGTTTCGGGACCAGGACGCCGAGGATGGCGGATACATTGAGTTCTGCGTCGAGATCGAGCAGGTTGTCGCGGTCTCGACCTGTCCTTGCGGGGTCGGAATGGCAGGGCCTCGAGGGTGGAGAGAGGCGGAGATTTCGGTCTGCCCGCTTCAGGTTGGCACCTTCGAAACCGGCACGGCCCCGTCCATGGCAGCCATACAGGTCGTGAGGAGAGACATCATGCTTGGCCACGAAACGAGAGCGATTCGGATTGATGCCCTGCGGAGCTACATGCAACGTCTCCTGGAAGCCGTGGGGTTCGACCGGGAGGCTGCGGCCGTGGTGGCGGAGGTGCACCTTGAATCCGATCTGAGAGGCGTGGGTGTGCAGGGCTTCAATCACCTGATCAACAGCCACCTGCAGTACTACCGGAAGGGCGAGGCCGACCCGGTCTCAAGACCTGTCATCGTCAGGGAAAAGGCCTGCTTTGCGCTCATAGACGGAAACTCGGGCCCGGGTCCGCTGGCTGCGCTTCTGGCTGCCGATGTCGCGTCCACCAAGGCGAAAGACGCCGGGTGCGCGGTCGTCGGGGTCAGAAACAGCCATGACCTGTTTCATGCGGGCTTGTACGCGGAGCGCATGGCGAACCGGGATGTCATTGGCATGGTGTTCAGCGACGACGTCGTACCGGTCGTCCACCCGATCGGCGGCGTCGAGCCCATCATCGGAAGCAACCCGATGGCGTTTTCGGTGCCGACCGGGAGCACGCCGTTCCTGTCCGATTTTACACCCTGCGCAACGCTTCCTACCTACGTGCGCTATTCCCGGCGTTACCAGGGCAAGCTCCCCGAAGGAGTGGCTCACGACAGGGATGGGCATTCCACGCGCGACCCCGATCTGGTGTGTGACGGCCTCGACTACACGCGCGACATCGGCGCTATCGATCCGGGCGGACACAAGGGTTACGGCCTGTTGCTGCTGATCGATTTCCTCTCGGGCGCATTGGTCGGTTGTGACATGGGCGTGGATCACGTGGAAAAGGATGCGGCCCGCAAGGGTCACCTGTTCATCGCGATCGACCCGGAGATCTTCGGCAGCATCGAGGATTTCAAGCACTCCGTGGGTGGGCGCATCGAAGCGGTCAAGAACTCCAGGAAGGCTCCCGGTGTGAAGGAGATCAGGTATCCCGGCGAGGGCAGCGCCGCTCGCCGGAGACGAGCGCTCGGAGAGGGCGAGGTGCGGATCGATCGCCACTGCTGGGAGGACGGTCTGGAAATTGGCAGACAGCTCGGCGTAGCGCCTCCTTAGGCCCGCCGGTCAGTCCGGGCCAAGATTCGGGCTGGCGCCACGAATCGTTGTCCGGCCTTGATCTTGCCATGCCAGGAACCCCATTGGTCCCGTCAGTCCGTCGTACCACCAAGAATGGGAGGAGAAACCCGTGAGCAGATTCGACACCATCATTCGTGGAGGGTTGGTGGCGACGTCAGCCGCCGTAGTCAGGTGTGACATCGGTATTCGCGAAGGCCGCATCGCGGCGCTGGCAGATTCATTGGAAGGCGCCGATCGTGTGATCGACGCCGAGGGGCGAACGGTGACTCCCGGTGGCGTTGACAGCCACTGTCACATCGATCAGCCCAGCAGGAATGGATCGGTATGCGCCGACGACTTTCTGACCGGCACCCGCTCGGCGCTTGCTGGCGGCACGACCACGGTGATTCCCTTTGCCCTGCAGTTCAGGGGCCAGAGTCTCAGGGAGGCCGTGAACGAATATCGCGGGCGTGCCGAGAACCGCGCGGTGACTGACTACGCAATTCACATGATCGTCGTTGATCCCAACGAGCACGTCTTGGGTCAGGAAATGCCGGGATTGATACGAGACGGCTACACCTCGTTCAAGATCTACATGACATACGACGGCCTTATGCTGAATGACCGCGAGATTCTGGACGTGCTGGCGCTGGCGCGCCGCGAAAGGGCCTTCGTGATGGTGCATGCCGAGAATGGCGATTGCATCAGCTGGCTGACCGATCGGCTGGAGCAATCCGGCAAGGTTGCGCCGAAGTACCATGCCCATTCGCGACCGGGGCCCGTCGAGCGCGAAGGCACGCACCGGGCCATCACCCTGGCCGAACTCCTGGATGTGCCGATACTGTTGGTGCACGTTTCCGCTCGTGAAGTGGTGGACGAAATCCACAGAGCCCGGAACCGGGGTCTCAAACTGTTTGCGGAAACCTGTCCGCAGTACCTGTTCCTCACCGAGGATGACCTCGACAAACCCGGCTTCGAGGGCGCCAAGTGCGTTTGCAGCCCACCTCCTCGAGACAAGGCCAACCAGCAGGTGATCTGGGATGGACTTCGCAACGGAACCTTCGACGTGTTTTCTTCCGATCATGCCCCGACGCGATTCGAGGGTCCTGGCGGAAAGAAGATGCACGGTGAAGACGCCTCGTTTCGCTGGATTCCGAACGGTGTACCGGGCGTCGAGACTCGCATGCCGCTTCTCTTCTCGGAGGGAGTCGGCAAGAACATCATCGGCCTCGAGCGATTTGTGGAACTGACTGCCACGACACCCGCCAAGCTATACGGGCTGTATCCCAAAAAGGGCACGATAGCAGTCGGTTGCGACGCCGACATCGTCATCTGGGACGATTCGCGAGAGGTGACTATCAGCAACGACCTTCTTCACCACAACGTCGACTACACGCCTTACGAGGGAATGAACATCACGGGATGGCCGGCGATCACGCTGTCCCGCGGGGAAGTGGTCTGGGCGGACGGCGAGATACGTGCCGAGCCGGGACGGGGCGAATTTCTGCCCTGTGGGTTCCCGGAGTCCGCTGTACCGCTCGGCCGCCCCGTCGCTCAGATCTGACGGGCAGAACTTCGCATCCAACCCGAGAGGTCCCCTGACCCGGGGGCCGCTGCGGGCGCTCGCCACTCCGTCGCGCGAGAGAAGTTTCACTGGCGACACCAGGGCCAGCGTGACTCGCCGACGTCCTCGTCCGCATCGCGGAGACGCCGCAGAACCGCCTCGACGAACTCCTGCACTGGAACACGGTGAAGTTTGGTTCCAGGTGGACTTGATGAAGGCTGCGGCCTGTCTCTTCTTCAGCGCCTGGCAAACCTCTTGACAGCTTTGGGATGTCGCTCCATCTTTTTGGGGCACCCACTGGCGATAGGGTTATATCAGGGCCGCAGTTCCGTCTTCACGGAGGAACGCATGGCCCACGTTGCTCTTGCCCTTCCTGGCGATGCCGGCATTGGCCAACGTGCTGCAGGCGCGAGTCGTGCCGGACAAGGGCAGTGCGACCGAACCTGTTTCGGCAAGGACCGGTCTCGGGGCGCTCGAGCCAGCCGTGCAGCAGCGACTGTCCGGCATGACATTTCGCCATCGCTACAGCCACTCACGGGCCCGTATCGACCCGGACCCGGCCAAACCGGACCTCTCACCTTGTGGCCGGGGGGGCGGTGTCGTGCAAGCACCGAGGCGGTCCATGTCGCTTCGCATGCCCTTGCAGTGAGCGACATGGATGAGGACGAGGGCCAGACGCTCATTGACGGTCTG
This sequence comes from Alphaproteobacteria bacterium, assembly GCA_022823765.1. Taxonomy (GTDB): domain Bacteria; phylum Pseudomonadota; class Alphaproteobacteria; order SP197; family SP197; genus SP197. The sequence continues at coordinate 18,445 of JAJEHK010000142.1, read as the reverse complement.
AATGAACGCATGGCCGGGCCGAGCCACATCCATGACCATCACTGGCGTCCGGGCAATGTGCTGGTTTGGGATGAGCGCGGCGCAACGCGCCGTGGCGCGCCCTGGCCCTCCGATCAGGCACGGAGGCTGGTGAGCCGCTGCACCACACACGGTGATGCCGACGGCCTGTCCGAGACGCGCCCATGAGGCAGCATACCCTGCAGCAGTTGTTGTCGGTGCGGACGGGCGAGCCCTTTGCCCTGCGCAACCTGCGCCTCCCCCAGGGAACGGTGACGACAACCAGCCTGCCGCAGGTTGGCGATGGCCTGCTGGGCGCCGACATGGTGATTGCCGATGGGCGCATCGACTGGCTCGGTCCGCCGGCAAGCCGCGACGACCTGCCGAACGGTTTTGACAGGGCGATGGCCATGGCCTGGCCGGCGCCGGTCGATTGCCACACTCACCTGGACAAGGCGCTGGTGTGGCAGCGCTCGCCGAATGTGGATGGCACCTTCGACGGCGCCTCTTCCAGCGCCAGTCGAGATTCGGCCGTCTATCACTCTACAGACGATATCCGGCAGAGGGCCGACTTTGCACTCAGCACGGCCTTTGCCCACGGCACCACAGCGATCCGCAGCCATGTGGACTCCGGCCGTTCCTCATTCGGCCGGGCCTTCGCCACCTTGTGCGAACTGGCCGATGAATGGCGCGATCGGATCACGCTCCAGGTCTGCCCCTTTGTGGGCATGGATGAAGACCTTGAATGGATCCGCGAGGTGGCAGGACGGGCGTGCCACGACCATTCAGGCATCCTGAGCGTCTTCGTGCCTGCGAACCCGGAGCTCGATCGCGCGCTCGATGACATCATTGCGATTGCCGGGCGATATGGCTTGCAGCTCGACTTTCATGCCGATGAGATTCTCGATCCGGCATCCAGGGGTCTCGACGCCATCGCCCGAGCGGTGTTGCGCAACGGGTTCGATCGACCAGTGCTGGTGGGGCATTGCTGCGCCCTGTCGGTGCAGCCGCCACAGACGCTTGAGCGCACGCTCGAGCGGGTGGCAAGAGCCGGAATCGGCGTTGTCTCCCTCCCACTCTGCAATGCCTATCTCATGGACCGGCGAGCCGGCGAAACACCGCGCTATCGCGGCTGCGCTCCGGTACACGAAATGCGCAAACACGGCGTTCCGGTGGCCATCGCGTCGGACAACGTACGCGACGCCTTCTACGCCTACGGCGATCTGGATGTCCCGGAACTCTTTCGTGACGCCGTGCGCATGATGCAACTCGATCACCCGCTCGGCGACTGGGCGGTGGCCGTGACGACGACTGCGGCAGACCTCATGGGTCTCTCCGGTCGCGGTATGCTGGATCCAGGCGCGCCGGCCGATCTCATCCTCTTCACTGCGCGCAACTGGAACGAGTTTGTTTCCCGTCCCCTGTCGGATCGTATCGTCCTGCGCGACGGATACCTCATCGATACGACCCCGCCAGACTATCGATACCTGGACGACATGGAAGGAATGCGGATATGAGCCGCATCGAAGCGCTCGCAGAGAGAATCGGCGACATCCCGATCACAACGCGTAACAACGTGGTCCGCGGGAAGAGCCGCGATTCATTCTGGTACTCGCCGATTCTCAAGGAAAAACTCAAGAACGTCACGGCAGAAGCCATCGTCTCGCCGCGCAGCGAGGAGGAGCTTCTTCGGGTTCTGGCCGCATGCTGGGCGCTGGACATTCCGGTCACGCCACGTGGCGGCGGCACCGGAAACTACGCTCAGGCCATGCCGCTTGCAGGCGGCGTCGTGCTGGACATGAAGCAGATGAACCGAATCAAGTCGATCGGCGAAGGCCTTCTCGTTGTCGAACCGGGAGCCGTGTTGAGCAAGATCGAAGTGGAAACGCGCGAACACAGCGGGCAAGAGCTGCGCATGCATCCTTCAACGCGTGAAACCGCGACCATCGGCGGTTTCGTTGCCGGTGGGTCGGGCGGCGTCGGTTCGGTCCGCTGGGGCATGTTGCGCGAGCCAGGCAACATCCTGCGCCTGCGCCTGGCGACCCTTGAGCAAGACCCCCGTCTGATCGACCTGACCGGTGATGAGATTGCGATCGTGCATCATTCCTACGGCGTGAACGGCATCATCACCGAGGTCGAACTGCCCCTGGCCCCGGCGCAGGACTGGGTCGAGCTTCTGATCGCCTTTGACGACTGGATGACCACGGTGCGCGCGGGCTGGGCGGTCGCCCATCACGAGGGCCTGTGGCTGAAACAGCTCGCAGCCATTCAGGCACCGGCTCCGCACACGTACTTCTCGCGCCATCGCAGGTTCCTTCGGGAGAGCGACAACGTTCTGTGCATCCTCGCCGCGCCAAACGCCGTGCAACCACTGCTCGACCTGCTGCAGAAGGACGGCGGCCGTGTCGCCTTTCACTCTGGCAGGGCAAGCGAAGAGGACAGGAAGGGTCTGCCGCATCTCTACCACCTGACCTGGAACCACACGACTCTTCTCGCGTTGAAGATCGACCCTGCAATGACGTACCTGCAGGTTGGCACGCCAGAGAAGGATCCGCTCGGCGCGGTGGAGGAAATCGCACAGCGCTTTTCGGGAGAAATCATCGGTCACGTCGAGTACATACGGGCTGCGGGCCGTCTCTATGCGAGTCTGCTACCGCTCTACCGCTTCAGCAACGAGACGCGCCTGATGAAGGTCATGGGGGATCTCGAGGCCATGGGCTGCGCCTGCTACAACCCGCATGTCTATACCTATGAGGAAGGCAATCACTGCGATGCGGACCCGGCACGGCTCGATCTGAAAAGACGTACTGATCCGAAGGGACTCCTGAACCCCGGCAAGATGATTGGTTGGGAAAATCCTGACTATTCCTACGATCCGACCGGCACATACGAGTTCGCCGGCCTGCACAAGACTGCGCCATGAGAAGCCTGACTCCCTCGGGGATCCAGCCGCCCTTTGCGGACTACGCCCATGGCGTCGAGGCCGATGTTCGACGTTTGGTGGTCACCTCTGGCCAGCTTGGCATCGGACCGGACGGGACCATCCCTGAAACGGCCGAAGCACAGGCCAGGCTCTGCTTCGAGAACATCGACGCGATACTGGCTGAAGCCGGCGTCGGCCGCGAGCACATCCTGCGGCTCAATGCCTACGTGACCGACCGCGCCCATATGGCCGGCTACATGGCGGCCCGTGACGCCTATCTGGCAGACAGGCCGGACAAGCCGGCCTCCACGCTCATGATCGTCTCGGGGTTCAGCCGGCCGGAGTTTCTTGTCGAAGTCGAAGCCATTGCCGCCAAGGAGGACTAGGGTGCCGAGCAAACGTTTCTGGCGCGAGATGCCAACCACCGAATTCGACGGCGATACCTCGGAATGGATCGCCGTCCTGCCGATTGCCGCGATCGAGCAGCACGGGCCGCACCTGCCAGTCGGCGTCGATGCGCTTATCGCCGAAGGCATGGTCGAACGCTGCGCCGCTGCCTTGCCGCCGGACAGTCCCGTCACGTTTCTGCCACTGCAGGAGATCTGCAAGTCCAACGAGCACCTTGGATTTGCCGGGACGCTGACTCTGGACTGGGACACGACGATCCACGGCTGGCTTGAAATCGGCGAATCTGTCGCGCGGGCCGGGGTCCGGAAGTTCGTTCTTGTCACCAGCCATGGGGGCAACGTCCCCCCGATGGAGATAGTCGCGCGCGAATTGCGGGTCAGACACGGCATGCTCGTTGTCACCACAAGCTGGGGGCGCCTCGGCAAATGGCAAGAGATCTACGACTATGGCCCGGTCTTCACGGATATCCATGGCGGCAACAGCGAAACCTCGGTGATGCTGGCGCTGCGCCCCGATCTGGTTGACATGTCCAAGGCCAAGGACTTCGCCAGCACGCAGTCGGACTTGAAGGCGCGTCGCCACCGAATTGGCTATCACGGATCGGATGCGAACATTGCCTGGATGTCGGAAGACCTGAATCCCGAAGGGGTGGTGGGAGACGCCTCAGCGGCAAGCGCCGAAAAGGGCGAACGGGACGCCGCGTCCATGGTTGCCGGCTTCTGCGAACTGATGAAGGAGGTCGAGTCAACCGCACCACCCAAGCCGGGGACCTGAATCAATGCACTGAGCCGGGGAATCGACATGGAAACGATGATCGCTCTCGCGCAAACCTGTCTGACCGCCTATCTGGGTGCCTGGCTGCTGCTCGGCGTCCGGGACAACATCGTCCATCCCTCGATGAACGCTGCGGGCACGACGGAGGTGCTGGAACTCAAGCGACTGAAGGAGGCCTATCCCGAAGACTATGCGCTGATCGAGGGCCGGCGTGTCACCAGACCAATGCTGCAGCGGGCCGCCTTTGTCTTCATCGTCTGCTGCGAGGTGCTGGTCTGTCTTCTGTTGTGGGGCGCCACCATCTGGATGGTGCTTGCCGTGTGCGGACTTGCTGATCTCGAGCAGGCCAGAATCGCTGCGCTGGCCGGCGCGCTCGGCTTTACCTCGATCTGGTCCGGGTTTTTGATCGTGGGCAATCACTTTGCCTACTGGTACTGCCATCAGTGGGCCCAGAACACGCACTTTCAGATGATGCTGTGGGGCATCGGCACCATGGTACTGCTCGCCGTTCCTCAATAGAGCAAGAAAGTTGTCTGGCTTGCAGACAAGGTCAGGCAGTTTGTTGTTTCATGAGTTAGGCTTGTCGGTGCGTGGCGCGCCTCGAGGCCCGTTGCCGGAAGTGACGGCAGCGTTAGCACCAGCCGGTGCGTTGGAGTGTCCCGATCCCGCCTGATCGAAGTGAGGAGTCGGCGCTCATTTTCGGAGATCAATTCGAGAGCAAGAATCGGGCTGCGTGGACATGCCGAACATATCAGAGTGCACCATCGTAGCGCGCGGCCCACAGGGAGGGCCTGCGCCAGGATGACCGACGGAGCACCTACCATGTCCGATGCGCAGACGATGCGAACGTCCACGGCAAGACGATTCAGAAGCGACGACGAACGCTGGGCCGCGGTCGTGAACCGCGATCATGCCGCCGTTGGACAGTTCTTCTACTGCGTCACGACGACCGGGGTCTATTGTCGTCCGGGCTGTGCGGCCCGACACCCGCGGCGCGAGAACGTGCGCTTCCACACTTCCTGCGAAGAGGCCGAGAATGCCGGCTTTCGGCCGTGCCGGCGCTGCCGCCCGAACGAGCCGTCCCTTGCCGAACGGCACGCGCGATCGGTAGCGGCCGCGTGCCGCCTAGTCGAGACAGCGGAGGAACTGCCGGATCTCGACGCGCTGGCAGAGGCAGCCGGCATGAGCCGGTTCCACTTCCACCGGGTCTTCAAGGCCTTGACCGGTTTCACGCCGCGTGCCTATGCCGCTGCCCATCGCGCGGAGCGGACCCGCGAAGCGCTGCGGACGTCGCGAACGGTCACCGAAGCCATCTACGATTCCGGCTTCAACTCGAGTGGTCGGTTCTACGCCGCGTCGCCGGAGACACTCGGGATGGCTCCCGCGACATTTCGCGGTGGTGGCAAGGGCGAAACGATTCGTTTTGCCGTCGGCGAATGTTCGCTGGGCTCGATCCTGGTGGCTGCGACGGCCAAAGGAGTTTGCGCGATCCTGCTTGGCGATGATCCGGCATCCTTGACGCGCGAGTTGGAGGACCGTTTTCCGCGGGCTGCACTGGTCGGGGGAGACGAGGAGTTCGAGTCCATTGTGGCGCGGACTGTCGGTCTCGTCGAAGCTCCTTCGCTCGGTCACGACTTGCCGCTCGACATCCGAGGAACGGCGTTTCAGCGGCGGATCTGGCTGGCGCTTTGCGATGTTCCGGCGGGTCAGACCGCCAGCTACAGCGAGATCGCCGATCGCGCCGGCTCGCCGAAAGCTGCGCGAGCGGTCGCGCGCGCATGCGCCGCCAACCCGCTTGCCGTTGCGATCCCCTGCCACCGCGTGGTCCGGAACGACGGCACGCTCGGTGGCTACCGCTGGGGCGTGGAACGCAAGCGAACCCTGCTTGCCCGCGAGATTTCGTCCTGAGCCTCGCCACCAGTCGATCGAACATTACAACTCCCTCTCGACGGGGCGAGCATCCAGCGCGCCAGACGCCAGATCCTCGCGTCCTCTCCGACAAGACCGACGTCGGCATGGAACGTCAAAGTGACCGCCCGCACCGTTGTTACGGGCGGGCGAGAGACGAAGCGGGCCCGACGCAGACCAGTCGTCGCCAGGCTCCTTACCGATTGCGCAAAGGCCGCCGTGAGCCTGACGACGACCGCTCTCTTGTCGTGTAATCCCACGTTTGCGACCGTGCTGACTGCCTCGCCGCATTCTCGTTGCAAGCCCTGCATCTCTAGGCTTCAACTGTTTGACAACTCATTGAGTTTGAGAGATATGCGGCGCGCATGCAGCATATGGGAGACATCCGTGCCGAGTGTTCTGGTTGATCGCGTAAAAGAGCTCCAGCGGCGAATGGCCGACGAAGGGATCGACCTCTTCGTCATCGCGGACGCCGATTCCGTCTACTACTTGTCCGGGTTCTGGGGCTACCTCGGAATGGAATTCGACCGGGCCACCATCGTCGTCGTCCCCTGTGCAGGCGAGCCCGCTCTGATTACCCCGGCGATGGAAGCCGAAATGGGCCGTGCCATGACCTGGATATCCGAGGTGCGCGAGTGGACTGACGGCATCGATGGCGAGTGGATGCGTCACCTCGCCGATCTGGCAGGCCATCCCGCAAACCGCGTCATTGCTGTCGAGGCCGACAAGACCCACCCGCGCATTCTCGAGGTATTGAGGCGGGAAGCGAAGGAGGCGTCGATCAGGGACGGCACGGCAATTCTCTCCGACATGCGCATGATCAAGAGCCCCGAAGAGATCGCAGTCATGCGTCAGGCCGGCAAGGTCGCGGTCGCTATGTGCCAGGCGGGCCGAGAGGCACTTGCCGTAGGCGTGCCCGAGTACGAGGTGGCGCTCGCCGTGATTGCCGGTGGAACGCGCAAGGCGGCGGAGTTTCTCGACGACAAGGGACCGGACAGGTTCTTTTCACCGACGATCTACAATCTGCAGATCATGCAATCCGGCCAGCATACCTGCATGGTCCACGGGCGTTCGACGGTCAAGAAGCTGGAGAAGGGCGATCCCATCTACTTTTGTTTCTGCGGAGTTGCCAACTTCAAGCAATTCAAGCTCGGTTTCGATCGGGAGTTCTTCCTGGGGACCGTTACAGACAGCCATGCGCGGATCTACGAGACCGCTGTAAGGGCACAGCAGGCGGCACTGTCGATGATACGACCAGGCGCGATCGCGGAAGACGTCCACGCTTCCGCCGAGGAGGTCTATCGCTCAGCCGGATTCGAACCCGGTTACCGCACCGGACGGGGTATCGGCTACTCGTTTCTCGAGCAGCCACAACTCAAGCGAAACAACAAGACCCGCCTCCAGGCAGGCATGACCTTCGCAGTGGATGGCGGCATCACCGTGCCGGGCGACTTCGGAGGTCGGATCGGCGACTCGATCGTTGTGACCGACCGCGGCTTCGAGTATCTGACAGACTATCCACGCGACCTGACCATCGTGTAGGTCAGGGAAACGCTGCACCGCGCCACTGCTACCGACTGCGTCACAAAGCACGGTGACGACCCGCTACGTCTCGTGCCGTCACCGCCCCGAGACCAGACCGTTCGCACAGGCCTATTACATTGCGCGTGAACGCGCATTGCCTGGTCAGTTTGCGGCGTTATTGACGTCGGGAGCCTCGCACCCCTCGATTCAGTGCGGCCATGCCATGCTGGATGACTGTCGCAATCGGACAGATTGGACCGGTGAAATGGACAGACTGAACCCCGACCAATTCCCAGGGAACAGGGACGCATAGAGCAGACCGGCGGCGGCCCTTTCCGGGAGGAGAGCGCCGCGCCATCGCCGCAAGCCTTGCCTCGTGAGACATCGTCGGCCTGAAAGCAGTCCTTCCACGGCAGATATCGTGGTCAGAACGTGTACCGAAGCGACAGCCGGATGCCGTGACTCTTGAGCTTCGCCTTCGTCGGCGGGATATCGAGCGGATCCGGTTCCTGGCGCCCGTCACGCCAGACCACCAGACCCGGGCCTAGCGGCGTGCGAACCTCGCCGAGGTCCGTGTAGCGCCAGGCAACATCGAGGCTGACGCGCTCTTTCAGCGCCACCGCAACCCCGGCCGTCGCCATCCACGCCAGTCCGGTCCGGCTCCCGCCCGGCACGATGGTGGTCGTCACCGGGAAAGTCATGATCGTCTGTCCGATCCGGGTGTGCACGGCACCGATTCCTGCACCTATGAACGGCCTGAAGGTCCTCTCTAGGTGCGGCTCCAGCGCAGCGAGATCCACGAAACCGGCGAGCATCCCGGACACAGATGACAGGTCTGCAGAGACCTCCTGCCGGCGCTCCGGCGCCAGAAAATTCGTGCGGCCCTCGAAAGAAAAGTCGGGGCGGTACTCGACCAGGACCTCGAACCGCACTGCTCCGGTATCGTAGCCGAGCCCGAGTTCAACCGAAGGTACCGTCCCGAAGTTCCCTGCCGAACGAAACTGCGCGCCATCGCTGCCGGTTCCACAGCCGTAGAGAGCCCTCGGTGTGGTCGAGGAGCAATCGGTGTCGGTGAAGGCTGTCATCTGCGGTCCGTCGAGGCCAACGCCGCCGCGCAGGTAGTAGTCTCCCGCAAGGGCAAGTTCGGACGCCAGGCACAATCCGGCGGCGAGCACAAGGGTCACAATTTGCGCGTGACGCCCGCGTCCGCCGGGTAGACTCCTGAGGAACGATCGAGCTGCGCTGACATCCGGACTTCCGCAGGAAACTGCGGCCTTTGGGTAAGTGTGGCTGCCAGGGTTGCAAGACATGATCTGCGCATACCACGACCCGCGACCCAGACCCAAGTCCGTCGGGGCATAGGCCATGGCCACTGATGGTCGACGATTCCCCCGATCGGATCCGTCGGCGTTCTCTGATGACTGACTTTGACCCTTCAATTGTCCCACGCGAACAAATGGAGCTGCTCATGGTCCGACATGGTGTCAGCAGCCTTCTCCGCGGGATCAGGCCGGACAACGAAGACGGCCTCGTTCAGGGGGCGTCCTAGACCGTGCCTCTGCCGAGAAACCGAGGTTGATCGCATCGACAAATTGCGCGACGCGATTCGATCCGGGCGGTCCGGAAGGTGATCGGCATCTGTAGGCAACGCCCCACCCTTCCTGTACCATCGTCAACCATGGAAACGGTCGCCGTCGTCTTCATCACCCTCGGCATCATGGTCGTCGGGTTCGGGCTGCTGTCGCTCGCCAACATCCTCAACATGAGCTTTACGGAACACCAGCGGGAGCATGCGGATATCACCAACCCGGCCTTCAGGCAGTCGATGGCGAAGTTCATGATCATGGGATTCGTGATCATCGCCATTGGCGTTGTATTCGCCCTTCTTGCCTGACGCCCGGCGCTCCTATCCCTTGTCCAGACGGCCACTGCCCCTTGCGTGGCGGACAAGTGCATCGTCGGTATCGAACCACGCAAGGGCTGCCTCGCACCAGACATGCCGGGCGGGCGGCAGGGAATCGGGATCATCACAGGTTCCCGTGTAGAAGTGAATTTCGCCGGGGGCCTCGTACGATTCGTACGTCAGGGGTGTCCCGCAGGATGCGCAGAACCCTCGCCTGACGCCGGGTGAGGATTCATGGGTCGCCCGATTGCCGGACGTGAAGGTCACGGATGAGGCAGCTGCCCCGACAAATGCCGCAACGGGAGCGCCGGTGGCACGCCGGCAACTCCGGCAGTGACAGTAGGCCGTCCACAGCGGCGCTGCATCGATGCGATACCGCACGGCGCCACACAGGCACCCTCCCCTGATCAGCGACATCGATCAGGCGGTCCGTGAGAGGATCTTCGGCAGGCCACGCACGCTGATCCGCCAGAGAAGGCGGGAGTTCTCCGGCGATGTGGCAAAGGCAATGGGGCTCGCCGCGTGCATCGTCTGCAAGGTGTCCCAGACGACAAGATCGCCCGGGCGATAGTGGTGGCGATAGATATGTTCCTCGCGCAGGGCATGAGCCTTCAGCGAATCGAGCAATACTCCGGCCTCGGCAGACGCCATGTTCCTGACGGCGTAGGCCCCGTGACCGATAGCGTAGAGTGCCTTCCTGCCGGTGACCGGATGACGCATCACCAGGGGGTGATGGACCGGCGGCACCCGGCGGTCCTGGTCGTCGTTGATGATGGGATTGACCTCGGTTTCGCCCGCAATGCGGCGGCCACGACCGTACTTGTGCGCCACTTCGAGGGAATCGATCCTCTCCCTGGTGGGGGCGTCGAGGGAATCATAGGCCCCCGCCATGTCGCAGAACTGTGTTTCGCCCCCCTCCCGGGGCGCCAGGATCGAATAGAGCATGGTGGCACTCGCCGGCACCTCTTCGTAGGACTGGTCGGTGTGCCACAGGGCGGCACCGTTGCGGATCTTCGCATCCCTGTCCCGCTCTTCGGTGTTGCCCACGGTCATGAGCTCGGGATAGCCCTCCATGCGCATGTGATCGAGGACATGGGGGATGGGGTTGCCCCACAGTCTGCCGAACCGGAGAAACCTGTCCTTTTCGAGGTCCTGGTCCCTGATGACGATGACGCGATGGACATGAAGCGCCTCCACGAGGGTGCGCATGACCCGGTCGGAGATATCATCGGCAAGCCGGACTCCGTGAATCTCCACTCCGAAGGCCGCATCAAGCGGCGTCAACGTCACCATGGAAGCCTCCAGCACGAAACGCTACCGTGAAGTGATGCCGGCGACAACGTCACCGGTGTCAGTGCGCCGTTTCAAGCGCCTCGATGACATCGTCGCTTCCTGCGAGAGTTCCGAAGACGCCACCGGACGCGCGAATGAGATCGATGGCAGCGTCATGCCGCCGCTGGTTCGCCGCTGCCGTGCAGTCTTCGACGACCATGCACTCGATGCCACGATCCAGCGCCTCGCGCAGCGTTGACGTGACACAGCAGTCCGTGGTGAGCCCGACAAGGATCGCCGCCCGGATGTCCCGCGCCTGAAAGTCGGCACCGATCCCGGTTGTCGCAAAAACTCCGTAGCTTGCCTTGTCGAACACGTCTTCGCCAGGAAACGGAGCGAGTTCGTCAATGATGTTCCACCCCTCCTCGCCGCGGACGAGGGCCCGGCCCAGGGGCCCGGTGCTGCCGATGGCCTCGTTGGCGGCGCCGCCAACCTTCCAGGGCTGCAGGTCCGAGAGATCCGGCGCATAGCCCTCGCGCGTGTGGCAGACCGCAAGGCCGCACCGCCGCGCCGCGCGGAGGACACGGCCAATCGGCTCGACAGGTTGCCTCAGGCGCGTCAGATCGACTCCGAGGCGGTGCATGTAGCCGTTCTCCGCACAAAAGTCGCGCTGCATGTCGATGACAAGAAGCGCCGTGCGCGAGGGATCAAGACCGCCCTGCTGCGGAAAGGGCAGCGGATTGCCGGCAATGACCGGCATGATCATGACCGTCGGGTGGGCGCCGGGAAGAAGCTGGCCGGCGTCATGAGCCGGTTTTCCTGACTCACCAGGGCGCCGAGTTCAGCGCTCCGGGCCAGATAGTCCTGCCAGTCCGGGTCAGCCTGCATTGCCTGCCGGCGTGCCTCGCGGTCTCCGGCATTCTCGTAGACCCAGATATGGAGGAACTGGTTGGGATTGCCGGTCTCGGTGACCAGCCATGCCAGGGGCTGTCCGAGATGCCTCGTCTGCGGCTCCCTGCCATAGGCCTCATAGAGTTCCAGGTGTTTCTTCAGCATGCCGGGACGGCAGGCGTAGGTTCGCACGTCAAGCAGCATCATTCGCCTCCTTGCTCTGGTTTCGCCGGTGTTCCTCCATCAGATCCTCGATGATCGGGACGAAGTGCAGGAATCCGGGTGTCTTCATGCCAGGTCGCTTTCCGGCGTCATCCAGGAGTCGTACGGCAACAATCTCATCGAGATGCGGATGTCGGGCAAATCGTTCTGCCTCTTGCGCCTCCATTGGCCCTCCCTGGAGGGAGAGCGAATGGCGCGACGCGTCACTCAACCGGCCAAGGTAACCACGCCTGGTGGCCGAGAGATAACGCTTGGCCGCCACATGGTGGCGTATGCAGTCGGTCACGACGGCAGGAAAGAACCGCTCAACCAGTCGGGCGCCGGCCAACTCGTGGTGGCGGTCTTGAGTGTCTGTCATGGAGAACACTCCGGAGTCGCCTGAGACATGACCGATATCGTGGAGCAGCGCTCCAACGATGACGGCATCCTTTCTGCGGCCTCTCTGGGCAAGAGTGGCGCTCTGCAGCATATGTTCGGCGACCGTCACACCCTCGCCAAGGTACTCGACAGCCGCCACGTCTTCGAAGATGGCAGCCAGGCAATTGATGAAGGCGTGGTCCATCAGGCCGGTGCCCGGGATGTTGCGTGCATCATCGCCTCGTGTGTCGAGCGCAACCCGTCCATATCCGCATAACAGCCCTGAAGCCAGCGGCTGCCGACGCCTGTCCATGCCGTACGGCCGTGAAGAACGCGGGTGTTGTCGACGACAAAGCACTCGCCCGGTTCAAGGCGGAACGAGACCGCCATCGTCGGGTCGTCGATGATGTCGCCAAGGTGCCGGTAGGCGGCGTACCACAAGGCCATGTTCTCGAAGGGCACATCCCTCACGGCTGCCAGGGACCGATTGTTGAAACGCACACACAGGAGTTCTCCATCGGGAGCCAGTTCGATCAGCGGACGGCGGGCGGCGAGACAGACGCCGTCCTCGCCGTCAAAGGCAAAGCGTGCGCAGTGATCGGCCAGTACATCGAAGTGATCCTGGTTCTCTTCGCGCAAGCGGCGGACAGCGGCAAATCCGTCAATGACCATGCTGTCGCCCCCGCCCTGGGAACTCTCGAGACAGTAGAGCACCTGAACCGTCGGCACCGGATCCCGGTAGGGATTGTCGGTATGGGCCTGAAGGGCACGCCCGGTGTAGGCAAGATTCACCGGGTTCACCTGGTTGCGCACGTCGAAGTGCCGGCCGTAGTTGGTCTCCCTCACGTGGCCGAAGAGATCGACAATGCGGAAGAGCGCACCCGGCACCGCCGGTCCGTTGACCACCCGCGCCACGCCGTAACGCCGGACGTGGCCCAGCCAGTCGCGCAACTCCCCGCCGCGCCTCTCAAGGGCTTCGAGGTCCGCAGCCGGCACTTCCCCCAGAAGGGAGCCTCGCCACGTGGTGATCACCGGATCCGTCCAGCCGCGCCCGTCAACCCCCGACCGGTCGTAGGCGTTCCGGGCGAGCCAGGACAATTCGAAGGCGATCGTCCTCATCTCCGGTGCGAAGTCGACCATGAGCGTGCCGTTGCTGATGGCCGCAGAGGCAATGCGGAGATCGGACGGGATGGCGCCTGGTGCGATCAGCCGCTGACCGTTGCCGGGGTCACGGGTTCCGGGATCCGCCGCATTGTCACGCAACCATATGGCGTGGAAGCGCCTGGACCCAAGCGTCAGGAATGCCCCGGAGGGATCGACACTGACACCCGTCACGGGAGGAGACCTGCATCGTGTTCCCGGGCGAGGCGGCCAATGGCGTCGTCCATCGCGGCAACCGTCCGGGTGATGTCCTCGTCGCTGATGGCCATGGAGACATAGAATTTCGAGTCCGCCTTGAGAACGCCGTTTTCCCGGAGGAGAGCATTGAATCGCTTCAGCATTGCGGTGTTGGCAGCCAGCATGTCGCGGTGATTGCTGACGGCACCCTGCGTGAAGACGACATCGAAGAGAGGCGGTTCGCCGACCACCTGGCCTTCGACCCCGTTGGCAGCAAGGATTTCATCAAGGGCAGTCATCAGCCGCCTGCCCGTGTCGAAGAGGCGCTCGAAGGCGCCAGGACGCGACAGGATGTCGAGTGTTGCAAGGCCGGCCACGGCCGCCACGGGATTGCCGGAGAGCGTGCCGATCTGCGGCACGAACCGCCCGGTGCCGGCCCGCTCGCTGTCAAAGGCAGCCATGATGTCCTCACGCCCGGCAATGGCGGCAAGCGGGAAGCCGCCACCGATCGCCTTGCCGAGGGTGCACAGGTCCGGGACGACGCCGTAATAGTCCTGGGCACCACCCATGCTCAGCCGGAAACCCGTCACCACTTCGTCGAACACAAGGAGCACATCGTGCTCACGCGTCAGTTCCCGCAGGGCGGCAAGGAAACCCGGCTGTGGCGGGATCAGACGCTGCATCGGCTCAAGGAAGACCGCGGCGATCTCGGAACCGTACTCCCTCAAGAGACTCTCCACCGCATCCGCATCGTTGAACGGCGCCACAAGGATCGAGTCCCTCACCGCATCAGGAATACCCGCCGAATCGGGTATCGGTCGAGGCGAGTTGCCGGCGGTCTTCGGGGCGAGGCTCATCAGTCCGTAATCGCTGTAGCCGTGGTATCCGCCTTCGAACTTGAGGATTTTCGGACGTCCCGTATGGGCACGGGCAAGGCGCATGGCGAAGGCGTCGGCCTCGGAGCCTGTACTGGTGAAACGAACCCTTTCGGCGACCGGCACGGCTTCGATGATGGCTTCGGCGAGAGCGATGCCCTCGGGATTGCTGGCGAAGAACGTCGTCCCCGTTTCGAGTTGGTTGCGTACGGCGCTCGTGACCTCGGGATGGGCGTGCCCGATGATCATGGGGCCCGATCCGATGAGATAGTCGATGTACTCGCGGCCCTCGTCGTCCCACACGCGGCTGCCGCTGCCCCGGGCAATGACGAGATCTCCGGAAACGTTGCCGAACGTGCCGCCGGGAAGAACCCTCGCGGCCCTCTGGCGGATAGACGATTGCGCTGCTTGTTCCATGCCCGCCACCGCGACCGTGCCCGACATCGGGACGCACGATATCGACCATTCCGTGCTACACAAGGGGGAAGACGAGTTCAGGGCTCTCCATGACGTCCCTCCCCCTTGCTCTCTACGATGCCTTCAGCGACACCGCCTTCGGCGGCAGCCAGGCCGCTGTCGTCTCGGGTGCCGGATCCCTGGACGACGACACCATGGCGCGGGTCGCCGGCGAACTCGGGTACCCCGCCGTCTGTTTCGTCGGCGCCACGTGCGAGGAACGCGTCGATGCACGATTCCGCTCGACGGTCATGGAACTCCCGATGTGCGGCCATGGCACCATCGCCCTCATGACGCGCATGGTCGAACAGGGCCACGTCACCATGCCCTCCAGGGTAGACCTTCACCTTCCCCGCTCCCGGGCGCGCGTCACCGTCTCGGCCGGCGCGGGAGGCAGGCCGCTGGTCATGCTCGAGGTCACCCCGCCCGCGTTTCGCCACGATGATGTCGACAGGGATCGTCTGGCCCGTCTCCTGGGTCTCGAGCCGGACGCTCTTGGCAGGGACCATCCCCTGGAAACCGCATGCGGCGACTTCGTGCATCTCGTCGTGCCGCTCCCCGGTCTCGACGTCATGCAACGCGCCGATCCCGACTTTCCGGGAATCGTCGCCCTCTGCCGTGACCACGCAATCGAGACCGTGGTGCTCTTCACGATCGAAACCCTGGACCCGGACTCCACACTCCACGTGCGGGACTTCTGTCCCGCCGTCGGGGTGGCCGAATCCGCTGGCGCCGGGACCACCAACGCCGCCCTTGCCGGCTACCTGATACGCCATCGAATCGTGTCGCCGGACCCGGGCGGCCGGGTCCATGTCAGGGCCGAACAGGGTATCGAGATCGGCCGGTCGAGCAGGATTGTCTCGCGTGCCGTCATCGAGGACGATACCATCGCCAGTCTTGAGGTCGGTGGAATGGCCACCAGGACCTTCGATGGTCTGCTCCACCTGCCACCATGACCGACAGCAACCTCTCCGCATCCAGGGTCTTTGCCGCCGCCTTCGCCCGCCACGGGGTCGATACCATCTTCGGCCAGTCGATCCCCTCGGCCTTCTTTCTGGCCACGCCCGAGTTCGGCATCCGGCAAATGACCTATCGCACCGATAACGCCGGCGCCGTGATGGCCGATGCCTACGCCCGGATTACACGAAAGGCCGGTGTCGTCGCCGCACAGAACGGACCGGCGGCCACACTGCTGGTCGCCGGCCTTGCCGAGGCCTTGACGGCCTCCTCTCCGGTGGTGGCCCTGGTCCAGGACACACCACCCCTGTGGCGGGACCGCAATGCCTTCCAGGAGCTCGATCATCTCGAACTGTTCAAGGGCTGCGCCAAATGGGTGCGCAGGGTCGAGGACACCCGGCGCATTGACGACTACGTCGACATGGCCTTCCGTCAGGCGACCGGCGGGCGCCCCGGTCCTGCCGTTCTCCTGGCGCCGGTCAATGTCATGGAAGCCCCCCGGGCGACGAGTTCCGGGCGCCAGCAGTCACTGGGCCAGGTGCCCCTCGACCGTCCCGTCGCCAACCGGAATGAGATCGCCCGGGCAGCGCGGCTCATCGCCGGTGCCGAGAGGCCGGTCATCTGGGCCGGGGGCGGTGTGCATCTTTCCGGCGCTGCCGAGGTCCTCGCCACATTGCAGGAGCAGGCCCATCTGCCGGTGGCCACCACGACCATGGGAAAGGGAGCGGTGGATGACGCACACCCGCTCACAATCGGCGTGGTCGGGTACTACATGGGCAAGGGTTCCGCGACACACCGGCTCGCTCCACTGATCAACGAGGCGGATGTCGTCGTCGCCGTCGGCAACCGTACCAACCAGAACGGCACGGATTCCTGGCAGTTGCTGTCACCCGACACCACGCTCATTCACATCGACATCGATCCCCAGGAAATCGGCCGCACCTATGAGGCGGTGCGCCTCGTCGGTGACGCCTGCGAGACTCTGGCTGCCCTCTCCGTTGACCTGTTTGCCGGCGACCTCGCCCGGAGGGCCCGCAGCCGCCCTGCCCTCGAAGCCCGGATTGCCGAGGCGCGGCGCAGTCATCAAGAGGAGATCGCACCCCTTGCCACGTCGGCGGCACGGCCTGTGAGACCAGAACGCCTGATGGCCGAACTCGACCGGCAGTTGTCGGAGGATCACATCCTGGTGGCGGATGCGAGCTATGCCTCGATCTGGCTGTGCAACAACCTTGCCAGCCGGAAACCCGGTCAGCGCTTCCTCACGCCGCGGGGCATGGCCGGCCTGGGCTGGGGCCTGCCCATGGCGATCGGCGCCAGGCTGGCCAGACCCTCCGCACCGGTGTTCGCCCTCGTTGGCGACGGCGGATTCGCCCACGTCTGGGCCGAACTCGAAACGGCGCGACGGCTTGGCGCCCATGTTGTCGTCACCGTGCTCAACAATGAAGTTCTCGGCTACCAGAAACACGCCGAGCTTCATCGCTACCACGCACACACCGACGCCGTCGCTTTCACCAGCGTCGATCACGCCGCCATCGCCGAAGCCACCGGCTGCCGGGGTGTGCGCATCACCGACCCCGCGGACTATGGACCGGCCCTGGCCGAAGCCTTCGCCCTGACCGACCAGGTAACGACGGTGATCGATGTTCTCACCGAGCCCGAGGCCTTCCCGCCCATTACTGCCTTCGGCGAAGGACCGTTCACCTGACCGCGCGAAGGGTTCCCGCACGATTCCGGCCACGCTTGCGGGCGACATGACAACCTCCCTATTCTCAACATCAGGCCATGGGATTATCCAGGCACATGCGGCTCCGTTCCCCCGGCGACGGAACGATTGACCCGGGCGGCGGTTACCGGAACGCACCCGTCACCGCGATCGGTCTGTGGCTGTTCGCCACAATCCTCTTCATGGCACAAATGGCGGCCCTCAAGTGGCTTGCCGCGGACTACCACTTCTCGCAGATTCTGTTCATGCGCTCGGTGGTCGTGGTGGCCGGCACCACCCTCCTGCTCCTGCGCGGTCCGGGTCTGCGGGCTCCGTTCCGGACCCGGCGCTGGCGCATGCATGTCGTGAGATTCCTGTGCTTCTTCGCCGCTCTCAGTTGTTTCATCGAGGCGGTACGCCACATCTCGCTTCCCGACGCCACAGCGGTCGCCTTCGCCTCGCCCCTGCTGATGACGGCGCTCAGCGTACCGCTGCTCGGGGAACGGGTCGGACCGCGTCGTTGGGCCGCGGTGGGCATCGGTCTCTGCGGTGTCCTCGTCATCGTCAATCCTTCCACCGGCATCTTCCAGATCGCGGCGTTGTGGGCGCTCTGTTCGGCTCTCGCCTACGCCCTTGCCATCATCGTGACGAGGATCGTGAGCCGCACCGAAGAGGCGACCACCACGGTCTTCCTGCTGAACGGCATCTACGTGCTGACCATGCCCGTGTTCGCGCCCTTCGAATGGGTCATGCCCTCGGTCGAGGCCCTTGGCATCATGGTCGCATGCGGGGTCACGGTCATGATCGCCCAGCTCACCGCGGTCCGTGCCTGTGCCCTGGCACCACCCCAGGTCCTGGCGCCCTTCGACTACACGGCGATGATCTGGGCCATCGTGTTCGGCTATCTGATCTGGGGCGATCTGCCGGGCTGGACCGTG
>JAJEHK010000093.1 GCA_022823765.1 Alphaproteobacteria bacterium | reverse complement strand
CCGTCGTCGCCCACGGTGAACGCCTGATCGCCACGCCGGGCGGCATCGATGTCCATGTCCACTTCAAGTCGCCCGATCTGGTGCACCATGCCCTGGCCACCGGCCTCACCACCCTCGTGGGCGGCGGCCACGGGCCGCTCTTTGCCATCGATTCCGGTGGCGCCTGGACAACCGGGCGCATGCTGCAGGCCACCGACGTCCTGCCGATGAACTTCGGCTTTCTCGGACGCGGCAGCACGAGCCGGGCCTCGGGCATACTCGAACATGTCGCCTCCGGCATCATCGGCATCAAGGTGCACGAGGACTACGGGGCGAGCCCGGCAGCGATCGACACGGCACTCGGAGTCGCCGACGACGTCGACTTCCAGGTGCAACTCCACACGGACACGCTGAACGAATCGGGTTTCTACGAATCCACCATGGCGGCCATCGCCGGCCGCACCATCCACATGTATCACACGGAGGGTGCCGGCGGAGGTCATGCTCCCGACATCATCCGCTGCAACGGCGAGGCCCATTGCCTGCCGTCCTCGACCAATCCGACCAATCCCTTCACCGTCAACACCTTCGATGAACACCTCGACATGCTGATGGCGGTGCATCACCTGTCTGCGGATTCACCCGAGGACGTGGCCTTCGCGGAGAGCCGGATCCGCCGCGCCACCACCGCCGCGGAAGACATCCTTCATGATCTCGGCGCGATTTCCATGTTCGGTTCCGACAGCATGGGCATGGGCCGGGTGAACGAGGTCGTGGCGCGCTGCTGGCAGCTGGCCAGCAAGATGAAGGACCAGCGCGGGCCGCTCGACGGCGAACCGGTGGAAGGCGCCGACAACGCCCGTATCCTGAGGTACCTCGCCAAGTACACGATCAATGCGGCCCGGGTCTTCGGCATCGATCACGAGGTGGGCAGCCTGGAGACCGGGAAAATGGCCGACATCGTGCTGTGGAAGCCGGCCTTCTTCGGGCTCAAGCCGCAGACCGTGATCAAGGGCGGCTTCACCACCTTCGCCGCAATCGGCGATGCCGCGGCGAGCATCGGCCACGCCGACCCGGTTCTCGAGAGGCCTGCCTGGGGCATGTCCGGTCGCGTGCCATCGTCGATCGCGACAACGTTCGTGCATTCCTCGTCCATCGGAGAGGATCTGGCTGGCAGGCTGGACCTGGCTAAGCCCCTCACGGCGATCGGACCGACGCGCCGGCTCACCAAGGCCGACATGCTCCACAACGACGCCCTGCCGGATATCCGCGTCAATCCACAGACATTCGAGGTCATGGTCGATGGCCAGGTGGCCTGGTGCGAACCGGTGGATCGCGTGGCCCTGGGACAGCTCTACCTTCTCGGGTAGGTCCTACCTGTCGTCGAGAAACTGCAGGTACTGTTCCTCGAAGTCGAAGGCAAGGAGCGCCTTGTAGGCGTCCATGATGCGCCGCGTCACGGGGCCGGGAATGGTGTTGCAGACGGTTTCGCGGCGGTCGACCGAGCGCACGGGACAGACGCACAGACTGGTCGAGGACAGGAAGATCTCGTCAGCCGTGTAGGCATCGAAAAGATCGAGGCTGGTCTCGTGCACCGGAATTCCGAGATCGCCAGCAAGGTCCATGACGGTGGACCGGCTGACGCCCTCGAGCACCATGTCGCCCCGCGGCGTGAAGAGTTCTCCCTGGCGCACGATCCACAGGTTCTGTCCTGCCCCCTCGTTGAGATTTCCGTTGATGTCCAGCAGTCCGGCCCAGGCGTCGGGATTCGCCGCCTTCACCTGCCGGTCCGCGAGGAAGACGTTGATGTAGTTCGTGAGCTTGGCGCGGGGACTCTGGGACTCGGGCGGTGTCCGGCGGATGGAGGAGATGCCGATGTCGATGCCGTCGCGGAACAGCCGCGCCCGGGGCCTGAAGGGGATCGGCTGGACATGGACGATCACCGTGGGACCGGTGCGCAGGTTGGGTTCGTCACCGACCCAGTCGGCGCCACGCGAAACGTTCTGGAAGACCCAGTAGTCCTCTCCCTCTGGCAGGAGAGGCAGGTTGCGGGAGACCACCTCTTCGGTGATGGCAGCCATGTCTTCCGGTGATTCGTTCACATCGATTCCGAGGTAACGCAGGGACCGGTAGAGGCGGTCGATGTGTTCCGCGAGGCGAAACAGCCTGCCGTTGACCGTGCGTTCCGTGTCGAAGGCGCCATCCCCCCAACGGAAACCCCGATCGCGGAACGGGACCACGACATGGCTTTCCGGAACGTAATGGCCGTTGAAGTAGGCGATTCGCTCGTTGGGACGATCGGGCATCGGTTCACTCCGGCAGTGCAACAACGGATCCCGAGAGTGTGCGAGATCACCGGTGCGGGCAACCTCCGAAGCGCAACCGGACACGGCACATGTCACCACATGGCACCGGTTCTTGAGTTATCTCCCCAATATAGGGGGTGACACTCAATATATGGTATTTTCAAAAAAAGATGTTGAACATATGGTAGAACCGTTGTCACAATGATCGTTACGTCAGCAGCCGCAAAGAGCTGTGACGAGACCAGTCGCAGGGAGTTGGATGGATGCGGATCAGGCGCCACTTCACCACCGCAGGCAAGGATGCCTATCACGGCATCGGCTTCCGCAAGGCGATGAGCGAGATCCGCAATCCCGATGGTTCGGTCGTTTTCCGGCAGGAGGGAATCGAGGTTCCCGACACCTGGTCCCAGGTCGCCTGCGACATCATTGCGCAGAAGTACTTCCGCAAGGCGGGTGTGCCCGACAGCCTGCAGGCGGTCGAGGAAGGGTCGGTTCCCGGCTGGCTCAGCCGTCGCGAAGCCGCTCCGGGTGCCGGCACGACCGGTGAAACGGACAGCCGGCAGGTCTTTGACCGCATGGCCGGGACGTGGACCTACTGGGGCTGGAAGGGTGCCTATTTCGACCAGGAAGAGGATGCCCGCGCCTTCTTCGACGAGGTGCGGTTCATGCTGGCCTCGCAGATCGCGGCGCCCAACTCGCCTCAGTGGTTCAACACGGGCCTTCACTGGGCCTACGGCATCTCGGGCCCGGCCCAGGGGCACTACTACGTCAACCACGAGACGGGACGGCTCAACCGTTCGACCAACGCCTACGAGCGGCCCCAGCCCCACGCCTGTTTCATCCAGAGCGTGGCCGACGACTTGGTCAACGAGAACGGGATCATGGACCTGTGGGTGCGAGAGGCGCGCCTCTTCAAGTTCGGGTCCGGCACCGGGTCGAACTTTTCGGCCCTGAGGGGTGAGGGCGAACCGCTGTCGGGCGGGGGCCGTTCCTCGGGTCTCATGAGTTTCCTCAAGGTGGGCGACAGGGCGGCAGGGGCCATAAAGTCCGGCGGCACGACACGCCGCGCCGCCAAGATGGTGGTCGTCGACATCGACCACCCCGATGTCGAGAACTTCATCTCCTGGAAGATGGTCGAGGAACAGAAGGTGGCGGCGCTCGTCGCCGGATCGAAGCAGTGCCACAAGCACCTCAGCGCCGTGATGGAGGCATGCCACGAGGGAGACCGTCACGACGAAACCAGGTTCGACCCGAAGGAGAATTCCTCGCTGCGCAAGGCCATTCTGGCGTGTCGCCGGGCGATGGTTCCGGAAGCCGGGATCCAGCGTGTGTTGCAGCTGGCCCGCCAGGGCTACCGCACGGTCGAGTTTCCGGTGCTGGACACGGACTGGGATTCGGAGGCCTACAGGACCGTTTCGGGACAGAACGCCAACAATTCGGTCAGGGTGACCAACGCTTTCCTCGAAGCCGTCGAGGCCGGCCGCAACTGGGACCTGATACAGCGCACTGACGGCGCGGTGTCGAGGTCCGTGAAGGCCCGGGATCTGTGGGACAGGATCGCCTTCGCGGCCTGGGCGTCGGCCGACCCCGGAATTCAGTACGACACGACGATCAACGAGTGGCACACATGCCCCGGGTCGGGACGGATCAACGCCTCCAATCCCTGCTCGGAGTACATGTTTCTCGATGACACGGCGTGCAATCTCGCCTCTCTCAATCTCCTCAGGTTCCGACAGGACGACGGCCGCTTCGATGTCGTCGCCTTCGAGCATGCGGTCCGGTTGTGGACCATCGTGCTGGAGATATCGGTCATGATGGCCCAGTTCCCGTCCCGGGAGATCGCCAGGCGATCATATGATTTCCGGTCGCTGGGACTGGGCTATGCCAACCTCGGTGGTCTGCTGATGGCATCGGGCCACTCCTACGACTCCGCGGCAGGCCGAGCCTTCTGTGGCGCCGTCAGCGCCATCATGACCGGAGTCGGTTACGCCACGAGCGCCGAGATGGCCGGCGAGCTCGGGCCCTTCCCTGGCTTTGCCCGAAACCGGGACGCCATGCTGCGGGTCATGCGCAACCACCGCCGGGCCGCCATCAGCGGGCAGGACAACTACGAAGGACTCTCGGTGTTTCCGGTGGCCATCGATCACGCAGCACTGCCTCTGCCCGAACTCGGTGAGGCGG
>JAJEHK010000254.1 GCA_022823765.1 Alphaproteobacteria bacterium | reverse complement strand
CCATCGGTCCTCCCGATGACATGACAGCGCTTGATCGTGTTCTCACCGAGGTACTGGACTGCACGTAACCCATGCGGTGGCCGCCAGACAACAGGAAAGGACCATGCCGATGACTGGACGTGACAAGGTCATCATCACCTGCGCCGTGACCGGATCCATCCATACGCCGACGATGAGTCCGTGGTTGCCGGTCACGCCCCAGGAAATTGCCGACGCATCGATCGGCGCCTGGGAAGCCGGCGCGTCGATCATCCACCTTCATGCCCGCAATGCCGACGGCAGTCCGACTCCCGACCCCGACGTCTTCATGGAGTTCCTGCCGCGCATCAAGCAATCGACCGATGCCGTCATCAACATCTCCACCGGAGGTGGCCACGGCATGTCTCTCGATGAGCGCCTGGCGGGAGCGCTGAGAGCGAGTCCGGAGATGACGTCGCTTAACATGGGATCCATGAACTTCGGCCTCTTCCCCATTCTCGAAAAGATCACGGACTTTCGTCATGACTGGGAGAGGCGCCACCTTGAAAACTCGCGCGACTTCATTTTCCGTAACACGTTCAAGGATATCGAAAACATTCTCGAGGTTCTTGGTGAAGGACATGGCGTGCGGTTTGAGTTCGAGTGCTACGATATCGGCCACCTCTACACCCTTGCCCATTTCCTCGACCGGGGCCTGGTGAAGCCGCCTCTCTTCGTGCAGTCGATCTTCGGCATCCTCGGTGGCATCGGCGCCGACGAGGAGAATCTCATGCATGCCCGTCGTATTGCCGACAAGCTCTTCGGCGACGCCTACCGGTGGTCGGTGCTGGCCGCAGGGCGCCATCAGATGAACTTCGTCACCATGGCCGCCATGCTCGGCGGCAATGTCCGGGTGGGACTGGAAGACAGTCTCTACATTGCGAAGGGCGAATTGGCGAAGTCGAACCGCGATCAGGTCGCCAAGATACGGCGCATCATCGAGGACCTTTCCCTCGAAGTGGCAAGCCCGGCCGAGGCCCGCGACATGCTGGGCCTCAAGGGTGGTGACATGGTCGGTTTCTGATCCGCAAGCGTGAAACGACTGCAGGGAACACCGGCTCGGATCGCCCTGCCGGCACCGGTGCTCGCTCCTGCGTGCGGACACCTGTCACGGTCTTCGCCGCCTTCCCCGTGGGCTGATCCGGGGATCGAGTGAATCGCGCAGGCCGTCACCGAGGTAGTTGACGGAAAGCACCGTCAGCGAGATCGCGAGGCCTGGCCACATCACACGGCCTGGATACTGCTGCAGATAGTCGGTGGCGTCGAACAGCAGGCGGCCCCATGTCGCGAAATCCGATGGGAAACCCAGCCCGAGAAAGGAGAGGGCCGATTCCGTGATGATCGCATTGGCGATTCCGAGAGTCGCGGAGACCGTCAAGGGGGACAGCACGTTCGGCAGGATGTGACGGCGGACTATGCGCCCCGGCGGTGTGCCGACGGAACGCGCCGCGATCACGAAGTCGCGTTCGCGCAGTGTGAGCACCTCTCCCCTGACGACACGCGCGGTCTGCATCCAGCTCGTGATGCCGATCACGGCGACCACCATCATGAAGATGCCGGCTTCCTGTCCGAAAAGGGTCCGCAGGGTGTCGCGAAACAGGAGAATGATCACCAGCACGAGAGGAAGGAGAGGGAGTGCCAGGAAGAGGTCCGTGAGACGCATCAGTACTCCGTCGAGCCAGCGCACGAAGCCGGCGAGAACCCCGACCAGGCCGCCGATGGCAAGCGAGAGCAGCATGGCGGCCATGCCGACCGCCAGGGAGGCCCGGCCACCTTCCATCATGCGGGCGAGCATGTCCCTCCCGAGCTGGTCCGTACCCAGGGGGTGGTCGAGGCTCATCGGGGCATTGCGGTCGCGGATGTCGACAAGCTGGGGATCAAGTGTCCAGACCAGCGGACCAAGAAGGACCACGGTCAGGATGACGAGAAAGAACCCGCCGCCCAGCACGGCGCTTTTCTGCTCCGCAAGCCGGGCCCACGCCTCCAGCCGCCGCGACGGTCTCGCGTCATTCATAGCGGATTCTCGGGTCGAGAATGCCGAGCAGGAGGTCGGCAGCGAGATTGAAGAGGATGATGAGCACGGCAAAGATGAAGGTCAGGGTCTGAACCATTGGCAGGTCGTTCGCCTGGATCGCAGTGATGAGAAGGTGACCGAGTCCGTTCACCTTGAAGACCTGTTCCGTGATGATCGCGCCTCCGAAGATTCCCGGCACGCCCAGGGCGATCACCGTCACCGCGGGGCCGAGCGAGTTGCGCAGGACATGCACGAGGATCACCCGTCGCTCGGGCATTCCCTTTGCGCGCGCGGTGCGCACGTAGTCGAGATGGAGGTTGTCCAGTGTCGATGCGCGCATGAAACGGCTGATTTGAGCGGCGTTGTAGAGGGCGAGGACCGAGACCGGCAGCACCATCTGTCGGACCTGGTGGAGGAAGCTCTCCAGGTCCGTCACCCTGTGCGTAGTGTCATAGATCGAGGGAAACCAGCCCAGGTGAACCGAAAAGATGACGATGAGAAGGACACCGCTGAAGAAGGTCGGCACGGAGAATCCGACCATGGAGACGAAAGTCCCGATCTGATCGAACCAGCCGTTGCTGCGCCATGCCGAAACGATGCCGACGGGCACGGCGATGAGAATGCCGGCCACATAGGAAAGACCCACCACCCAGAGAGTCTGCGGCATGCGCTCGAGGACGATATCGACCACGGGTGACCGGGATTGCCAGGAAATCACGCGAGGACGCTGTCCGGAGACATCGAATCCCGTGAGACTCGAGACGAGATGCAGAGGCTCGTTGACGAAGAACTGGTTGAGCCAGAACAGGTAGCGGATGTGAAGCGGCTCACCGAGACCCAGTGACAGGCGGATCTTCTCCCTGACCTCCAGCGGAATGGTCAGTGGAAGGTTCGCAGTGGGATCGCCCGGAGCGAGGTCAAGGAGAAGAAAGAGGATGAGACTGATGAGCAGCAGCGTCGGTAGGGCGAAAGCCAGCCTGCGCAGCGTGTAGTGGAACACGGTGACCTTCCGTCATCGGTATCCCGTCTCTCAAGTCACCGGATCCGGTGCCAGTCAGCGATGTTCCAGAGTTCGCTGTCCCAG
>JAJEHK010000301.1 GCA_022823765.1 Alphaproteobacteria bacterium | reverse complement strand
GAGCTGCAGGGTGGCGGAGGGATCGGCCTGGCAGCGGTCCAGTTCCTCCTTGGTGAGTTGCCCTGTCTGTATGGGATTCTGGCCGATCAGGTCCTTTTCGATCTCGCCATCGGCGATGTTCTGGATTTCCAGTTCGTGCATGCCGCAGAACTCGGCGATCTGACTGAACGTGAGAATCGTGTTGTCGATCAGCCACACGGCTGTTGCCCGAGGCATAAGCAATTCCTGCGACATGGTTCACCTCCGCACCAGCAGTTCGGGAAGACGGCAGCGAGACGTCCGACGGTCCCTGGCGAGAGCGCGCTGATGGCATGCGACACTGCACCGTCTCGCGGAGACCATAGAACACGGGCAACGGACGTGACAAGGCATCGGCCGGCGATCGTCCGCATCAATCGAGGCGTCGCATGAGGTGGGCGGTGGCTCCGGAGGGCCGTTCGTCCTCAATCCATGGTCAGCACCACCTTGCCGACATGATCATGGTCAAGAATGTCCTGGGCCCGGGCAGCCTCCGCGAGGGGAAGGGTGGCGTGGATCACCGGCTTCACGCGGCCACTCTCGAGCAGCGGCAGGACCTCGCGTTCGAGTTCAGCTGCGATGGCGCCCTTTTCGCTCACCGATCTGGCGCGCAACGTCGACCCGGTGATCGTCGCCCGCTTCATCATCATCGAAGCAAAGTCGACGGTCGCTTTGGATCCGGAGAGGAATGCGATGAAGCACAGGCGGCCTCCGGTTGCCAGAAGTCGGATGTTCCGGGGAATCGTGTCTCCTCCCGCCATGTCGAGGATGACGTCGATACCGCGTCCTCCCGTCAATTCCCTTGCGAGAGCGACGAAATCTTCCTGACGATAGTTGAAGGCCCGTTCAGCGCCGAGCTTTTCGCAGGCTCGGCATCTCGAATCGCTTCCGGCGGTAGCGAACACCCTGGCGCCCCTCGCGTCGGCCAGCTGGATTGCGGTGGTTCCGATGCCGCTTGCACCACCGTGCACGAGGAATGTCTCGCCGCCGGAGAGCCGGCATCTCTGGAAGACATTGGTCCACACGGTGAAGAAGGTCTCCGGCACTCCAGCGGCTTCGGTATCGTCGAGACGATCGGGAACCGGCAGGGCCTGGGGAGCAGGAACCACGCAGTACTCGGCATACCCACCCCCTGAAACCAGGGCCATGACCCGCTGCCCCGGCACGAGATCCGCGCTTGACGGCCCGTTGGCGATCACTTCTCCAGCGACCTCGAGACCCGGGATATCGCTCGCTCCGGGCGGTGGCGGATAGTTGCCGGCACGCTGCAGGATGTCCGGTCGGTTGACCCCTGCGGCGTGGACCCTGACCAGCACCTCGCCGACGTCGGGCTGCGGGATGGCGCGCCGCACCATGCGCACCACGCCGGAGTCGCCGTGGCCGTCGTACACGATGGCATTCATGGTGTCAGACATCGTTACTCTCCTGTGTGCCCCTGGCCACATGTGCCCGGAGACATCGGTGTTCCGGGAACCGACGGAAGGCCGCCCGGGCCCTTGCTTTCATCCAGTTTCTTCCTGTTCGTCGACATCCGGCGCGGCCGGACCCACGTCCCGGGAATCCATCATGCCAGCGTCACGGGACGGGGCGTGTGGACCCCTTTTGGCGATGGGTGTGCTATGGTCATTGTCTCGGGAGTGATTGGGAGATTGCCGGAAGGGTCATGGCCGGGCATTCCAAGTGGAAGAACATCATGTACCGCAAGGGCGCGCAGGATGCCAAGCGTGCCCGCCAGTTTACCAAGGTGGGGCGCGAGATTGCCGTCGCCGCCCGGTCCGGTCTGCCTGATCCCGATCACAATCCGCGTCTGCGAGCGGCCATTCAGGCAGCCCGGGCGGTCAACATGACCAGAGAGGCCATCGACAGGGCCATCCGGCGGAGCACCGGAGCCGACGGCGCGGCCGACTACTTCGAAATGCGCTACGAGGGTTATGGTCCGGGCGGAGTGGCGATCATTGTCGAGGCCCTGACCGACAATCGCAACAGAACGGCCGCCGAGATCCGCGCCGCCTTTTCGAAGAATGGTGGCTCTCTCGGAGAGACGGGCAGCGTCTCGTTCATGTTTGAGCGCCAGGGCCATATCGTTCTTGCGCCACAGGCCGGAGACGAGGACGAGGTGTTCGAGGCCGCGCTCGAGGCTGGCGCCGGTGACGTGGTGTCCGACGATGACGGCCACACCATCCTGTGCGCGCCGGAGGATTTCGGCACCGCCAGTGAAGCCCTGGAGGCGCGATTCGGCAATCCCCGCGAAGCCGGTCTCAT
Organism: Alphaproteobacteria bacterium; assembly: GCA_022823765.1. Taxonomy (GTDB): domain Bacteria; phylum Pseudomonadota; class Alphaproteobacteria; order SP197; family SP197; genus SP197. The sequence continues at coordinate 18,263 of JAJEHK010000301.1, read as the reverse complement.
CTGGAGGGCCTCGGTCGTCACGGAGGTGTCGGAAGACAAGGCGGCAACCCTGCTGAGGCTGATCGGGGATCTAGAGGACAATGACGATGTCCAGTCCGTGGCGGCCAATTTCGAAATTGCCGATGACGTGATGGAACGTCTGGTCGCCTGAGGACCGGGATGCGAATTCTGGGACTGGATCCTGGCCTCCTGAACACTGGCTGGGGAGTGATCTCGATAGATGGTTCCCAGCTTCATCACGTCGCGCACGGTGTCATCTCGCCCCGCTCGTCTCTTGCCATGGCCGAACGGCTGACGGTAATCCATCGGGGTGTCAGTGATGTGCTGGCGGATCAGGTTCCCGACCAGGTCGCCATCGAGGAAACCTTCGTCAGCGTGAACGCGGACAGTACCCTCAAGCTTGGACTGGCCCGCGGCGCGGCCCTTGTGGCGGCGGCTGCCACCGGCCTCGAGGTCAGCGAGTACGCCACGCGACTGGTGAAGAAGACTGTGGTCGGTACGGGAAAGGCGGAAAAACACCAGGTCGCCGCCATGATCGGCATCCTGCTCCCGGGTGCGAAGTCGGCGCGCAACGATGCCGCCGATGCACTGGCGGTCGCCGTCTGTCATGCCTATCACTCGCGAACCCTCGAACGCATCGCGGCCGGGTTGCGCACATGATCGGACGTCTGACCGGCCGTCTGGATGTGGTGGCCGATGACCGGGTGATTCTCGATGTTCAGGGTGTGGGCTACCGCCTTGCCTGCTCGGCACGCACGGTCAGTGCGCTGGCGCGACAGGAGGGCGACGTCCGCCTCCTCGTGGAAACGATCATCCGGGACGATCGGATTGTTCTCTACGGGTTTGCCGATGCAGCTGAACAGGCAACCTTCACGATGCTGACCGCCGTCCAGGGAGTTGGCCCCCGCGGCGCCCTTGCCATCCTCTCCGTGCTGGGCCCGAACGACCTCGTCGATGCGGTGAGAGCGAACGACAGGCGCGCCATCGCGCGCGCCAGCGGTGTCGGTCAAAAGCTGGCCACGCGGATCATCATCGAGCTTGCTGACAGGCTGGAAGACATGGCGGCGCCTTCCGGAACCGGTGCGGAACCGCCCGCCGGCGGAGTCGAGTCGGACGCGATTGCCGCCCTGATCAATCTGGGATACACGCGCTCAGAGGCGTGGCGTGCGGTCACCTCCGTGCACCAGGCCGCAAAAGCAGGTCTTGATTCGCTCATCCGGGCGAGTCTGAAGGAACTGGCGCGATGACGGACGAAGACGGGCGCCTGGTGGGCGCGACCGAGGCGGACGACGAACAGGCGCCGTCATTGCGTCCACGCCGGTTTGCGGAGTTCATTGGTCAGAAAGCCGTGACCCAGGGCCTGATGACCGGGATTCGTGCTGCCCGCGGCCGCCGAGAAGCCCTTGACCATGTGCTGCTGCATGGCCCGCCCGGTCTCGGCAAGACAACCCTTGCACGGATTATTGCCAATGAACTTGGTGTCAGGTTTCACCAGACGTCGGGGCCCGTCATCATGCGCGCCGGCGACCTTGCGGCACAGCTCACCAACCTCGACGAAGGTGATGTCCTGTTCATCGACGAGATCCACCGCCTCAATCCTGCCGTGGAAGAGGTGTTGTATCCGGCCATGGAGGACTTTCAGCTGGATCTCATCATCGGCGAGGGCCCGGCGGCGCGTTCAGTCCGGATCGACCTGCAGCGTTTTACCCTGGTCGGGGCGACGACGCGTGCCGGCCTGATCACCAAGCCGCTCTATGACCGGTTCCTGATTCCGCAGCGTCTCGACTTCTACGAAGCGGATGACCTTGCCGTTATGCTCCTGCGTCTGGCAGGGGTCATGAACGTCGCCCTTGCGGCCGACGGTGCGCGGGAGATGGCGACAAGGGCGCGCGGAACCCCAAGGGTCGCCGGGAGACTGCTGCGCCGGGTCCGCGACGAGGCTTTTGAAAGGGTGGATGTCATCGACGCGGTCTTTGCCCGCCAGGCCCTGGAAACACTTGGCGTTGACGGGAAGGGTATGGATGCCATGGACAGGAGGTATCTCGCCTGCATCGCTGACAACTATGGCGGTGGCCCGGTCGGCGTCGAAACCCTTGCGGCGGCGTTGTCCGAGCACAGGAACGCCATCGAGGATGTCATCGAGCCGTTTCTGATGCAGCAGGGGTTCATCAGGCGTACGCCCAGCGGTCGCGTCCTTGCCGCTGCCGGGTGGCGTCACCTCGGGCTTCCGGTTCCCGCGAACGATACCCCGGATCTCTTCGCAGACGAGCCGGATGATGACTGAACCGGCCGGCAGAATCAGGGCAAGGATATACCATGAAGACACTGATGCCGGCGGTATCGTCTACCATACCGCCTATCTGCGGTTTGCCGAGCGGGGCCGCACGGAACTTCTGCGCACCCTGGGACACGACCACCGGAGCCTGCGCGTCCGGGAAGGGGGCGGTTTCGTTGTGCGTTCCATGGTCATCGACTATGCGGCGGCTGCCAGACTCGATGACGAGGTCGAGATCGAGACGAAGGTGGTCGACGTGAAAGGCGCCAGTCTCTTCATGCGGCAGACTGTCATGCATGAAGGCCGGACACTTGTCTCGATGGATGTGCGCCTCGCGTTCCTCGGCGCCGGGGGCAGGGCGATGCGCCTTCCCGCAGCGGTCCGGGAGACATTTGACAGATACCCTGGCGAAGGAAACTGATTCGTGGAAGCAACTGTACTCGCGGATGTGTCGGCCCATGGCGACATGTCTGTCTGGAGCCTGTTCTGGCGTGCCGATGCCGTGGTCAAGTTCGTCATGCTGTTGTTGCTGGCGGCCTCGGTATGGTGCTGGGCGATCATCTTCGACAAGATCAGGAGACTGCGTCAGCTTGGCGCACGGGCGGTGGAGTTCGAGCAGGTCTTCTGGTCGGGCGGCCCGCTGGACGAACTCTACAGGGACGTCGACGGCTTTCCGCCGCACCCGATGACCACCGTCTTCAAGGCGGCGATGGACGAGTTGCGGCGCGCCATGGGCCACCAGGAGATGATCGCCGACAGCCGGTTGCGTGCCGACCTCAAGCAAAGGATCGGTCAGGCGATGCAGATCGGCATCGATCGCGAAATGGATCGTCTCGAACGCTACATGGGGCTGTTGGCCACCGTGGGCTCCACGGCGCCCTTTGTTGGTTTGTTTGGCACTGTCTGGGGCATCATGAATGCCTTCACGGCCATCGCGGTGGAGCACAGCACATCGCTGGTCGTCGTTGCTCCTGGCATAGCCGAGGCGCTCTTTGCCACTGCGCTTGGGCTGCTGGCGGCGATTCCCGCCGTGGTGGCCTACAACAAGCTCTCCGGTGACCTTGATCGTTATGCCAGCCGGCTCGAGAGCTTTGCCACGGAGTTCCACGCCCTGCTGTCGCGGCAGCTAGACGAGCACGGCGGCTGATGGCAGTCCAGTTCACCACGACGAGCGCCAGGCGCAGCGCCCGGGCCGGGCGCCGGCGTCCCCCGATCAGCGAGATCAACGTCACGCCCCTGGTCGACGTCATGCTCGTTCTGCTGGTTGTGTTCATGATCACAGCGCCCTTGCTCACTGCCGGTGTCGAGGTTGATCTGCCGGAGGCGTCCGTCAGCGATCTGGCCGGCATGGATGAGCCGGTCGAGGTCACGATCACGGCTTCGGGCGAGATCTGGCTGGGTGAAACACCGGTGGAATTGGACCAGCTCGGGCCGCGCCTTGCCATCATCTCGGACAACAACCCGGACGTGAGAGTCTTCATCAGGGGAGACCGGATGGTCGCCTACGAGGAAGTCATGGCCGTCATGGGTGCGCTGACCGAGGCGGGCTTCCGGCGCCTGGCGTTGGAGGCGCGACGCTTTGACGGAGACTCCTGAGGCGTGTCGCCCGCAGGCTGGACCGGATCGATCATCTTTCATGCACTCGTCATCACGTTGATGTTGACGGGGCTTCCCGAGCTGTGGCGGACAAGGCCTCCCATCGCCGACACGGTCACCGTGGATGTCATCACGGTTGCGGAGGAAAGCGTGGCGCCGCCGGAGAATGTGGAACCGGAACCAGAGACAGAGCCAGAGCCTGAACCGGAGCCCGAACCTGAGCCGGCTATCCCGACTCCGGCACCGGCAGTACCCGCCATCCCTCAAGATCCGCTGCCTGTCGAGGACGTCGAAGAGGAGCCAGTCGAGCCCGTTCAGGTGAGCCATGCCGTTGCGGTTCCACTCCCCGCCGCCAAGCCTGAGGCTCCGGCCCGTCCGGAGGAGGAAGTACCCTTCACCAGTGTCAGGGAAAGCCTGCTGGTCGACCGCAGGGAACCGGCGCCCGAGGAGCAATCCACGACCTTTGCGGATGTTGCATCGGCTCTTGACGGTGCACCCGATGTGCCGGTCTCGGACATCGAACTGGCCTCTCTGCGCCGCAGCATTGCCAACCAGGTGACCAGGAGGTGGATCATTCAGAGTGGCGCCATCGATGCCAGGGACCTCATCGTCACCATCGAGGTGGTGCTCTCCATCGACGCCAGGGTTCTGCGCGCAAGGATTGTCGATGTCGAAGGCGGTGAGAGCGAACACACGCGGCGGGTGGCGGCCGAATCGGCCCTGCGGGCGGTTCTCTTCTTCCGCGATCATCCCTTCGAGAATCTGGACAGGGGCCGCTACGACATCTGGAAGGAACTGATCGTCCGCTTCGACCCCAGCGCCCAGTTCTGATGGAAGTTGTCAAGGCCACCTGTCATATCTGCGACGTGCCGCCGATTTGCCACATGGACCGTCCGCAATGAGGCGACCCGCCGGATGGTGGGGTGGATGCAACATTCGGCGCTTGATTCGCGCTCTCGGTTGCCAGTATCAACAGAGACGCGTCAAGAGGGCTGCTGGCCATCTGTTCGGGAGGCAGGACGACAAGATCGATGATCGCACATGTCACCAGGTTTGTTCTGGTTGGGATCGTCTGTGCAGGTCTGTTCACGGACAGGGCCGATGCGCAGCTTGATGTCGGGGTCACTGAAGGACGTGCCGACCCGGTTCCCATCGCTGTCACCGACTTCAATGGCGTTGGCACCCTGGCGGACCTGGGAGCAGACATTGCCTCGGTGGTGAAGGCGGATCTCGAATTCTCCGGTCTCTTCCGGGCCATTCCGCCAGGAGCCTTTCTCCAGGATCCCGCGTCGCTCGGAGAGGACGCACAGCCGAGGTTCGACCTTTGGCGCAGGAGCGGCGCGCAGGCACTCGTCACGGGCTGGGTGTCGACCGAGAGCGATGGTCGGATCCGGGTGAGTTTCCGACTGTTCGATACCCTTGCCGAAGAGGGGCTGGTGGGTTTTGTCTTCCGTGGCGGGGAGGGAATCTGGCGGCGCATCGCCCACAAGATCTCCGATGCCGTCTACCACCGTCTGACCGGCGAGAGCGGCTACTTCGACACGCGCATTGTCTATGTCCACGAGGAGGGTCCGCAGACGGCGCTCACCAAGCGCATCGCCATCATGGATTACGACGGAGAGAACCACAGGTTCCTGACGTCCGGGGATCAAACGGTGCTGACACCGCGCTTTTCGCCAACGATCCAGAAGATTGCCTACTTCTCCTACTTCAACGAGACCACGCCGCGGGTCAATCTGCTGGATCTGACGACAGGACGACGCGACGTGCTGGGCGACTTCCCGGGCATGAGCTTTGCACCGCGGTTTTCGCCTGACGGGGCCAGTGTGATCATGTCGCTTGCCATCAACGGCAACACGGACATCTATGTGATGAATCTCGAAACCCGTACCATAAGGCAGTTGACGGACGGGCCCTACATCGACACGTCGCCGTCCTACTCGCCGGACGGCTCCCGGATCGCCTTCACGTCGGACCGCACGACCCAGACACAGATCTATGTCATGAATGCCGACGGCAGCGATCAGCAGCGCATCAGCTGGGATCATGACAACCGGGCCTCCTACTCGACGCCTGTGTGGTCGCCGCGCGGTGATCTCATTGCCTTCACAAAGCACATCCCGAACAGCGACTGGGCCATCGGCGTGATGACTCCCGAACCGGGTGAGGGCGAAAGGCTGCTGGCGTTTGGTGATCTTGTTGAGGGACCGACGTGGTCCCCGAACGGACGCGTCATCATGTTTGCCCATGAGACCTATGGTATTGGCGAGGGTACCGAAAGGGTCATCAAGAGCATCGATCTCACCGGATACGTGGAGCGCACGATCCGTACACAGGGTGCCGCCAGCGATCCGGCATGGTCTCCCTTGATTCCGTAACTTCCGGTCATCTATTGGAGAGTGTGGAACTTGTGAACAGCACCCCCGATGTTGTGGTTGACAGCCAGCGGTGTTTGCGGTCATTAGTGGCGCGTTTCTTGGGGTGTATTGGCGATCTATCCGGAAAGGGGGCTTTCCCATGCGTTTCAAACTGATTGCGGCCCTGGCGACGGGCCTTCTGGTGGCCGCGTGCGAGTCCACCCCGGAGGTCGCAGAGGAAGACGACGGCGCAGGCGCTGTCGAAGTTACCGAAGAGGTGGTGGTCGAGGTTGATCCCATCGATCCGAGATCCGAACGCTACATCGAGGAAGTCCTCGGCAAGCGCGTTTTCTTTGCCCTCGACAGTTCGGTGCTCAATGCGCGTTCCCAGTCGACCATTCGCCGCTGGGCCGACTGGCTGAATGAGTTCAGCGATGTCAATGTGATTGTCGAGGGCCATTGCGACGAACGCGGCACCCGCGAGTACAACCTGGCACTGGGCGACAGGCGTGCCAATGCCGTCAAGGATCATCTGGTTGTCCTGGGAATCGACCCGAATCGCATCACGACCATCAGCTATGGCAAGGAACGCCCCCTCGTGCTCGGTCACACCGAAGCCGCTTGGGGACAGAATCGCCGGGGTGATCTGACCCTCAGTTGATCCCGCTCAGGAAAGCCGGACGAACGCGTCCGGCCTCTTGAATCCGGACGGGTGGCGCAGACACCAGAACGCGCTTGTCGGGCGTCATGTTCGCCGGCGTTCCTGGAAAGGGATGGTGGCCATGAAAAGACTCCTTCTGGCAATTCTTGTCATCGCCTCGGCAGGTCCGGTCGCTGCTCAGGACGGGTCCGCCGAACTGGCGCAGACCCTGGAGAGCCTGCGCCGGGATGTGGCTGATCTCCAGGCGTTCATCTACAACGCAGGCTCCCTCGAAGACGGCAGTATCGCTGGCGCGACCTTCGATGGCAGCAAGTTGCATGCCGACATGCAGCAGATTCAGGAATCGTTGCGGCAGCTTGCAGGGCGCATCGACGGTCTGGAGTTTGCGCAGCGCCAGATTCGCGAACAGCTCGCTGCGCTCGAGGCCGATGTCGCGGCCCGGACCGCCACTGGCTCCCTTTCTTCGGAGGTGGAAGGGGGAGAGCTATCGGAACGCTCGCAGAGCGGCGAGGTTGCCGAGGAGGGTGTCCTGCCGCCGGGAACGGAAATGGAGAAGTACGATCATGCCTTCTCGCTCCTTCGCAAGGCCGATTACGAGGCAGCCGAGAAAGCCTTCTCGGCCTTTGTCTCCGAGCACCCGGAGAGTGAACTGGTCGGCAACGCGTGGCACTGGATCGGGTCCATGCACTTTGTGCGCGACCGATTTCACGAAGCGGCTGTCGCCTTTCTCAAGGGCTATCAGCACGCCCCGGAGGGCCCGAAGGCCGCAGGCAGCCTGCTGAAGCTCGGCACGTCCCTGGCACATCTTGGCAAGAGTGGGGAAGCCTGTGCGACATTCCGCGAGTTCATGGAGCGGTTTCCCGATGCGGGTGAGGCGCTGCTCGGCCAGGCGCGCGAGGAGGCCGCCGCTGCCGGGTGCAGCTGATTCCTGCCCCCTGATCGTTATCCGTAGCGATGCCGCCTGAGGCCGGTCACGAGCCGCTGGGGCCTGCGGAGTTTGCCGAAGCAATGGCGGCTCTTGCTCCCTTCGAGGCCTGTCCCCACCTGGCTGTCGCCCTTTCCGGCGGACCCGACAGCACGGCGCTTCTCCTGCTGGCCAGCGAATGGGTGCGGGCCCGAGAAGGCGCGCTGGTGGCCTTCATTGTCGATCACGGGCTGAGAGACGGATCTTCCGTCGAGGCGCGGGCGGTGGCGCGGCACTGCTCGACGCACGGCATCGCGTCACGAATTCTCACCTGGAACGGGCCGAAACCGGCAAGCGCCATCGAGGAAAAGGCGCGTCACACGCGCTATCGTCTTCTCGAGACTGCCTGTCGCCGCCACGGTGTTCTCCATCTTCTCACCGCACACCATCGTCAGGACCATCAGGAGACGGTTGCCCTGCGCCTTGAATCCGGCAGCGGACCGATGGGTCTGGCCGGCATGTCCCGCTGTGTCGAACGGCCGGCGCTGAGAATCCTCAGGCCTCTTCTCGGCGTTCATCCCGCGCGCCTGAAAGCGACGCTTCGCGTGAGGGGCGAACACTGGCTTGACGATCCCATGAACAGGAACGCCAGGTTCGCTCGTGTTCGCCTGCGACAACAGGGTGTTCCGGACTGTGGTCCCGGCCACTGCGAGAGGCGAACGGAACTCGAACGGGAACTCGCCCGTCTTCTGCCGCGCATGACCCACGTCGATGGCAGGGGCGTGGCGAAACTCGATCGCCCCGGCTGGCAATGCCTGCCGGAAGATGTGCGGCGCCTGATTCTGGTGCGTCTCGCGATGACTGTGGGCGGACGCGACTACCCTCCGGCCACCCGCAAGACGGACCGACTGGCTCACCTGCTTCATTCACAAGCGACTGTGGCTGCCACGCTTGGCGGTTGCCGGTGGCAGGGAGGCAGGGAGGTGACGGTGCGGCGCGAGATCCGGAATCTGCCCGTCAACGAGGGGCATCGCGGGGAGGGAGAAATTCTCTGGGACGGACGGTTCCGGGTGTCGGTACCGGATGGCCCCTGGCGCATCCGCCCGGCTGGCGGTTCCTTCCCGGTGGTCGAGCTGCTGTCGGGCGAACCCTGGCTCTCCGGCGCCCCCTCCATCCGCTTCGCGCCACGCCAACCCCTCACGGCCCCGCTCTTCTGGAATGGCGGATCAGGCGATCGGTCAGGTGGCGCGGGCACTGGAAATTCGCTCATTCAGTCACCATAATATCAGTCAGATCAGGGCATCGAGACGTTCTTGAGCAACTTCGGACGCAATCTTGCGCTTTGGGTGATCATCGGATTTCTGCTGATCGCTCTCTTCAACCTGTTCCAGCCGTCGGGCAACAGTGAACGGGAGATCGCCTATTCGTCCTTCCTGCAGGCGGTGGCCGCCGGACAGGTGCAGGATGTCACCATCCAGGGAAACCGGATCACGGGTCACGAGGCCGGGGGCCAGGGCTTCTCCTCCTACGCGCCGGATGATCCCGGTCTCGTACCGCTTCTCGAGGAGCACGGGGTCATCATCTCCGCCGCCCCCGCAGATGAGGGCATGCCGTCGATCTTCAGCATCCTGCTTTCCTGGTTCCCCATGCTGCTTCTCATCGGCGTGTGGATCTTCTTCATGCGCCAGATGCAGGCGGGCGGTGGCAAGGCCATGGGATTCGGGCGCTCCAAGGCCAAGTTGCTGAACGAAAAGCAAGGCCGCGTGACCTTCGAGGATGTGGCCGGCATTGACGAGGCCAAGGACGAGCTCGAAGAGATCGTCGAATACCTGAAAAATCCGCAGAAGTTCCAGAAGCTCGGCGGCAAGATTCCCAAGGGCGTACTCCTGGTCGGTCCGCCGGGTACCGGCAAGACCCTGCTGGCACGGGCCATCGCAGGCGAGGCCAATGTCCCGTTCTACACAATTTCCGGTTCGGATTTTGTCGAGATGTTCGTCGGCGTCGGCGCCAGCCGTGTGCGCGACATGTTCGAGCAATCCAAGAAGAATGCCCCGTGCATCATCTTCATCGACGAGATCGACGCCGTGGGACGGCATCGCGGCGCCGGACTGGGAGGCGGCAACGACGAGCGCGAGCAGACCCTGAACCAGCTTCTCGTGGAAATGGACGGATTCGAGACCAACGAGGGTATCATCCTGATCGCCGCCACCAACCGCCCGGATGTTCTCGACCCGGCGCTCCTGAGACCCGGGCGCTTTGATCGCCAGGTGGTGGTGCCCAACCCCGACATTCTCGGCCGCGAGAAGATCCTCAAGGTGCATACGCGCAAGACGCCGATCGCCGCCGATGTCGTTCTCAAGACGATTGCCCGCGGCACCCCGGGATTTTCCGGCGCCGATCTTGCCAACCTGGTGAACGAGGCCGCATTGCTGGCGGCGCGCCGGTCAAAGCGTGTCGTCACCATGCAGGAGTTCGAGGACGCCAAGGACAAGGTGATGATGGGGGCCGAGCGCCGTTCCATGGTGATGACAGAGGACGAGAAGAAGCTCACCGCCTACCACGAGGGCGGTCATGCGCTGGTCATGCTCTATGCGCCGGGGCACGAACCGCTCCACAAGGTGACCATCATCCCGCGCGGACGGGCGCTGGGCCTCACCATGTATCTTCCAGAGCGTGACCGTCTCAGCATGTCGGAACGCGAACTCAAGGCCAAGATTGCCAGTCTTTTCGGAGGCCGCATTGCCGAGGAGATGGTGTTCGGCAAGGAGAACATCACCACGGGCGCCAGCAACGACATCAAGGTGGCCACGGATATCGCGCGCCGCATGGTCACGCAGTTCGGATTCTCCGACAAGCTGGGTCCGCTGCTCTACGGCGACAACGAGGAAGAGGTCTTCCTCGGCCACTCGGTGACACAGCGAAAGAACGTGTCCGATTCGACCGCGGCGGTCATCGATGAGGAGATCCGGCGATTGATCGATGAGGGTGCCGATACGGCACGGGACATTCTGACATCCCGGCGCGACGAGCTTGAGCTTCTTGCCGAGGCCCTGCTTGAACACGAAACCCTGACAGCGGATGAGGTGCGGCGTGTCATCAGGGGTGAGACCATTACCCGTGGCGACAGCGATGAAGGCGAACACCAGCCGCCGCCCCGCCAGGAATCATCGGTTCCGGCAACGGGCGAAAGGGGAGGGGCAGCAGCCGGACCGGAGCCCGAACCGCAGCCGGGGCATTGAACTCACCAGTCGTCAACACCGATTCCGACGGCCTCGCCGGCGCGTTCACTCCTGACTGCACGCCTTACGTCAGGCCGGTGCAGGGAACCGGGTCGATGGAGATCATCGCCCGCAGGCCAGATGGACTGTTCGCTGCGAGGATCGATGCCGCCGGCGTGGAGGCGTGGGCCGAACGCATCCCGGAACCCGCGGCCCGGCGTCTTGTGACTCTCGTCGGCCATCTTCGTTCGCCTCCGACGTCCTTCGCCGGGCTTGATCTGGCGGAGCCCCGGGTCATGGGCATCATCAATGCGACGCCCGACAGTTTCTCCGATGCCGGCAAGGCCCTCGATCCGCACGATGCCATGGCACAGGGTGAGGCCATGCTGGAGGCGGGTGCCGCCATTCTCGATGTCGGCGGGGAATCGACCCGCCCCGGGGCCGAGCCGGTGGAATGGCGTGAGGAAACGGGGAGAGTCCTGCCGGTCATCACTCACCTTGCAGGCACCGGAGCCCTGGTCTCCGTCGACAGCCGCAAGGCGGATGTGATGCGCGCGGCCATCGCCGCCGGGGCTGCGATTGTCAACGATGTCAGTGCGCTCACCCATGATCCCTGTTCCATGGACGTCGTGGCCGGAGCAGACGTACCGGTCATTCTCATGCACGCGCGGGGAGACCCGCGCACGATGCAGGATGCGCCGACCTATGATCACGTCAGCCTCGACATCCACGACTACCTCGAGGGGAGAATCGCTGCCTGCCTCCAAGCCGGTATCGCCCGCCGCAACATCGCCATTGATCCGGGGATCGGATTCGGCAAGACACTCGCCCACAACATGACCCTGCTTGGCCACCTGGCATTGTTTCACGCTCTCGGTTGTCCCATTCTTCTCGGCGCGTCACGCAAGAGATTCATCGGCCGGATCACAGGCGAGGATAGGCCGGCGCGGCGCCTTGGCGGGAGCATCGCCGCGGCGCTGGCCGGGGTGGCAGCCGGGGTGCAGCTCCTGAGGGTCCATGATGTGGCCGATACGGTGCAGGCGGTAAGGGTCTGGTCAGGCATTGCGGAGCCAGAATCGACATGAGGCAGTTGTTCGGAACCGACGGAATACGTGGCAGGGCCAATCGCGAACCCATGACCGTCGAGACGGCGTCGCGGGCAGGCATGGCGGCTGGTGTCCACTTCCGCAGAGGCGATCACACGCACCGTGTCGTCATCGGCAAGGACACCCGGCTTTCCTGTTACATGATCGAGTACGCCATGGCCTCTGGATTCGTGAGCGTTGGCGTGGATGTCCTGCTCATCGGCCCGGTGCCGACGCCGGGTGTGGCCACTCTGACTCGTTCGATGCGGGCTGATCTCGGGGTGATGATCTCGGCATCCCACAATTCCTTCGAGGACAACGGAATCAAACTCTTCGGACCCGACGGCTACAAGCTCTCCGACACCGTGGAAGCGGCCATCGAGACGGGCATGGCCGGAGACTTGACGGCAGCTCGGATGGATGCCGGGCAGCTGGGACGCGTACGGCGTCTCCAGGGCGCCCTCGGTCGCTATTCCGAATTCTGCAAGAACATCTTTCCGAGAAAGCTGCGTCTGGATGGTCTGAAGATCGTCATCGATGCGGCCAACGGTGCGGGCTATCGGGTGGTGCCCGAGGCACTCTGGGAACTCGGTGCCGATGTCATTCCACTGGGTGTCGAACCGGACGGCACGAACATCAACCGGAACTGCGGTTCGACTGCGCCAGGAGCGATGCAGAGGACAGTGAGGGAGAATGGCGCCGATGTTGGCATCGCCATTGACGGAGATGCGGACCGTGCCGTCTTCGCCGATGAAAACGGAACACTTGTCGATGGTGATCAGATCGTGGCGCTGCTCGGCGATTGGCTGAACCGGCATGGCAAACTTTCCGGCGACGCCGTCGTTGGCACCGTGATGTCGAATCTCGGCCTTGAACGTTTCTTTCAGGAACGCGGACTTCATTTCGAACGCACTCCTGTGGGAGACCGTTACATCGTGGAACGCATGCGTGACAGGGGTTGCAACTTTGGTGGCGAGCCTTCCGGTCACATGGTGTTCGCCGATCACGCGACAACCGGAGACGGTCTCATTGCCGCCCTGCAGGTTCTGGCCGTCCTTGTCGGGAGCGGGCGGCGCATGAGTGAGATCGCAAACCAGTTCGAAGCGGTTCCACAGGTAGCAAGCAATGTCCGCCTCAATGGAAGAGCGTCGCTCGCAAGCGACTCGGTTCAGGCCGTCCTGGCCTCGTCGCGAGCCCGTCTCGCCGATGACGGGCGTCTCGTGGTGCGTGAATCAGGAACAGAACCCCTGATCCGGATCATGGTGGAACATCCCGACGGCGGTCTGGCGCAACGTCTCGTGGGCGAACTCGAGAGCGCCATCCGTCTGGCAGCCGGCGACGCCTGATCAAGGCCGTGCGCTGCCCCTTCTATCAGGTCGACGCCTTCACCGGGGAGGCATTCAGGGGCAACCCAGCCGCGGTGATGGTGCTGGAAACGTGGTTGCCCGACACCACGCTGCAGGCCATTGCGGCAGAAAACAACCTTGCCGAGACAGCGTTTCTGGTGCGCCAGGCAGACCGGGACTATCAGCTGCGCTGGTTCACGCCCGTTGTCGAAGTGCCTCTTTGCGGTCATGCCACGCTTGCCTCCGCATTCGTCATCTTGACCGAGATCGACACGACGGCAGACGAGGTGCTGTTCATCACGGCGAGCGGCCGCCTCGGCGTGCGCCGAAAGGGCGGCATGTTCGTCCTCGACTTTCCGGCAGAGACACCGGTCGCCTGCGAACCGCCAGGTGACGTCGTGGCGGCCGTCGGCACGCCACCGGAGGAAACCCTGTGCGGCAGCAATCATCTCTTCGTCTACGCCAGCGAGGCCGAGGTTCGTTCCCTGGAGCCGGACATGAGGGACCTCGGTGCTGCGCTCACGGGAGGGGGCAGGGGCGTGATCGCCACGGCTCCCTGTTCGAGCGATGCCGGAGACGTGGTCTCCCGGTTCTTCGCTCCTCATCACGGAATTCCGGAAGACCCTGTCACCGGTTCGGCCCATTGCATGATCGTCCCCTACTGGGCCGCCCGCCTGGGAACGGCGTTTATCCACGCCCTTCAGGTGTCGCATCGCGGTGGTGAACTCCATTGCCGGCTGAGGCGCGACAGGGTCGACATTGCCGGCCAGGCGGTGGCATTCATCAAGGGCGTTGCCACGATACCGTCATGACTGGGGATCTCGATCGGTTGCGTTCCAGGCTCAACGACGCCCGGCGTGTTGTCGTCTTCACCGGCGCGGGAATCTCGACGGAATCGGGCATTCCGGATTTTCGCAGTCCCGGTGGTATCTGGTCGCGCACCACGCCGATCATGTTCGACGACTTCATGACGTCCGTCGAGGCACGGCGCGAGTCATGGCACCGCCGGATCGAGATCGAGCGCGACATGGTCGATGCACGGCCCAATCCGGGTCACGAGGCCGTGGCCCGCCTTGTCGCCACCGGGAAAGTGACCGCAGTCATCACGCAGAACATTGACGGTTTGCACCAGGCGTCGGGCGTTCCCGAGGAGAAGATCATCGAACTTCACGGCAACAGCACCTATGCAATCTGCCTTGCCTGTGACGAACGGCATGCGCTTGATCCCATCCTGAAAGCCTTCCGTGCGGACGGCACGATTCCTCAGTGCTCGTCCTGTGGCGGCATCGTCAAGACGGCGACCATCTCCTTTGGCCAGCCGATGCCGGCCGACGCGATGGAAAGGGCACGCACGGCAGCGCTTTCCTGCGATCTCTTCCTTGCCATCGGGTCCTCACTCGTGGTCTGGCCGGCAGCCTCCTTCCCGCTCCTGGCGAAGCAGAACGGTGCGGTCCTCGTCATTCTCAATCGCGAGGCCACCGACCACGACCCGAGCGCCGATCTCGTCCTCCACCGTGAGATCGGCCCGACACTGTCAACAGTGGTCGCCCCTCCCTGACAGGTCTTCCCGGTGTTCCGTTGGAAGGGACAAAGCGGTCTCGTCCATCGTCAACCAGGGTTCAGAAACGAGCCAGGTCCCCGGAGTGCTGCTCGCCCGAGTATTCTTCGTGCATGACTGAATGTTCCTCCTGCAAACGCCCGGTGGTTGACACGGGATGCAGCCGATCCGCTTTGCCGAAGAACGAACGTGTGGCAGGGTCAGGCCGTGATGCCCGAAGGGGACCCTGGTGAAAGGCGAGCACGGTCAGTTGATCCGGTCAACCCCGCATGAAGACGGATACGCCATGCCGGGCCGCTTCGAGCGGCATGCCCGCACGTTGCTGACATGGCCGCCGGTCGAGGAAGAGGTGGGAACGGACGTCGAAGGATTTCGCGATGAACTGGAAGCAACGGCCCGGGCCATCAGCCGCTTCGAGCCAGTGACGCTGGTTGTTGATCCGCGCGACGAGGACGACGCCCGCGGTCGTCTCGGCGGCGAGGTGGAGATCCTGGTGGTGCCAGTCGACACCTGCTGGCTCAGGGACAACGGACCTATATTCGTTCGCAACGAGTCAGGTGATGTCGCCGGCGTCCACTTCGGATTCAATGGATGGGGTGGCCGTTTCCCCTGTGGCAAGACGCAAGAGATGCCGCGCCTGGTCGTCGAACATCTCGGTTTTCGCTGCTACCGGACACCCTTCATTTGCGAAGGAGGCGGCATCTCGGTGGACGGGGAGGGGACACTGGTCACCACAGAGCAGGTCATGCGGAACGACAACCGCTATCACGGGATGTCGAGAGATCATATCGAGGCCATGCTCCTCGACCATCTGGGCATCACCCGCGTGATCTGGCTTGGACTCGGCCTGGTCGAGGACACCGAAACGGACGGGCACGTCGACAACGTGGTCGAATTCATCGAACCGGGACGCGTTCTTGTCCAGGTCGTGTCCGAGCGTTCCAACCCGAACCATGCGCTCCTGCAGGAAAACCTGCGGCGTCTCAGGGAAGCGACAGATGCGAAGGGACGGTCACTGGAAATCGTCGAGATGCCGGTTCTGCCATACCAGCAACACGGTTCAGAGCACTACGTCATTCCCTATACGAATGCGTATGTGTGCAACGGCGCCATCATCGCGCCACAGGTCGACCCACGGCTCGATGACGTGGGATGGTCCATCCTCGAAGGCGCCTTCCCGGGTCGCGACATCGTGCCGGTCCCCAGTCTCTGGCAGGCCATCGGTGGCGGCGGTATCGGCTGCATCACTCAGCAGGTCCCCGCGTGAGGCCCCCCGGCAAGGTGGTCCTTCGTCGGATATGGGTCTGATGAGGGTTGAGTTCTCCCGGATCCGTCACCATGGGACGACCATCTTGTGCACGCCGCAGCGGATGCGATCTTCCAGAGGGGTCGAGTGCTGGTTCGTCACAGTGGCTGGTCGGCCTGCTACGCTAACAAGGCTTGCAGCGTTCGTGCGCCTTGCCCTGTTCGATCAAGGGTACAACATGGCACCCGCCACGGTCGAAGAATCCGGAACAACATCGGCAAGGCCATTTGATCCGTGTCCCTCCCGGTTGCCGCTTGGAGGTTGACACGGCGGGCGGCGGGTTCAATAGTCTTGGGAGCCGCTGAAACCTGCGGGAGAGACCGGTCCCGAGACCGGCGCCGAAGGTGCAATCTGTCCCGAAATCTCTCAGGCAAAGGGACCGCAGGTGAATGGCTGCTCTGGAGAGAAGAAGGCGCCGATGCGTCTTCTCACCGAAGGGGAAAGCCGGTGTTCCGGTGATGCTCTCAGGTTCGGTGACAGAGGGGGCAAGAGGGGCGTTTGCGCGCCCCCTTTGCAACGACCGGGACAGGTTCAGTGACCCCTGATGACGTTCTCCTGGAGACTCCTCTTGGCGCCCTTCACCGGGAGCTGGGAGCCCGCATGGTGCCTTTTGCCGGCTATGCCATGCCTTTGCAGTACAGGGCGGGCATTCTTGCCGAACACCGCCACACGCGCAGCCTTGCCAGTCTCTTCGATGTTTCCCACATGGGCCAGGTCCGCCTTTCCGCCAGACCGGGGGCGTCCATGGAGAGCGCGGCTCGCGCTCTCGAACGACTGGTAGCAGCGGATATCGTCGGCCTTGGTCCCGGAAGGCAGCGCTATACCCAGTTCACCAACGGCACCGGGGGCATACTCGATGACCTGATGGTGACCTCGCTCGGCGATCACCTGTGGCTGGTGGTGAATGCAGCCCGAAAGCACGACGACATCGAGCGCCTGAACGTGCTGATTGGCGAGGAGTGCGATATCGAGGTCCTCGATACAAGGGCCCTGATCGCCCTCCAGGGCCCTGCAGCCGTGGCCGCATTCGCCCGCCTGGTTCCGGAATCGGAAGACCTTTCCTTCATGCAGGCTGCACTGTGGTCCCTCGAGGGCGAGACACTCATGGTCAGCCGATCAGGCTACACCGGAGAGGACGGCGTGGAGGTGTCGGTCTCCTCCCGCGGCGTTGAATCCCTGGCGCGGCGTCTGCTTTCCCGGGAAGGTGTCGAGCCGGCCGGGCTTGGTGCGCGAGACAGCCTGCGCCTTGAGGCCGGCCTCTGCCTCCATGGCCACGACATCGACACCACGACGACCCCGGTCGAGGCCGGACTCGCCTGGTCCATCCAGAAACGGCGGCGTCTTGAGGGCGGTTTCCCGGGCGCCGACGTGATTGCCTCGCAGTTGCGCGATGGCCCGCCGAGGCGCCGGGTTGGCCTGGTTTCGCGCGAAAGGGCGCCGGTGAGGGAAGGGGCGGCCATTCGCTCCCCATCGGGTGAGCCTCTCGGGGCGGTGACGAGCGGCGCCTTCGGTCCGACGACGCAGGGGCCGGTCGCCATGGGCTACGTGGCAAGCGAGGCGGCCGCAGTGGGTACTGCGGTCGAGGTCGAGAGACGGAATTCATGGGTGGAGGCCGAGATCCGGCCGCTGCCGTTCGTGCCACACCGCTATCACCGGACATGACGCCGGAGACGTGAAGGGAGACGACACCATGGGGAAAAGACTCTACAGCCGGGAACACGAGTGGATCGAAGTGGACCACGGCATCGGCACCGTGGGCATCTCCGACTATGCCCAGGAACAGCTCGGCGATGTCGTGTTCGTGGAGTTGCCGGAGTCGGGGCGCGAGGTGGCACGCAATGACGAACTGTGCGTCGTCGAATCGGTCAAGGCGGCCAGCGAAGTCTACACTCCCGTCTCGGGAGAGGTCATTGAGGTCAACGACGCGCTCGGCGATGACCCGGCGGAAGTCAATGCC
>JAJEHK010000204.1 GCA_022823765.1 Alphaproteobacteria bacterium | reverse complement strand
GCCAAGCTCGCCCATGGGAATCGCGGGCACCATCGTGTCCTCCTGCTCGCGCGCCTCGCGCGAACCGGGGCGGCGGATCAGGATGTTGCCGGGCTCGACGGCGTTGATCGTGACGCCCTCCCTGGCGACTTCCAGGGCCGCCGCCTTGATGAAGCCGTTCACGCCGGCCTTCGAGGCGCAGTAGTGGCTCCACCCGGGCATGGCCACCCGCGGGCCCGAGATCGATGATGTCACGACGATCCGTCCGTAACGCCGGCGGACCATGTGGGGAAGAACGGCCTTCGCGATCAGGAAGAGGCTCTTGAGGTTCGTATCGAGCACGTGGTCCCACTGGGCTTCCTTCATCCTGGCGATCGTCGATGACGGAAAGACGCCTGCGTTGTGGGCGACGATATCGATCGCGCCGAGGCGCTTTCGGGCCTCGGCGATCATCGTCCTGACCTGCTCAGCATCGGCGACGTCGGTCTCCATCGCCGAGGCCTCTCCGCCAGCCCTCGAGATCTGGCGGGCAACCGCCTCTCCGCGGGCGACGGTGCGCGTCGCGATCACGACCCGTGCGCCCTCGCTTGCGAAAACCCTGGCGATGCCGGCTCCGATACCGCGTCCGCCCCCGGTGACGAGCGCGGCTTTCCCGTCCAGCCTTCCTCCCATGGCGCTCCCTCTTCCCTGTCACTGGCGCGCAAGTCTGGGCGAATGAACCGGGCACGGCAAGAATGGAAGACCGTGTCGGCAGCCGCGGGATCGGTCGAAACGCTCTCAAGGCAGTCGATGAGCGCGCGATCGCTTCAGGCGCCGTCGAACATCGTTCATGGCGCAGGAACAAAGTCGTCGGGAGATGCCTTCGGCAGTTCTCGTCACCATGGGCGCCGGATCGATGCGCGAGGAAGACCGCCGCCGGCACGCCACGGCCATAGTCCTGAAAACGCTGGCCACGGTTGGCTGACGGACGGCGCCGCGTGCTGTGGAGAGGGCAGATCAACCGCCTTGCCAAGTGTGCTATGCATGACCGGTTCGGTGGATCCTGGCCCATGAATGACCCCCTGCTGCAGCCCTACCGCCTGAAGCATCTCGAGCTGAAGAACCGGATCATGTCGACGGCGCATGAACCGGGCTACACCGAGGACGGTCTCGTGGGAGAACGCTACGTGCGCTACCACGAGGAGAAGGCCAGGGGCGGCATCGCGCTCACCATGATCGCCGGCTCCACCGTGGTCTCGAGGGATTCCGCCCAGGCCTTCATGAACGTCCAGGCGTGGAAGGACGAGGTGGTGACGGGCTTGCGCCGGCTCACGCAAGCCTGCCACGACCACGGCGCGGCGGTGATGATCCAGCTCACCCATCTCGGACGCCGCACCAACTGGAACAAGGAACACTGGCTTCCCGTCCTGGCGCCGTCGGTGGTGCGCGAACCGGCCCATCGCGCCTTTCCCAAGGAAATGGAGGACTGGGACATCGAGAGGGTCGTCCGGGACTATGGACTGGCCGCCGCACGCATGGCCGAGGCGGGTCTCGACGGGATCGAGTTCGAGGCCTACGGCCACCTGATGGACCAGTTCTGGTCTCCCGCCACCAACCGGCGCCGCGATCAATGGGGCGGCAGTCTCGACAACCGCCTGCGCTTCGCCATGGCGGTGCTCGACGAGGTGCGGGGCGCCGTCGGCCCCGACTTCATCGTCGGCATCCGCATGTCCCTGGACGAGAACTGGCGCAAGGGCTACGGACGCACGGCCGGCCTCGAGATCGCCCGGCGGTTCATCGCCACGGGCAAGATCGATTTCCTGAACGTCATCAAGGGCCATATCGACCACGACCGGGCCCTTACCGACATCATTCCGGTCGCCGGCATGGCGGCATCGCCTCATCTCGACTTTGCCGGCGACATCCGCAGCGAGACCCGGTTTCCGGTGTTCCACGCCAACAAGATCGCCGACATCGCCACGGCGCGCCATGCCATCGCCACCGGTCAGCTCGACATGGTGGGCATGACCCGGGCCCACATCGCCGATCCCCATATCGTCAACCGCATCACGGAAGGGCGCGAGGAGGACATCCGGCCCTGTGTCGGCGCCACCTACTGCCTCGAAAGCGTCTATGCGGGAACCGGCGCGCTCTGTGTCCACAATCCCTCGACCGGCCGCGAGACCTCGCTGCCTCAGCTGGTGGAGCCGCGTTCGGGGCCGGTTCGGCGCATCGTCGTGGTGGGTGCCGGACCGGCCGGCCTCGAAGCCGCCCGCGTCGCCGCAGAACGCGGCCACGACGTCGTCGTCCTGGAGGCGGCGAACCGACCCGGAGGCCAGGTTCTCCTGGCGGCGCGCACACCCAATCGCAAGGACCTCATCGGCATCGTCGACTGGCGCCTCTCACGCCTGGCGCGGCTCGGCATCGACGTGCGCTGCAATGTTCTGGCGGGTGCGTCGGACGTGCTGGCCCTCGATCCCGATGTCGTTCTCGTCTGTACCGGCGGCGTCCCCAACAAGGAAATCCTCGACGAGGGCTCCGGTCTTGCCGTCAGTTCCTGGGACCTGCTTTCAGGAACCGTCGCTCCGGCGGGCGACGTCCTGGTCTTCGACGACAACGGCCATCAACCGGGGATGCAGGCCGCCTGGCTGGCGGCCGACGCCGGATCGAGGGTGGAGATCGTCTCGCCCGAACGCACGTTCGCGCCCGAACTGGGAGCGCTCACCCACGCGCCCTACGCCGAGTTCTTCCAGGAGCACGGCGTCACCATCACCATCAACACCAGGGTCTCGAGGCTCGAGGCGAGCGGCAACCGCCTGCGGGCGACGCTGTTCAGCGAATTCACCGAGAGCGACATCGGCGAACGCCTGGTCGATCAGGTGGTGATCGAGCACGGCACCCTTCCCGCCGATGATCTCTATTTCGAACTGCGCGATTTGTCGGTCAACAAGGGAGAGGTGGACTACGGGGCGCTGATCGGGCGCCGGCCCCAGGAGGTCTGCAGGAACCCCGGGGGCGCCTTCCAGCTCTTCCGTCTCGGCGATGCCGTGGAGAGCCGCAACATTCACGCCGCGGTCTATGACGCCGTGCGTCTCGTGGGCATCATGTAAAAGATGAAGGGCAGCCGGCCGGAGCCGGCTGCCCTTCTCACATCAGACTACTTCTGTTCCTCGACCAGACGCTTTGCTTCTGCCTCTGCTCGATTCTCCGCGATGATCGACGCGACAACCGTGCCGACACACAGGAGGACTGAAATCCACAGGAAGAGATGAACACCTCCGGATCCGGCATAACTGTAGATCGCGGCGGCTCCTTCCCAGGACTCGATAGGACTTCCACCAAACATGGTTTTCTCCTTTTAGGTTATCTGCCCTGAACGCAGCTCAGCCGCGCCAGTGGAGGTGTGAGGTGATCTGCTCGGGATAGGCAGGAGACGGAATCTCCAGATCCATGCCGACCTGCTGGATTTCGTCGCTTGCACGCAGGATGCCGAACATCTTGAGGATGAGTGACACCACGTAGCCCGGCACGAAGCCAATGAGCACCATGACCACACAACCGACAAGCTGACCCCAGAAGGTGATGCCCGGTATGGACTCCGAGACGGCCGGATAGCCGTCGAGGAAGATGCCGCAGGCAAGGACACCGAGGATTCCGCAGAAACCGTGCACCGACACGGCGCCGACGGCATCGTCGATGCGAAGCTTCTCGAGGAAGCGCTGGCCGTAGGGGATCAGGACACCGCCGGCAAAGCCGAGGGCGAACGCCAGAGGCGGATAGTAGAGATCCAGGCCGGCAGCAGCAGCAAAGATGCCGCCGAGAGCGCCCGACATCATCCAGAAGGGATCACGGGTGACCGCGTAGGCACCGATGATTCCGCCACCGAAGCTCATCAGCAGGTTGAACGACCACGCCGAAAGCGTCGTCGGACCGCCGTAGATGTTCCCCCACTGGCCTGTGCCGTTGTAGAGCAGGCAGGCGCCCATGAAGCCGACGAAGCCGATGATGATGATCATCAGGCCGGCAATCGTCATCGGCACGCTGTGGCCCTGGAGATTGTTGATCTCCCCCCTGGGGCCGAACTTGCCGATACGCGGGCCGAGGTTGATCAGCACGCCGAGCGCGAAGAACCCGGAGATGATGTGCACCACACCGGATGCGCCGACATCATGGTAGCCGAACTCGGTGACGAGCCAGCCTTCCGGATGCCATCCCCACGAGGCGCCAATCAGCCAGGCAAACGAGCCCAGCACCACGGCGAGGATGATGAACGATCCCAGGCGTATGCGTTCGATGACGGATCCGGACATGATCGAGGCCGTGGTGGCCGAGAACAGCACAAAGGCGCCCCAGACGACGCCGGTGATATTGTCCTCAAGATTGGGACCCATGTACTCGTTCCACGGTTCCCCGAACAATCCGTACTCCATGTTGGGGACGATGCCGTGCGGGAAGGCGAGATAGACCCACCAGCCGAACATGAACATTGTCGGAATGATGAAGGCGAAGGCGAGAATGTTCTTGCAACCTGACGCCAGCGTGTTCTTCACCCGCGAGGCTCCCATCTCGTACATCAGGAACCCTGCGTGAATGGCGATCATAAGGCCGATCGCCCACCAGTAGTACGCTTCGGCACTGATCGCTGTCGACCATTCGACCGCCGCTTGAAGTTCTTCAGGAGTCATGTGATTGAACTCTCCTTCCAGTGTTGGATGCTCCCTTCCCGGCTCCTCCTCGGATCAGCCGGCCGCCGGGCCGCGGATGTCAGAAGAAGCGCAGGTAACGGTCGCGCTCCCACTCGCTGACATGGTTGAGGTAGGCCAGCCACTCGTCCCGCTTGTAGTCGAGCCAGGCCCCGAACATGGTGTCACCGAACGTCCGCTTCGCCAGGTCGCTTGCGGCGAAGGCGTCAAGTGCCTCTCCGAGCGTGCGCGGCAGGGTGGCGACGCCGGCCTTCCGGCGCTCGTCCTCGGTTGTGACGTAGAGATTCTCACGGTGCGGTTCACCGGGGTCGAGTTCCTCGCGAATGCCCTCGAGGCCGGCCGCCAGGACCATGGCGGCACCGAGATAGGGATTGCCCGAGGAGTCGGCAAGGCGCAGTTCGGTGCGTCCTCCGCCACCGGGGATGCGGATGGTGTTGGTGCGGTTGTTGTTGCCGTACGAACAGAAGACGGGCGCCCAGGTGAACCCCGAATTGCTGCCCTTGAGGATGAGGCGCTTGTAGCTGTTGACGGTCGGCGCCACCACGGCGGATATGGCGGGCAGATGGCGCAGCATTCCGGCAACGAAATGATAACCCAGCGTCGAAAGGCCGCAGCCCCTGGGATCGTCGTCCGCAACAAACAGATTGGCGCCGGTTGCCGTGTCGTAGAGCGACATGTTGAAATGCGCGCCGCTTCCGGCGTAGTCGCCGAAGGGCTTGGGCATGAACGAGGCAAAGCCGCCATGGCGCCTCGCGAATTCACCTGCCATGCGGCGGAAGAAGACGACGCGATCGGCCATGGTCATGACGTCGGCATAGGAAAAGTCGATCTCGAACTGGCCGATACCGTCTTCGTGATCGAAGCTGTAGACGTCCCAGCCCAGTCCATTCATGGCGTCGACGAGTTCGCCCATCCAGCCGATGTTGTCCAGCAGCCGCGAGGTGTCGTAGGCGGGCTTGTCGAGATTGTGCCGCGGGCTCATCGGCTGGCACAGCGATCCGTCGTCGCGGAACACGAAGAACTCCGTCTCGACTCCGAGATTCATGCCGAGACCGAGGGATTCGGCCTCCCCGACGACACGGCCGAGAATGTTCCGGCTGCAGGGCTCGAAGGGCTTTCCCTCGCAGAAGAGATTGCTGGCGAACCAGGCGACATCGGGCATCCACGGCTGGATCGTGCATGAGGCGGGGTCCGGGTGGGCCGCGACTTCCTCGTCGCTGATGTCCTGGGGCACGCCGTCGACCGCCGCACCGGTGCACAGTTCCGAGCCTGCCATGGCCCGGTCGAAGTGGCTCATGGGCACCATCTTCGACTTCGACACACCGTGCATGTCGACATAGGAAGGAAGCAGGAACCTCACTTCGGAATCGATCAGGAACGATTTCAGGTCGTACAGACTGGTCGTCTGGAACCGGGAAACTGTCTTCTCCACGCCGCTCCCTCAACTTCGGCTGCAGCACAACACCCGCAATTGTCCGCAAAGTCAAGGCAGGGTAAACCGCCTGCTCCCATCGGCACCGTGGTTTGCCATGAATGACCAGCCCGGACTTGCCATTGCCTCGGTGATCGCCGGTGTCTGCCTGCTCACCGTCTGCGACGTCCTCGCCAAGGCCGTGACGCAGGTGATGGACCCCTTCAGCTTCATCCTGCTGAGAAGCTGCTTCGCGTTTCTTCCCGTCCTCGTCGCGCTTTCCGTCAGCCGCACCTGGCGCTATCTCAGGACCCGCCGCCCGTGGGGTCAGGCCTGCCGCGGAATGGCTATGGCGCTGGCATACACTTTCTACCTGAGGGCCATCCTGGAACTCCCGATCGCGGACGCCACCGCCGTCACCTATTCGTCTCCCTTCATCGTGGCGGTCCTGAGCGGCATCTTCCTGGGCGAGAGGGTCTCGCTGATCCGTTGGCTGGCGATCTCCGTCGGATTCGCGGGAGCCCTCGTCATCGTGCAGCCCGGCAGCGACGCTTTCCGGCCAGCGGCGTTGTGGGGCATCGCCGCCGCCGTTTGCGTGGCCTTCACGGTGCTTCTGGCGCGACGCCTGGGGGCGACCGAACCGGCGCCGGTGACCTCCTTCTACACCACCGTCGCCTTTGCCCTGACGGGGCTCGTGCCGGTCCTGGTCGTCCCCGGCACCTGGCAGATGCCCGAGGGAATCAACCTCTGGCTCGTCGTTGTCGCCGGGCTGCTCGCCGGTTCCGCCCACTTCCTCATCATCTTCGCCTACCGCAAGGGAGAGGCGAGCTTCGTCGTTCCCTTCGAGTACTCGTCCCTCCTGGTGGCGGTGGTCCTGGGTTACCTCGTCTTCGGCGACATCCCGACCGTCATGGTGGCCATCGGCATGATGCTGGTCGCCCTTGCCGGAATCATCCTCGCACGCCGCGGGTAGGGCCCGAGAGGGGATGGATCCATGCACCTCGCCTCTCGACTGCACACGGACAATCACCGCTCTCAGGACGAACCCCACGGCGTGGACATGAGTGTCGGCCAGCACATGGTTTTCAGTGCCGGGATGCTCGCGAAGCGAAACTCGTCGATTTGGCCGGTGACCGTGATGAAACAATGGCGCTCGGTGTCTTGTCCTTCCATCCTCGCGGGTGCTGGCAGCAATCTATGCCATGAACCGGAGTTGACGTGATATAGATATGGCCATATATTTGTTCTATGGCCATCATGACCATCAAGGCGACCTACTCGCTCGATGTTGACACCGTGCGGCAGCTGGAAAACCTCGCGAGGCGTTGGAACACATCGAAGTCCGGTGCATTGCGGCGCGCCATCCGATCGGCAGCGGCAGCCCCGCATTCCGATCACAACGAAGCTCTCGATGCGCTCGATCGCCTGCAGGACATGCTTGCGCTCGATCACGAATCGGCAAGCACTTGGGCGGATGAGGTCGTGCGAGAGCGCAAGGCCAGCCGAAATCGGGGCAAGCCGCGGACCTTCGGGTGATCCACCTGGACACCAGCTTCCTGATCCATGCGCTCCGCCGCGGTTCGCGCGAGGATGCGCGGGTCCGCGAGTGGCTGATGGCAAACGAGTCCCTCGCCATGAGCACGGTCGCCTGGGCCGAGTTCCTGTGCGGACCCGTCGACGATGCCACACGTGCCGGTGCGTCGGTCGTGGTGGAGCGTCAATGCCCCTTCACCGCGGAGATGGCCAGCATGCCGCCATGCTCTTCAACGGCGCAGGACGCGGGCGGGGCTCGATGGTCGATTGCATGATTGCGGCGGCGGCTCTCGCGGAGGGCGCCCCTGTCGCCACCTCCAATCCGGGTGACTTCAACCGGTTTGCCTCATTCGGACTGAGCTTGACCTAGAACCCTGGCGATTGTTCCGGGTCCACTCACGTCGTCTCCCTTCCCGTGTCCCTTGGCGTGTTCTCACATTCGTCGAACCAGACCGAAAGGTCCCGTGACCGAAGCGCCCGGACGAGTGGCCGATCGGACTCGACGGCGCGAGGGAATTTCCTTCGGGATGAGCTGCCATGGAACGTCGCTTGGCTCATTGTCGAAGATGTCATCGTCGTTCAGCTGATTGAACAATCTGAAAGTACAAATTGCAATTGTCTCAGAACATGATAGCCTGCGTTCATGATCGAACGCGACATCGTGCCCTGCCTGACCCGCCTCTTCGGGCAATACCCATTCGTGACCGTGACCGGGCCGCGTCAATCGGGCAAGACCACCGTCTGTCGCGAGACCTTCCCTGATCTGGCTTACGTCAATCTGGAGGCGCCCGATCAACGGGAGTTCGCGGAGGCCGATCCTCGGGGCTTTCTCGCCCGCCTCGGTGAAGGGGCCATCCTGGATGAGATCCAGCGCGTTCCGGAACTCCTGTCGTATCTGCAGGTTCTCACCGACGAGAGGGGGCGTAACGGCCTCTTCATCCTGACGGGCAGCGAACATTTCCAGTTGTCGGAAGCCATCGGCCAATCGCTCGCCGGACGCACCGCTCTGCTACGCCTCCTGCCCTTCACGCTCGGGGAGCGGGAACGAACCGGCGCCAGCGGCGCGCTGGACGACATTCTCTACTCGGGCTTTTATCCGCGAATCTACGATCAGGGAATCGAGCCAAGGCAAGCGCTGGGCGATTACTTCGAAACCTATGTCGAGCGCGATGTGCGCAGGCTGGGCGAGATTCGCAATGTATCGAACTTTCAGCGCTTCATCCGGCTTTGCGCCGGTCGGGTCGGACAACTGATCAACCTCCAGTCGCTGGGCGCGGATGCCGGCGTGTCCCACACGACGGTGCGGAACTGGCTCGACCTTCTGGACAGAAGCTACATCCTGTTTCGTCTGCCGCCGTTCCACGCGAACATCCGCAAGCGTCTGGTCAAGACGCCCAAGCTCTATTTCTACGATGTCGGCCTGGCCGCCCACCTGATCGGGATTGAACGGCCCGACCAGATCGCCACGCACCCGCTGCGCGGACCGCTTTTCGAAAACATGGTCGCCGTCGAGATCCTGAAGCAACGGTTCAATCTCGGGCGAGCTTCAAACCTGTCCTTTTTCCGCGACAGCCGGGGCCTGGAATGCGACATCCTGTTCGAGACCGCAAGCGGCACGGTCGCGATCGAAATCAAGTCGGGCGCAACCGTTGGCACCGATTTCTTCACCGCTCTCAACGCTGTCGCGAAAATTGTCCCGGACATCACCGTGAAGGCCGTCGTCTATGGCGGCGCTGTCCGCCAGTCCCGGAGCGCCGGCGAGGTCGTGCCGTTTGACGATCTGTACGGTTTCCTCGAACGCTTCGAGGTCGAGCGGGAGGTCGCCGCCTTCGTGAAAGACAGGACGGGGCGGGCGCCTTCGTCGACAGACGTCGACGTTCTCGACAAGGTCTATCGCCGGCATATCCGTCCGGTGCTGGATGCGACCGACAGCGCTTTGGGGGAGCATGTGGCACGGCTCTTCCGGAACTACACCCAGAATTCCACTGTAGAGTTCGGCCAAGGCAATCTCGGCTCGAGCGTCTTGCTGGAATCCGGCCACTGGGAAGGAACAACGAAGGATTTTCTCGTGAAACCCGGATTCGCGTTGCGTGACGAACGCCCGGTGAAGATCACGCACGCCTTCAACCTTGCCGGTTACAACCGTCCGGGGGATACCGATTTCAGCGTTTCGATATCCCTTCTGTGGTCGCTCGAAACGGACGGGTGCTCCCGTGTCGTCACCGTCAACAATCAGGCAGTTTCGAGGATCGGCCAAAGGATGCGCTATGCGGAACTCGAAACCCGCAGTCCACGTGCGGATGGTGCCAGTTCGGCGATCCTCGATGCTGCCATGCGCGAAGTCGAGAAGCTTTCGAGTACCCGATAGGTACGCGTCAGCGGCGCCTGTGGTTGAATGCCGTCGAGCCGGCCCTGGCCCGGGTGGCACCGCGGCGCCAAGCGGACCGCCATGCTCGTCAACGGCGCGGAACGCAGGCAGGGTTCGATGGTCGATTGCATGATTGCGGCGGCGGCTCTGGCGGAGGGCGCCGCTGTCGCAACCTCCAATCCGGGCGACTTCAGCCGGTTTGCCTCATTTGGACAGTGCCTAGTCTAGAACCCTGGCGACGCCATGGCTGTGTCAAGCAT
>JAJEHK010000015.1 GCA_022823765.1 Alphaproteobacteria bacterium | reverse complement strand
TCGCCTGCATGAAACAGGCGGGGGGCGGCTCCCTCATCAACATCTCGTCAGTCCTCGGTATCAGAGGCTCGGCCGATGCTCTCTCCTACTGCGCCAGCAAGGGCGCCGTGCGGCTTCTGACGAAGTCGATAGCCGTCCATTGCGGCCGCCAGGGTTACAACATCCGCTGCAACGCCATCTGCCCGGGCTACATCGCCACGCCCCTTGGACTCTCGGTGAGGGAGTCCCTGGGCGACGAGGAGTTCAAGCGCCTCGTCGACAAGCACGTTGTCGGCCGCATGGGCGTTGCGGACGACGTTGCAGGCATGGTGGTCTACCTCGCCAGCGACGAATCGTCGTTCGTGACGGGAGCGGAGATGGTCGTGGACGGTGGCTACACGGCAGGATGACGACAGGGCCCCAGCAGACGGCAGCTGATGCCTGGGTGACGGTCGAGGGCGAGGCGTGGTCCATGTACCGCCGCATCTGGGGCGAACCGGAACTCGGCATGATGGAGTACAACGCCGAGGCCTGGCTCTCGGCCTGGCTCGCCGATCACGGTTTCAGTGTCGAGCGCGGCGTATGCGGCATGCCCACGGCCTTCCGTGCGGTCTGGTCATCCGGTGACGGACCACGACTGGGGTTTCTGGCGGAGTACGACGCGCTTCCCGGGCAGGGCAACCGTCTCGAACCTCTCAGAGCACCTGACGGCAAGCGGGCAGGCCATGCCTGCGGCCACAACCTGATCGCCGGCACCGGCGCCGGCAGCGCCATCGCCGCACGCCATGCCATGGAAGAGCGCGGACTTGAAGGCACCATCGTCTGCCTCGGCACGCCGGCCGAGGAGATCCTCTGGGGCAAGATCGCGATGCTGCGCCGCGGCGCCTTCGAAGGCATCGACATGCTGTTTGCCAACCATGCCGACTATCAGAACGGCGCCGTCTCCAGACCCTGCCTATCCTGCGTGTCGTTCGAACTCCTGTTCGAGGGCAGGGCTTCCCATGGCGGGGCGAGGCGTTCGGGCAACGCGCTCGACGGTGCGGAACTCTTCGTGCAGTCGATGGAGCGCCTGCGCGCCCACCAGTTCGGCGATGTCGTGATCGGCCATGTCCTGCGCTTTGCCGGCTTCATGCCATCGATCACGCCCGACGAGGCACGCCTGTGGATCACCGTGCGGCACGAATCCTTCGAGAGAGCCCGGGATGTTGCTTGCCAACTCATTCCCCTGGCCCGTGACTGCGCCCGCCACACGCACACCCGGGTCGTTGACATGCTGATATCGGCGTCCAGGGGCTACCTGGCGAACCATGTGTTGGGCGAGGTCCTGTTCCGCCACATGCAGGAGATCGGACCGCCGGCATGGGATGACGGGGATGCCGCCTACATGCAGACCCTCGCTGCGGCCTGCAGTCCGGAAGCCGACTTCGCCTGGGACCGCGACATTGCCCTTCACACGGAAGGCTGCGACCCCTACGGCCAGGACGATGGCGAAGCGAGCTGGTCCATCCCCCTGGCGCGGGCCAACTGGTCATGTCCCCAGGGGGTCCTGCTTCACAACTGGGCGATGACCTCGGCGTCGGGTCACACCAGCCAGTTCAGGGGTGCGTCCTTTGCCGGGCAGTCGATCACCATGGCAGCGATCGACCTGCTTGAAGAGCCGGGCCAGATCGATGCCGCGAAGCGGGAGCGGGCCCGCAGGGCCGAGGGATACGTCATCACCGAACCGCGCTGCGGCGGGTTCGAGGTGATGACGACGCGCCCCGAAACCTTCTGGGACGGCACCTGGTCGGGGTGTGACCGGGTCGATCCGTGACCGTTATCGTGCCCGATGCCGCAAGACTGCCGGTCATCGTGGTGACGGGGTTCCTGGGAAGCGGCAAGACCACCTTGCTGCGGCATCTTCTGCACGTGCCTGAATTCGCGGACACGGCGGTGATCATCAACGAGTTCGGCGAGACCGGTCTTGACCACGTGCTCGTCGAGACGAGCGAGGACAGCATCCTCCTTCTCGAGAACGGCTGCCTGTGCTGTGGTCTGAGAAGCGATCTCGTCTCCACCCTCCTCGATCTCCTCTCCCGGCGCGAGCGGGGCGAGGTGCCGGCCTTCCGGCGGGTCGTCGTCGAAACCTCGGGCCTCGCCGATCCGGTGCCGCTTCTGCAGACGTTCATCACGGATCCCCTGAGACTCTCCATCTTCGAGCCCGGGGGTGTGGTGACCTGCCTCGATGCCGTGACGGGTTCGGTTTCCATCGACCGCCACCGCAATGCCAGGCGCCAGGTGGCGCTCGCCGATACCATCGTCATCACCAAGGGAGATCTGGCGTCCTCCGGCGACGCCATGGACCAGGCAAGACACCGCAACGGCCGCGCCCGGATCGTCGAGGCGCAGATGGGGAAGGCGGATCCCCTGGATGTCCTGGGCCAGCCAGTTGCCCAGAACCTCGACGACATGCCGTGCGGGGACGGCCACGGATCCATCGTCTCGGTGACGCGGAAGAACATCCGGCCGCTGACATGGCCTGAGGTGGAATGCGCCGTCGGATCCCTGGTGGCGCGCCATGGCGACCGCCTGCTGCGGCTCAAGGGTCTGCTCGATGTCAAGGGCGAGGCGGGCCCGGTGGCGATAGACGGCGTCCAGCACCTCTTTCACCGGCCGCGGGTTCTGGAGGCATGGCCCCGGAGCGTGACGTCACCGGTTCTCGTCGCCATTGCCGAGGGGGCGACGCGCCAGGAACTCGAGTCCTGGCTCAGGCAGGCTTGTAGCTCGCCGGCTTGAAGCGGAGCCAGAAGCGGGTCAGCGGTCCCGGTTCCAGGCCCTCGTGATCGAGGCGGTCCTTGCGTTCTATGGCGGCGCGCACCGCGTGGCCGCCGATCCAGCGGAAGGGCTCCCGGGGAAAGGCCCGTTCCGGCTGTCTCACCAGGGGCGAGCGGCTCCACGCGTCGTCCCTTTCCTGGACCAGGGAGGCGAGGATGTGGCTTCCGACACGCGACGGCACGATACCGGCGCCGGAGTATCCGCAACCGAAGACGATGTCGGGCGATGATCCGAGGTGCCCGAACATGGGAAGTCCGTCACGGGACCTGTCGATGGGACCGCACCAGGTGCCCTCGATGGCGACGTCGGCAAGCGCCGGGTGATAGGCGGCCATGATGGTGCGCAGCTCCGTGGTGCTGCGGCGCGTTCGCCTGAGGGAGGCATCGATCCGGTCTCCGAAGGGAAGGGCGCCGCCCGACTTGGTGACGACCATGCGTCCGTCCGCCGTCGGCCGGCAGGATTCGATGAAGGTCCGCGAATCGGTGAATCCCGGCGCGCCGGCAACGCCGAGGGAGTCGATGAGACCGGGAACGGGCACGGTCATCGCCGCATCCGTCATCATCACCATGAGGGCCGGCCTGATCTCCGGCAGGGAGAGCGACCACCCGTAGAGGGCCAGGACGACCTTGCGTGCGATGAGAGTGCCGCGAGGGGTAACGACGCGGGGCGGGCTCGAGCGCCGCAGATGTGTCATCGCCGTCTTCTCGAGAACGCGAACCTCCAGGGAAAGGGCCTCGCGCCTCAGGGACCGGACCAGATGGCCGGGGTGGAGGGTGGCGCTCGCGGTGTCGACGACACCTGCAACAAGCGCATCGCTGCCCGTCAGCGACTGGATGTCGTCAGCCTCGAGAAGGCGGAAGCTGTGGATTTGCCGGGATTCCATCTGTTCCAGCATGTCGTCCCAGTGGCCTGACTGTTTCTGGCAGGTCGCAGCCCAGACCGTCGGCGCGGAACTCATGGCA
Organism: Alphaproteobacteria bacterium; assembly: GCA_022823765.1. Taxonomy (GTDB): domain Bacteria; phylum Pseudomonadota; class Alphaproteobacteria; order SP197; family SP197; genus SP197. The sequence continues at coordinate 23,078 of JAJEHK010000015.1, read as the reverse complement.
ATGTCGTTGCCCGGCTTGTCGGCGAGGGCGCGGATGTCGTCGATGGCATCGATGGAAGCCCGGCCGACATGGAGGGCGGCATCAGTCCCGCCGGCGCGTTCCAGTGCCGGAACCTGAAACCACATGGGCAGGGCAAAGCCGGCATTGGCGCCGCTGCCTCCGGCGCCGCACACGTCGCGTTCGATGACGGCGACATCGAGCGAAGGGTCACGCCGTTTAAGCTCGATGGCGGTCCAGAGGCCGGTGTAGCCACCGCCGACGATGGCGACGTCGACCGCGAGATCGCCCTCGAGCGGCGTGATGGCGGCAGCGGTTTCCGCCGCCATCGCCTGTGTCAGCCAGACACTCCGCATCTCACGGCCGGCGCCGCGCCGGTTCCACGGCGAGGGGTGCGGCCGCCGACGTCGACGGCGGCGGCGGGTGGTCTTCCAGGTGCTGGCGGATCATGGCGAGCTCTTTCCTCTCGCCGAAGCCCCGGGCGATGATGAGCCGTTCCGCAGCGGCAAGCCAGCGCTCGTAGTAGTCGTGGCCATCCGCCGCGCCGTGACTCGCGATCTCGTCGATCAGCAGTTCCTGGAAGGCCCGCCACTCATAGTGGCCGTCGCCGTGCATCGCATTGACCATAGCGAAGATGCGCGCCTGCCACGGCTCGTCGAACGTGCGTCCGTCCCCCGGACCTGCCGGTCCCCTCCGATCACCTGCCACCAGACACTCTCCCCCGACAAGGCCGCCAGCCTAGCGCAATCCGATGCTTGCATCATCGCCGCAAGGGATATGGCAGCCGCCTCGACTCACATCCTGTCGGCCGCCATTGTCCCGGGAGTCTGTCCGGCCTACCCTCATCGCCTCAAGAAGGTGGTACGGCGCACAACCATGGACGACACTCTCTCGATCCCGTCACCCGATGGCCCGATCCCGGCCTTCCTCGCCCTGCCCGAAGGCGATGGGCCGGCGCCCGCCGTGATCATGCTCATGGATGCACCGGGGATCCGCGAGGAACTCCATCGGTTCGCCAGGCGCGTCGCATCCGCCGGCTTTGTCTGCGTGCTCCCCGACATGTACTACAGGCTCGGCACCCTGCGTTTCGATCTTTCCCGCCGCGATGACAGGATGACCGCAGTCTTCGGTGCGGCCATGGCGAGTCTCGGTCACGAGAGAGTGGCCGCCGACTGCCGCGCCATTCTCGATGCACTCGACGCCGACGACCGCGTGGCGGCGGGTCCGCGGGGACTTGTCGGCTATTGCATGAGCGGCCAGTACGTGCTGGCTGCCGCCTGCCGGTTCCCGGAACGGGTGGCGGCGGTTGCGGCGTTTCACGGTGTGCGCATGGTGACCGAAGAGCCCGATTCACCGCATCTCGGGGCGGCGGCGATCCGCGCCGAGATGTTTCTGGGCTTCGCCTCGGACGACCCCCTGGTCCCCGACAATGTCATTCCCACGTTGCGTGACACGTTCGCCAGGCACGCCATTCCTCACCGCATCGAGACCTATCCCGGAACGCGCCACGGCTATTCCTTCCCCGAACGCGACGCGTACGTCGAGGAGGCGGCTGAAGCGGGCTGGGAAGGGATGCTCGATCTCTTCTCGCGGCGCCTCCATCCCCGATAGCCAAGGCCGCGTGGCACGCTGCGGCGTGGAGACGGCCACACCCGGGGCCGTGCCGGCTACATTGGTGTTCCGGTTCAACGTCGACCGCAGATGTCATGCCACCAAGGCATGCTGTATGCTATGCGCAGACTGCAGATCTATCTGGACACGACGACGCTCTGACCTGCAGGCATTCCAGGAGCAGGCCCGGGCGATGCTCGTTGCATTCAGACGAGATCCTTCGTTGTCACTGGTGGAGACCTTGCTCGAGACCGCCGCCGCCGATGTGCATGGCAGACGTTGGAACTCAGGGACGCTCTCCGCCAACCAACATCTGGAGTATCGCGTCGGGTAGAGACGGGAGATGGCATGGAATTCTGGCTGTTTGTCCTGTCCGCGCTGGCTGGCGCGGCGCTGGTTTGGTTCGTCTTCGCCGCACCGGCCCGAAGCCGGGCCGACAAGGCGGAGACGCGTCTGGCAGAAATCGACAAGTCAAGCGGGAGCCGCTTCGCCGAACTCGCCGCCGGGGTGCTCAAGAGCAACAGCGAGTCTTTCCTGCAGCTGGCAAGTGAACGAATTCGTTCGCACCAGGTCGAGGCGGACAAGGATTTGAAAGCACGCGAGGAGGCTGTCGCCGCGTTGATCAAGCCGATCCGGGAGGAATTGAAGAAGGTCGAGGAACGGGCACAGGAATTGGAAAAGTCACGGGTGGACGCCTACCGGGGAATCAGTGAACAGGTCAGGCATCTTGCCGAAGGGCAGGTTCGGCTGCGCACGGAGACAGGGCGCCTGGCGCAGGCATTGCGCCGACCGGGGACACGCGGCAGGTGGGGCGAGTACCAGCTCCGCAATGTGCTCGAAATGGCGGGCATGACGAAACACGTGGATTTCGTCGAGCAGCAGACAACACAGGGGACCGATGGCGCTCAACGCCCCGACGTCATCCTGCGGCTGCCAGGCGGCAAGTCGATTGTCGTGGATGCGAAAGCGCCGCTGGACGCCTATCTCGCGGCCGTCGAGGCGGAGGACGAGACGAAACGCGCCGAAAATATGGCGGAACATGTGCGCCATATGCGCGGCCACGTGCGCACGCTGGCATCGAGGGAGTACTGGCAGGCACTGGCAAGCGACACGCCGGACTTCGTGGTGATGTTCATTCCGGGGGAGGCATTCGTTTCAGTCGCGCTGGAAAACGATCCGGGCCTTTTCGAGGATGCGATTACGAACCGGGTGCTGATCAGCACACCGACTACGTTGATCGCGCTCGTGAAGGCCGTGGCTTACGGCTGGCAGCAGGAGAAGCTGACGGAGAACGCCCGCACGATCGCGGAAGCAGGCCGGGAACTCTATGGCCGTATCTCGGTGTTCGGCGAACACATGTCGGGCCTCGGCCAGTCGCTGAAGCAGGCGACGGAGCGCTTCAATCGAAGCGTCGGCTCGCTCGAAGGGCGGGTGTTGCCATCAGCCCGCCGCTTCGAAGAGCTGGGTGCGGCGCCGGACGGAGCGGCACTTCCGAGTCTTGATCCGGTCGAAACGGAACCTCGCAACGTGCAGGCGTCGGAACTGAAGGGGCCGGTCGCGGAGACGGAGAAAGACAAGGACGCGGTGTAGTCGGCATCCCACCGCCCTGTGCACCGCGTGCCAGTGCAGCTGTACTGTGGTGTCTCCAAGAGGAGGCTCGGTCTTGATGATCAGTTCCGGTATCAGCCACGGCTGGTCTCGTCAGTAGAGAGTTGAATGTGCCGGCCCGAGTCTTGCTTCATCGATTCAGACTTCCTGAGCTCATCCAGTACTACAAGATGTGCTGTCGTTCCCGGCATCGCGGATCGCGAACTGGGTCTTTCTGTCAAACAGGACTGCGAAGCTGGTCTTCCGGATGCGCGGTTGCACGATCCGAGGAACATGCATGGACAAGGCCACAGGTGGTGCCCCTCCGATTGGGTTGCAGGGATGCGAAGCGATTTCCGCATTTGATACATGTGGCTGAAAGATGTTCGCATCTCCATATCAGTACTTCGCTTTCCGGCGGGGTACTCCTGAACCTGCGCGCATGATCATCCATAGTTTCTATTGATATGTGCCTGGTACTACCTATATTATCCATATAAAGCGCAGGGACGTCGTCAGGAAGCTGGCCAAGGCCGGGTTCGTGGCCGAGGAAGGCGCGAACCACACCGGGATGGCCCACGCCGATGGGCGCTGGACGGTGATCGGCCGTCATGCCGAGATACCAATCGGAACAGTTCGTGCGATAGAGCGGCAGACCGGCGTCAAGCTGCGCGATTGAGAAAGGACTGACGATGCCCCGTAGACATTATCCCGCGATCGTTCGTACCGACGACGGCAAGACCTTCGGCATCTCGTTTGTCGACTTTCCGGTCCATGCCGGTGGCGATTCGGTCGAGACCGCCATCGCCGACGCCGAGGTTGTGATTGCCGAGGTCGTTGAGGATCAGTTGCGGACCGGTGGTTCAATTCCGACCGCCACCGCTGTTGCCGAGATTCCGAAGGAGGATCTGGCCGACGCCGAACTTGTCACCTTGGTGCCGGTTCATCTTCCGGGAAAGTCCAGAGTCATTTCCATTACCTTGGACGAAGAACTGGTCGCTCGGATCGACGCCGTGGCCTCGAACCGTTCCGGCTTCCTGGCCGAGGCCGCGAGAACACGATTGGGACACCGGTCAACTGAGTAGGCAAGGGTGTTGACCCGAAAGAACCAATGCAAAGTCTCACCTGCAAGGGGATTCGATCCGATGCCCGCGGACGTGTTCCGATCCATGAAGGGATGTGTGAAGGGCTTGGCCAGCAGAAGTGTATTCAGAGACCAGTCGGCAGGAGCAGCGGATCAGGGCTCAGGTCGCGGAGCGTTCGATGCGTTGCTCAGATGAACCGGAAGGAGCCAAAGGAACGAAGTTCCCCTGGCCAGCTTGTGACTCCGGCTCAAGCCCTCTGCAGAGACCCACGGCTCCATCTCTGCCCCTGAAGAAGATTCCACCGACAGAGAAGCACTTGAGCCGGTAGTACACTGCCAATGGGTATCTCACCAAACTCGTCGGCATCAGTGCCAGTCTCCGCGAGATACCTGCGCTGCGTTGCTCTAGTTTGGCACCGCACCACACCCCGCCAGCCTTGCGCTTCAACATGTTCCTGACGTCACTTCGTCGTGGGCGTCGATGTCCGGCTTGAATCTCGACATGGCGCCTTGCACCGTGGTGATCTGCGGCCAGGATCGGACGGCAAGTACGCCGTGATCAACGGCCATCGGGCGTAGCTGCGTTGTCCACAGGCGAGCCATCTTGAATCGGCAGGGGGAAGTCATGAATCGCAAGCCACAGGTGATGCGGAGTTTTCCGGCAGCACCGGGAGAACAGGTCTCGCTCGCCAACATGCTGTCGGGTCCCTACAACCGATGGGCGTTCCGCAACATGCGCCGTCTGTTGCCCACAGCGAACGTCTGGCGCGGTGATGGCCCGGGATATGCCCCGCCTGTCGAACCTGTCTGCCTGGATGAGGTCGAATTCGTGGACCGGGATGGCGCCACGTCCACCGTCGCGGAGAACATCGTCGATGGGTGTACCGATGGCCTTGTGATTCTGCATCGAGGCAAGATCGTGACGGAATACTATGCCGAAGGCGTTGAGCCGCACGAGCCCCATCTTCTCATGTCGGTGACGAAGTCATTCGCAGGATCACTCGCGGGTATTCTGGTGGAACAGGGTCTGCTGACGCCGGACGAGCGTGTCACGGACATCATCCCTGAAGTGAAGAATTCCGCCTATGACAGAGCTCTCGTGCATCATGTCCTGAACATGACTGTCGGCATTGATTTCGACGATGATTATGACAACCCCGACAGCGATAACATTCTTCTTGATGTTGCTTCAGGATGGCGTCCGCCGCGCGAGGGCGCACCGGACAATCTTCGTGACTACATCTCGACGATGCGCCCTGCAGGGGAGCACGGTTCGACCTTCAACTATGTGTCGACCAACACAGACCTTCTTGGATGGATACTCGAACGGGTCTCGGGCACCGATTTCGCAACGCTTCTTAGCCGGGAAATCTGGCAACCCATGGGTGCGATGCACGACGCATACATCACCCTTGACAGGCTCGGTGCTCCCCAGACCGATGGCGGCTTGTGTGTTACTACACGGGACCTCGCGCGCTTCGGCCAACTCCACCTGCAGAACGGCATCATGAATGGCCGCCGCATCGTTCCCGAGTGGTGGATTCGGGATTTCCGCGACAATGACGATGCGGACGCGTGGGACCGGGGCAATTTCGCGGAACTCTTTCCTGGCTGCCACTACCGTTCCAAGTGGTTCACGGACCTGAAGTGTGAACGCCGGCCGTTCTTCGGTATCGGCATTCATGGACAAATGCTGTTCGTCGATTCAGTTGCAGGCGTCGTGGGCGCCAGACATTCGAGCCATCCGGTGCCGGTGGACGACAAATATCTCGATGACATGGAACGCGCCTTCAGGGCCATCGCGGATACCCTTCAATAGAAAATTGTCTGCAGCATCGTTTCCTGCTTCGACAACCGCTCTCGCAACCGGTCGCTGCGTGATCGCTCACCGTAGCAACACGGGTTCCACCGGACGAAGATCGACGCGCCATTCAGTCCGACGAGATCGCCCCGCGGTGGCGACAGTCGAGCCGCTGACCGTTCCGGTCCGAGTGGAAGTTCGGCGAAAGTGGCAGACGCTGATGCCGGAAGGACCGTCGCCTGACGACATCCCGGTCGCCGGCAGACGGCCCTTCGAACAATGGCTCCGCGAGCAGGACTCGAACCTGCGACCCAGTGGTTAACAGCCACTTGCTCTACCAACTGAGCTATCGCGGATCAGGTATGACCTGATGTTTATGCCAAGTGCCGGCGAGGGTCAATGATGGCCTCAACCGCATTGCGGCACCTCTGCAACACCCGTAGGGTCGACGACTGTCGCATTTGGAGGAGTGTGTCACGATGAATGGTGCCGATCTCATTGCCCGCATCCTCGCCAGGGAAGGAGTCGAGATTCTTCCCGCCTTTCCGCACAGCGATCTCATCGACTCCGCGGCCAAGGCGGGTATCCGGCCCGTCATCGTGCGCCAGGAACGCCAGGCCCTCCACATTGCCGACGGCTATGCCCGCGTGACGGGTGGCCGCAGGATTGCCTGCACCACCGTGCAGTACGGACCCGGGTCGGAGAATGCCTTCGGCGCCGTGGCCCAGTGCCATGCCGACAACGTGCCGGTGCTCCACATCCCCTTCGGCTACGACCGCACCAGGCAGCCGCTCGATTCCCACTTCCAGGCCAGCCAGAGCATGCAGCATGTCTCGAAGTGGTGCGCTATGGTGCCGGATGTGGAGCGTATTCCGCAGATGATGCAGAACGCCTTTGCCATGTTGCGCAACGGCCGTCCCGGGCCGGTTGTGCTCGAAGTGCCCAAGGACGTGGCCAACAGCCCTGCCAACTCCGGCCTCGAGGAGAGCTATCGCCCGCAGAAGGCATCGCGGCCCGTGGCTGCCGATGACGAGATTCGTGAAGTGCTCGCCTGTCTGCGGAAGGCCTCGTCGCCCGTCATCGTGGCGGGTCAGGGGATTCTTTATGCCGGGGCATCAGAGGCGTTGACGGAGTTCGCCGACAGCACCGGAATTCCGGTCGTGACGACCCTGAACGGCAAGAGCGCCTTTCCGGAGAACCACCCGCTCTCCCTGGGATGCGCGGGCCGCACGCGACGCGGCGAGGCAGCGCATTTCCTCAGAGGCAGCGACCTCATCCTCGGTCTTGGTACGAGCTTCACCCGGTCGGAGTACATCACGCCGTTTCCGACCAAGGGTCGCTGCTTCATTCAGCTGACGAACTGGGAAGGTGATGTGTCCAAGGACTATCCGGTCGACATCGGCATCATCGGTGACGCCCGCGCAACCCTGGAGCGCATGGTGGAAATTCTGGGCAAGCATCCTGGCATCCGACGCGATGCGGTGGCAGACGAGGTGGCCAGCCGCCGCAAGGCCTTCATGGATCTCTGGGAGCCGCGGCTGCAGTCCGACGAGGTCCCCATCAATCCCTACCGCATCATCAGCGATCTCATGAGGACGGTCGATCGCGAAACCACCATCGTCACCCATGACGCCGGTTCGCCGCGCGACCAGATGACGGCCTTCTACGAGACGCTCGTACCCCACGGGTACATCGGCTGGGGCAAGACGACACAGCTCGGTCTCGGTCTCGGTCTTGTCCAGGGCGCGCGACTGGCGCGACCCCATCATCACTGCATCAACATCATGGGCGATGCGGCAATCGGCATGGTGGGGATGGATCTCGAGACGTCCGTGCGCAACCGCCTCGCCACGATCACGATCGTTCTGAAGAACGCAGTCATGGGTGGCTACATCGACCACCATCCCGTGGCGGCACGTGACTATGGCATTCATGAACTCGGAGGGGACTATGCGGACGTGGCGGCGGCTCTCGGCGCCCACGCCGAACGGGTGAGCGCGCCTGCGGACTTCGTGCCGGCTCTCGAACGGGCGCTCGCACTGAACGACCGACCGGCGCTGATCGAGGTCATCAGTTCCGAAGAGAAGAACTTTGCGGATGACCCGATAGAAGGTTGATGCCGGCGTTCGATTACATCATCGCCGGCGGCGGCACGGCCGGCTCGGTGCTCGCGGCACGCCTGACGGAAGATCCGGCGGTCCGCGTTCTCATGCTCGAGGCCGGCACCGGCCGCAGGTCCCTGATGCACCGCATCCCGGCAGGTGTCCTGTCGCTCTACCAGTCGGGTCGCTATCACTGGGACTACTTGTCCGAACCGGAAGCGCTGGCCGCCGGCAGAGCCTATGCCTACAAGATGGGCAAGGGTCTTGGAGGATCGTCCTCGATCAACGCCTTGCTGTGGGTGAGGGGGGCCCCTGCTGTCTTTGACAGCTGGGCGGCCGACGGTGCAGTCGGCTGGTCCTGGCGGGATGTCGAGCCCCTGTTCCGGCGCATTGAGAACTTCGACGATGCGGCGGACCCCCACATGGGGCAATCGGGTCCCATCGCCGTCGCGCGCGGCAATCCGCCGTCCTCGATGTTCAACGAGGCCTTTCTCGAGGCTGGGGTCGAGGCCGGCCTTGCCTTCAACGGCAACTACAATGGACCGGATCAGGAAGGGATTGCCGTCCTGCACCGCAACACGCGTGGTGGCGAGAGGAGCGATGTGTGGACCGAGTACCTCAAACCCTCCCTCGGCCGGCCCAATCTCGTCATCCGATGCGACACTCCCGTCGATCGTCTCGTCGTCGAGGCCGGCCGGGTCACCGGTGTCATCGTCAGGTCCGGCGGGCGCCACGAGACCATTCACGCGACCAGGGAAATCCTGCTCTGCGCTGGCGCCATCGGTTCGCCGCAGTTGCTCATGCTGTCGGGCATTGGCGATCCAGGCGCACTGGCGCCGCACGGAATCGAGGTGCGCCACGAGCTCCCGGGTGTCGGCGCCAATCTCCACACCCACCCGACCATCCGCTGCGGCTACACCGCCCGGAAAGCGGAGAGGCTGGCGTCGTGGACACGGCCGCCGAAGAAGTGGCTGGCGGGCGCGCGCTGGCTTGTCGACCGCAAGGGTGTGGCCTCCACCAACCACATGGATGTCGGCTGCTTCCTCTACTCCGGCAGCGATGCCCCCTGGCCCGACATCCAGATGACCTTTACCCCCATGCTGGTGGGCATGACCTATGCAGACGCGCTCGCCGACGGTTTCGGAGTCTACACGGAACTCGTCGGCATCAAGAGTCGTGGAACCGTGAGATTGCGTTCGGCGGACCCTCAGGCCCTGCCCCGGTTCAGCTTCAACTTTCTCGCCGAAGAGCGCGACCGCGCCACGTTCCGTACCGGCTTCGGCATGATCCGGGACATCGTGTCGCAGCCGGCATTCGACGGCTTGCGGGGCCGCGAAATCGATCCCGGCGCGAGCGTGACGTCGCCGGCCGACATCGACAGGTGGGTGAGCGGGAGCATCGGCATCACACACCATCTCGCCGGCACCTGCCGCATGGGTGCTCCTGGTGATCCGCGTTCTGTCGTCGGTCCCGATCTCAGGTTGCTGGGCCTTGACGGTCTTCGCGTAGCCGACAACTCGATCATGCCCTGCGTGACGAACGGCAACACCCATGCCCCGGCCATCATGATTGGCGAGAAGGCAAGTGATCTCATCACTGGAGAGCGCAACGCCCCATGACACTCGACCGGCGGTTCCCCTCGATTCATGCGATGCAGGAGTGTGCGGCCCGACGCGTGCCGCGCTTTGCCTTTGGCTACATGGAGGGAGGAATCGACAGGGAAGTCTGTCTTGCGGCCAACATCGACGCCCTGCGCAGGGTCGTCCTCACGCCTCGGGCGATTTTCGACGAGGCCTTCGAACCGGACCTCTCCGTCACCCTGTTCGGACGCACCTGGCCGCTTCCCTTTGCTCCCGCTCCGATGGGGTTGACGGGGCTGATCTGGCCGAACGCTCCGGCGCTCATCGCACGCGCCGCCATCGGTCATGGTCTGCCCGTGTGCCTGAGCAGCTTTGCCACCATGTCTGTCGAGGAGATTGGCGCCATCGCCGGGAGCAGTCTCTGGTTCCAGCTCTACTGCACCGTGGATCCCGCCATCGAGAACGACATCGTCGACCGGGCCGAAGCTGTCGGCGCCTCGGTGCTCATCGTGACGGTCGATGTCCCCACCCGCACCCGGCGCGAACGTGACATTGCCAGCGGCCTTTCCGTGCCCCCGCGGTTCGATCGCACGACACTCATGGACATTGTTGCCCGCCCTGCCTGGGCCCTGTCCATGATGGGCGCCGGCATCCCGCGGTTGCGCACGCTCGAGCGCTACTTGCCGAAGCGCCTGCCTCTGTCGGCAATGGGGGAGCATCTGGCAAACATGACGGACGGCAGGGTGACCGCCGGAAAGATCGAACGTCTGCGCGAACGCTGGAATGGCGCCATGATTGTCAAGGGACTCCTCGACCCCGAGGATGCCGTGAGGATGCGTGACATGGGCGTTGACGCCGTGGCCGTTTCCAACCACGGCGGTCGTCAGTTCGACGCAGCCCCGGCTCCGGTTGACGTGCTGCCCGCCATCCGCAGGGCGGTTGGCGCCGACTACCCGTTGCTCGCCGATGGCGGAGTGCGCTCCGGGATTGACGTCGCTCGCATGATCGCCTGCGGTGCCGACTTCGTTCTCCTGGCGCGGGCATTCGCCTACGCGGTCGCGGCAGGGGGCGGGGCAGGTGTCGACCATGCCATGCGCATCATCAAGGCAGACCTGAGGCAGGCGATGATGCAGGCAGGGACACCACGCCTCGAAGGACTCACCGCCTGCCGGGCGACGGATCGACCCGGCAGCACGTGAGGAGTCAGTTGTCGTGGACGCCGCCTTCGGCCTTGCGGCGGACGACAAACTCCTCGAGTTCCTCGCGGATCGCCGGATCGAGTGGCGGCTCCTGGAAGTCCGCCAGAAGCTGCTTCCAGATTCCGTTGGCGCGTCGACTGGCGTCGGGGCTTCCCGCCTCGACCCAAGTCTCGAAGTTGCGCCAGTCCGAGAGAAGCGGCGCATAGAAGGCTGTCTCGTAGCGCTCCAGGGTGTGGCCGGTACCGAAGAAGTGTCCGCCCGGACCGACGTCCGCCATCGCCTCCATACCGATTTCGGCGTCGTTGACGACGATCGGCTCCATGATCTCGAACATGCCCTGGATCATCTCGGCATCGACGATCATCTTCTCGAAACTGGCCACAAGGCCGCCCTCCATCCATCCGGCCCCGTGATGGATGAGGTTGCCGTGGGCGAGGAAGGCCGCCCACAGGGACATGCCGGTCTCGTAGGCCGCCTGGGCGTCGACCGCGTTGGAGGCGCTGACATTGCTCGTCCTGAAGGGAATGTTGTAGTGGCGCGCCAGTTGTCCGCTGGCGAGGGTCGCCCTGACATATTCCGGGGTGCCGAAGGCCGGTGCCCCTGACTTCATGTCGACGTTGCTGGTGAATCCGCCATAGACGGATGGCGCGCCGGGTCTGACGATCTGGATCAGCGCCAGCGCGGCCAGGGCCTCGGCGTTCTGCTGCACGAGGGACCCGGCGAGGGTGGAAGGCGCCATGGCGCCCTGAAGCGTGAATGGCGTGATGGCGACCGCCTGACCGGCGCGGGCCATCTCGATGAGGCCCTGACTCATGGGTTCGTCGAGGCGCAACGGCGAATTGGTGTTGATCAGCGTGATGAGACCCGGTCGGGCGATCATCTCATCCATGTCGATGCCCCGCGCGATGCGGTTCATCTCGATGCCGTCGCGGCTGCGTTCGGCGCCCAGCGCATAGGTCCGCCAGACACGGTCGGTTTCGGTGATGAAGGTCATGTAGCAGTCGAGGTGCCTGGTGGGCACAGGCAGATCGATGGGCTCTACGGGATAGCCGGCGAAAAAGTGTACGGTGTTGAGGCGTGCGGCCACCCTCACCAGGTTGCGGAAATCCTCAAAGCTGCCGGGACGCCGCCCGTTGTCGAGATCGGAGACGTTCGGCGGACTCGACACCGCCGTGGTGACGATGCGGTTGCCGCCGAGCGTGATGGAGCGTTCGGCGACTCTGCTGTGGAGGGTGAACTCAGGAGGCACCGTCGCCATCGCTTCCTCGATGAGACCGCGGTCGAACCGCACCCGCATGGTGCTGTCGTCGACGTCGGCGCCGGCCTCGCGGTAGAGCTGCCGTGCGTCCCCGCCCAGAATCTCCATGCCGAGTTGCTCGAGAACGTCGAGGGAAGCGCTGTGGACATGTTCGATCTGGTCTGCCGAGAGTATGTCGAGCGGCGGAAAGGGGTTGTGCACCTCGCGCCAGGGAAGCTGGCGGGGGGCGGCCGAGCGTGACCTCTCACTGCCTCTGCGGCGAGACCGGGTACGGCGTGCCATGAATCGCTCCCTTCAGGGGCAGGTCCTCAGGTCTCCACTATGGAAGCAGGCCCCACCTTGTGACAAGGCGCCCGCAGCGTCGGTCACCTCCCCAGGATCTCGGCCTTGCGGCGAACCACGAAGGCGTCGAGTTCCGCCGCAATGTCGGCCGAAAGTGCAGGTGTTTCCCAGGAATCGATGAGCTCGCGGGCAAGGCGCGAGGCGCGTCCGGTCGCGTCGATGCCGCCGGCATCTTTCCAGTTCTCGAAATTCGTCCAGTCCGACACCATCGGTTCGTGGAAGACCGTCTCGTAGCGCTCCAGGGTGTGGCCGGCACCGAAGAAGTGTCCACCAGGGCCGACCTCCGCCATGGCTGTCATGCCGATTTCCTCGTCGGTCACCTCCACAGGCTCCAGAACCCGGCTGATCATCTCGATGGTATCGGCATCGATCACCATCTTCTCGAAGCTTGCCACCAGTCCGCCTTCAAGCCATCCGGCTCCGTGCAACACGATGTTGGCGTGGCTCATCACGGCGCTCCACAGGGAGACCTGGCTCTCGTAGGCTGCCTGGGCATCGACCGACGTGGAAGCGTTGGCGTTGCTCGAACGGTAGGGAACGCCGTTGAGACGGGCGAGCTGGCCACCGATCATCGTCGCCCGGGCATACTCGGGAGTGCCGAATGCGGGGGCGCCCGTCTTCATGTCGACATTGCTGGTGAATCCTCCGTAGACCACCGGGGCCCCCGGGTTGACGAGCTGCACCAGCGTCATGCCGGCGAGGGCCTCGGCGTTCTGCTGGGTGACGGCCCCGGCCACACTGGCTGGAGCCATGGCGCCGGCCAGCGTAAACGGGGTGACGATGACTGGCTGGTTGTGTTTGGCCATGGTCATCATGCCATCCAGCATCGGTGTGTCGAATCTCAGCGGCGAGTTTGCATTGACCACGGTGACAATGCTGGGTTGTTCCTTCAGTTCCTGGCGCGACAGGTTTCTGGAGATGCAGATGATGGAGAGGGCATCGTCGATACGTTCCGCGCCGAGCGAATAGGCATGCCAGGCCCGGTCGGTCAGCGTGACAAAGGCGGCGAGGCAGTCGAGGTGCCGGGTGGCGGCCGGAAGGTCGGTCGGCTCAACCGGGTAGCCGCCGAAGAAGTGCAGGCAGTTGAGTCCCTGAGCCAGGCGCAGGAAGTCGCAGAAATCCCTGAAGTTGCCTTCGCGGCGCCCGCGCTCGAGATCGTGAGCGAAGGGCGGGCTGGCAACCGGCGTGAAGGCAATCCGGTTGCCTCCGATGGTGAGCGAGCGCTGCGGGTTGCGGGCATGGAGCGTGAAGGTGCGGGGTGCGGAGGCCATGGCATGCGCGACGAGCTGCCGGGGCAGGCGCACTCTGGATGTGCCGCGATCCACGTCGGCGCCGGCGTCATGGAACACCGCAAGCGCCCGCTCGTGCAGGAACTCGATGCCGATCTCCTCGAGAACGGCAAGGGACCGGTCCTGGATGAAGGCGATCTGGTCCGGGGACACTGCCTCGAGGGGCGCAAAGGGGTTGACCGGCTGACGCCAGGCCGGTTGATGACGGGCGCCCTTCGTGCGGCGCTGGCGGCCCCTTCGTGACAGTCGTGCCATGGATTTAGGCCCCATCGCTGCCTTCGTGTTCTTAGGCCAAGTGTCGGCTGCGGGCAAACCGGAGTTCTCACCCTGCCATCGCACGCATCACCTCCACGTACTCACGGGTGATCCGGTCTTCCATGGCATGTTGGCCCCGGTTGATGACGTGTCGGCCGCGGACAAACACGTCCCGAACCGGATTGCCGTTGCCGGACAGGATGAAGCTGTCGAGAAGCTGGCCATGCCTGCGGGCTACGAGCGACGGGTGATCGGCGTCCAGAACAACGACATCTGCCGGCGCGCCGGGTTGCAATCCGGCGACTCCCTGTCCGAGCGCCCGGGCGCCGCCGGCAAGGCCCGACCGCCACAGGGCTTCGCCTGTGTGAGGGACGTCACGGGTGGAGACCACGCAGCGACGCCTGCGACGCAGCCGCTGGACGTACTCCAGCCAGCGCAGCTCCTCGACCGGACTCGTCGACACGTGGCTGTCGGAACCTATTCCGAAGACGCCGCGCCGCTTCAGATGCGCCCCCAGAGGGAACATGCCGTCGCCCAGGTTCGCCTCGGTCGTCGGACACAGGCCTGCCACGGCGCCGCTCGCCGCCATCCGGGCGACCTCGCCCGCTGTCACATGGGTTGCATGGACGAGGCACCATCGCCTGTCGACAGGGAGATGCTCGAGGAGCCAGTCGACCGGACGCAGCCCCGACCAGGCGAGGCATTCCTCCACTTCACGTCTCTGTTCGGCGACGTGGATGTGGACAGGCGTGCTGTCGTCAACGAAAGCGAGCGCTTGCGTCAGTCCGGAAAGGCCGACGGCGCGCAGGGAATGGGGAGCAATTCCCAGCCTGACCCCGCTGTCGCGGGCCCGGTCGAGCGCCTGCATGAGCCGCAGGTACGCGTCGCTGTCATTGACGAACCGGCGCTGACCCGATTCCGCAGGCGCTCCACCGAACCCGCCGAAGGAGTAGAGGACCGGGAGCAGTGTCAGCGCGATACCGGTATGTTGAGCGGCGTCGACGAGGCGCCAGGCGATTTCAGCAGGATCGTCGTAGGGCGTGCCGTCCTGCTGGTGGTGCAGGTAGTGAAACTCGCCAACTGCCGTGTAGCCGGCCTTGAGCATCTCGAGGTAGAGCAGGGCAGCGATGGCGCCGATCTCGTCGGGTCCGAGACGCTCGAGGAAGAGGTACATTGCCTCGCGCCAGCTCCAGAAACTGTCCGTCGTTCCCGCTCCCGCCCTTTCCCCCAGACCCGCCATGGCCCGCTGGAATGCATGACTGTGGAGATTGGCCATCCCGGGAATGGCCGGCCCCGCAAGTCGAACCGATCCGGGTGGCGCGGGTGCGCCGGTCTCCACGGACTCGATCATTCCATCGTCGTCGATGATGATCAGGACATCATCGGCCCAGCCGTCGATCAGCATCGCTGACGGCGCGTGACAGACGGTATGGGGCATGTCAGTCACTCCGCGAACACCAGGGCACAGCAATAGTCGGCACAGTCGGACGCGCGCAAGTCCTGTCTCCCGCCGCCCCACGCTGCGGCGGGCGATTTACCCACCGCTGTCTGCGAAGCCAGAATTCCTGACCACGACCCATTGTCGCGGCGGAATCCCCAAAGAGGGGGACTTGATCGCAACCAAATGCCGTATAGAGCATCGGAAAGAGCCGAGCACTCGTGATGGACACACCCCGCACTGGCAAGGTCGAACTCGTCGAAGCGACATGCGACGACATTCCCCTCGTTGAGGATCTGGCGCGCTTCTACCTTTACGACATCGCGCGCCAGATCGGTCCCCACGAGGATTGGGTTACACATGCCACGTGGCGCCGCGAGCGCATGGATCTCTCGTATGCGTGGAACGAAGGCAACCACCCGTTTCGCATCGAGGTTGACGGCAACGTTGCGGGTTTCTGCCTGATCGATCGCTACTGCCTGGTGCCCGGAGTCGACTGGAACATGAGCCAATTCTACGTGTCGGGACCCTGGGCAGGGCGCGGCGTGGGGCGTCGGGCCGCCGAATCCGCCTTCAATCGCTTCATGGGCCGCTGGCAGGTCGTGCAGTACCCTCAGAACAAGGCCGCCGTGCTCTTCTGGCGACGGGTCATCGATGCCTATTCGGGCGGAGCCTTCATGGAACGGCTCATACCGGGATCGGATGGAGACGACACTCAACTCAACGTCATGACCTTTGCGGTATCGGACGCGAAGCGGCGATCATGAAGAGCCCCTTCAACTCAGCGTTGACTTTCCGTTGGGCGCTGAAGGTGCCAAGGTGAAGTCCATGTGGGATTCACTCTGGCTGGACGTCCGCCTCGCCACCATGGAGGAAGACCGTGGCGCCTACGGCGTGATCGATGACGGTGCGCTCGGAATCAGCGATGGGCGCATCGCGTTCTGCGGCAGACGCGATGCCCTGCCAGGTCATGCCGGAGCGCTCGCCCGTGAGGTGTACCGCCTTGACGGACGATGGATGACACCGGGACTCATCGACTGCCACACCCATCTGGTCTATGGCGGCGACCGGGCCGACGAATTCGAGGCCCGTCTCCAGGGCGCGTCCTACGAGGATCTGCTCAAGGCCGGACACGGGATTCTCTCCACGGTTCGCGCCACGCGCGCGGCCGGATGCGAGGCACTTGTCAACGCGGCCCTGCCGCGGCTCGATGCGTTGCTGGCCGAAGGTGTCACCACGGTCGAGATCAAGTCGGGATACGGTCTCGATCTCGACACGGAATGCACCATGCTGCGGGCGGCACGACACATCGCGACGATTCGCCCGGTCAGCGTCATGACCACGTTCCTGGGGGCGCATGCCCTGCCGCCCGAGTTCGACGGCAGGAGGGATGACTACGTGGAGTTTGTCTGCGCGAGGGTGATGCCGGAGATCGTCGCCTGCAGGCTGGCGGATGCCGTCGATGTCTTCTGCGAGCACATTGCCTTCACGGCCCGGGAAACGGATCGCATCCTTGCCAGGGCCCGCCATCTCGGTCTGCCGGTGAAGCTCCACGCCGGTCAGCTCTCGGAGTGTGGCGCCGCCGAGGTCGCCGCCCGTCATGGCGCGCTCTCATGCGATCATCTCGAGTTTCTCTCACCGGAGGGAGCGCAGGCCATGGCGCGCGCCGGAACCGTTGCCGTGCTGCTTCCCGGTGCGGCCTATGTACTGCGCGCAGCCACCATGCCACCGGTCGATCTCATGCGCCGCCACAACCTTGCACTGGCGGTCGCAACCGACTGCAATCCGGGCAGTTCTCCGGTGACGTCGCTGCTGCTCATGCTCAACATGGCGTCGACCCTCTTTTTTCTGACTCCCGAAGAGGCTCTCGCCGGTGTGACGAGACAGGCTGCGCGGGCGCTGGGACTTCTGGATGACCGTGGCACGCTCAGTGTCGGCAAACGGGCAGACCTGGCCATCTGGGACATCAACCACCCCAATGTCCTTGCCTATCAGGTAGGATTCAATCCGCTTCACGCCGTTGTCCGGGGCGGTTATGTGGCAACTCGGCATTGACAAGACCCCCTGCAAGGTCTGCTACACTCCACGGACCTGACAAACGGGAGATGGTCATGACACGCCGCAAGACCCTGAGTGCCATTCTGGTCGTGTTCAGCCTCGCTGTGGGCGGTCACGTACAGGCGGAGATGGAGACATCGGTCAACATCACACCTGAGGGGGTGGCCATCGGTGGTTGGGACACCGTTGCCTACTTCACGGAGAACACTGCCGTCATGGGATCGGCGGAGTTTTCCCACGACTGGCAGGGCGCCACCTGGCACTTTGCATCGGCTGCCAACCGCGATCTTTTCGCCGGCGATCCCGAAGCCTACGCCCCGCAGTTCGGCGGCTGGTGCGCCTATGCCCTGACGCAAGGCGAATACGCGGCCGAGGTCGATCCCGAACAGGCCTGGACCGTCCACGACAACCAGCTGTTCCTCAACTGGAATGCCAAGGTCCGCAAGAAATGGGTCGCCAATGGCATCGAGGAGGGTGTGGCCGAGGGTCGCGAGACCTGGGTCGAGGTGGAACAGCAGATCCTCGATGGCGACGCGAACTATTCGCGCAAGTCGAATTCTCCGTGGAACGATCTCTGATCAACGCACCTGCAAGGCACGTACCGTGACAACGCCCCGCGTCCTCGTCTTCCAGCACATCGCCATCGAGCATCCCGGCGTGTTCCGGGATTTCCTCGCGGAGGACGGTATTGAGTGGACTGCGGTGGAGCTCGACGAGGGGGAGGCGATTCCGGACCTCGCGGACTTCGACGTGCTGTGGGTCATGGGTGGTCCCATGGATGTCTGGCAGGATGAACTCCACCCATGGCTCGAACCCGAGAGACAGGCCATTCGCGAGGCCGTCGTGTCGCGCAGGATGCCGTTCCTGGGGTTCTGCCTGGGTCATCAGCTCCTTGCCCAGGCGCTCGGCGGCGAGGTCGGACCGGCAGACGAGCCGGAGATCGGCATCCTCGAGGTTGAGCTTGAACCGGCGGGTCTCGCGAGCCCCCTTTTCAGGGGTCTCCCGGCGGTTCACCGCACCCTGCAGTGGCATGGCGCGGAAGTCCGCGGTGTCCCGCCCGCAACCCAGGTGCTGGCGAAGTCCGGCGCCTGTGCGACGCAGGCGCTCGGATATGGCGATCACGCCTTCAGTATCCAGTACCACGTCGAGATTACCCATGAGACGGTGAGCCAGTGGGCCAGGGTGCCGGCCTACAAGCGTGCCCTCGAGGACAACCTGGGGGCCGGAGCCCTGCCGCGGCTCGAGGCCGAGGCCGCTGCCGCGATGACGGAGTTCAACGCCAGTGCCCGCATCGTCTACGACAATTTCATGACCATGGTCCGCAGCCGCCTCTAGGTCCGGTTGGGTCCGTCACGCCCATGCACCGGGCGCGGAGGATCGCCGGGTCATGAAACGGGTCACACGGCCGGAGTATCGGAGCAAGGTAATCGCGTGGTGGCTCTTCACGTCTGAGTGACGTCCCCCCAGCGTGTCAACAAGGCCCGCTTCGACGATTCTCCGGTTTCGTGTCAGCAACGTTGCACCAAGCACTCGGGCAGTCGCGACCAGAATTCGGTCTGCCGGGTCACGAAGGAAGGACTTCGGAAAGGCGGTCTATTCAACAGCCACCGCAGGCGTCATGCCGTGGCGTCTTAACCAATGGCGGTGCGACTGCCTTCTCGAGCCATTCCCGAAGCGGAATCGTCAGGTGAAGGCGGCCCAGGCCATGCAGGGTGGCAATCTCCCAGAGCGAGATGTCGGAAACCTGCAGTGGCGTCTTCTCGTCGGCCGTCTCAATGACTTTCAACTGGTTCCGCGACAACTGATCATGGTCTGCGTGCCACCAGATCAGAATGTGCGTGTCGAGCAACGCCTTCATTGCCCGAGACTCTCCCAGTGCTCGTCTGGAAGCTCCGGTCCCACGATATCGCCGACAACGACAACCGTTCCCGCGAGATCATCCTGGGGGTAGCGTTCGCCGTCGCCCGTCGTCCGTGACAGTTCGGCAACGGGACGTCCGCGTTTCAGGATCACCACCCGTTCCCCAGTCTGATGAACTGACGGGGACAGGTGCAATGTCTTGCGGCGGTCTGACTCCGCCCCGCCGGTGGCGGGGAAATCACCGTACGCACATCAGCTGTGGAAACGCCGGAGTGGCGGGGAGTCAGCCCGCGATGGCGCGCAGGCGGGCGATCTGGCGTTCGACCGAGATCCCTTCTTGCGAGGTGATTTCCAGTTTCTTGTCCTGGAAGGTGTCTCCCGGGTGTGACTGGCGCCACTCATCGACGGCCCTGTCGCGTTCGCGCACCAGATCCTTCACGAGCGGTCGAAACAGGCGCAGCATGCCGGTGACCCAGCGATTGACCGGCCAGGATGGCCGGGCGTGGTCGATCACGAAGTCATCGACCATGTCGCAGACATCGTCGGCCGCGTACCAGGCTTCTCCCGTGACCCACCGATTGACGGTGAAGAGGCCAATGGCGAATCCCTTGGAATCCATCGAGATGGCGATGAGGTGACTGAGCGTATCGTTGCCCGTCGGCCATTCCGCCTCACCATCGTAATCCACGGGAACAACCCCCTGCTTCATGCCCTTGGTGCGCATGAAGGTGTGAAAGTGACCGTGTTCCCCGGGCCTCTGCGCCTTGGGATGGGCATGATAGTAGTACTGGCTGTGGCTCGTCCGGTCGAAGACATCGCCCTTGGGATAGTGCCGCCACTGGTAGAATGTGCCGGCATCGCGCAGCAGTTCGCCGACGATGTTGTCATTGGTCTGGCGCAGGACGCGATGGCATTCGAGAACGTCGTCGCCTGCCTCGATCATCGCCTCGAGTTCGTCGCGCGGAAGATCTTCAAGGCTCGTGCGTTCCGTCGTCATGGCGAACTCTCGGTGATGAATGTCCGGGCCGGGGTCATCCGTTTTCCACGACAAGTCTGAAGCCGATGAGGATGTGGCGGATGTCCTCGGGCCGGCCATGCCGGTCAGCCGGACGACAGATACCGCAGCCGCGATCATCCCAGGAGCCGCCCTTCACCCAGTATCGTCCGGGGCGCTGTTCATCGGCGGTCCACTCGAATACCTGTCCGGCAGCATCGAGCATGCCGAAGGGACTCTTCCCTTCCGGAAACGAGCCCACGGGCATCGTCGAGAATGGGCCAAGGTCATGGGTGTTGAGCTTCGTGGCGTCCCACTCGTTGCCCCAGGGAAACATTCGCCCATCCGTGCCACGTGCGGCCTTCTCCCACTCGAGTGCCGTTGGCAGACGCCACAGGCGTCCCGTCTCCCCGGACATCCAGCGGCCATAGGCCATCGCGTCGGCATGACTTACGAGAACCACAGGATGATCGAGCCTGTCGGCCGGCGGCGTGCCACCGGTCCAGGCGTAGGGTCGCGTGCGAGGATAGGGGTGAATCAGTCCGTAGCCGTCCCAGGTCTCCTTGTCGACATCGGGCACGGCGTGCCCCGTGGCCTCGACAAATCGGGCATAGTCGGCCTGGCTGACAAGATTCTTCATGATGAAGAAGGCGCCGAGCTCGACGACATGTCGATCCATGTCATCGTCGTACCATCCCCATTGTCTGGTTCGCGAGTGACCGTAGGCCTCCTCGTCGAGACGATAGGCCAGTTCCCGCTCATCCGTGTCGGACCCGGCAATGAATGGTCCCCCGTCGATCATGATGACCTCGGGGTGAGGCGCGTCGCCTGCCATGGATGAGGCGTACGGCGAAAGGACAAGGAATGTGACGCAGAGGAACGTGCGCAATGGACCAGGAGCCTTCCCCACAACACCCATAGTGCACCGCATACCATGAGAGCGCCACAGCGTCATTTCCGGTTTCCCATCCTGCCGGGGTCCGGCTATCATGACAGATTACGTGCGGTGTGCTCCATGAGCGCACCCGGTTCGAGATCTCGAAACCGGAGGATCCAGACACCATGGGCAAACTGAGAAGGAAACTATTGACGACCACCATGATACCGGCGGTCGTCGGTCTCGGGAGCGTCATGGCATTCGATGCGTCGGCCTGCATGTGCCAGCGCAAGGCGGCCGCCAAGGCCTACACCATGGCCCTCGAGAATCCCGAGGCCGTGGCAGATCCAGCGACGGGCCTTGCGGCCGGTTGCGGTGGCTGTGGCGGTTGCGGCGGCGGAGGCTGCGGCGCGGGTTGTGCGGCCTGCAATCCCTGCGCGTCCGAGTGCGAGGAAGATCCCTGCAATCCGTGTGCGGTGTGCGAGGATCCATGCGGCGCCAGCCTTTGGCAGCCCGTTGATGGCACCGGAGTTGCCTGGAATGTCCTGACGGGTGAGCCGAGCGCAGCCTATGTCGCCGGACTACAGCCCCAGGGAGACGTGCCTGCCACGTTCGACGAGATGTTCGAGCATGTTGCCGGCCTTGCCGATGAGGGCATCGGTGCGATCGGCACCGGCACCACGGAACCTGGCTCCCGGTTCGTCCCGGACGGCACCGTTTCGGGTAGCGGCAACTGGCGTTACACGCTGTCGGTATCCTGACCCTCCAGCGTCCTGTGCGTGGCGGCAGACTCCATCGTCGAAGTCACGCGCAGCGCCATGGCAAGGGCCGGATCGGCATTGCAGCCGGCGCGGCCCTTGCCGTTCTCGTTCTCTTCCTGGCACTAGGCCGCGCCGGAGACGGGACCTTGTCGGCCGACAGCGCCTGGGCCCTGGTGAACCGTGATTCCCTCCTCGTCATCGACGTGAGAACCGATCGCGAATGGCGGACCAGCGGTCTGCCGGACAGGGCGATCGGCATCAGCCTTGCCCGCGAAGGAGTGGCCTCCTTCGTCGATGCGGTGCTTGAAGCGGTCGATGGCAACCGGTCGCGTCCCGTGGCGACGATATGCGCCTCCGGCGTACGTTCGGCGCGGGCAGCCAATATCTTGCGGACTCATGGGTTTGTGGAAGTCTACGATATTGCCGAAGGCATGATGGGGAATGGACACAAGCCAGGCTGGATCGAACGCGGATTGCCGCTTCGTGCCATGGAAGAGGGCAGCGGTACATGAATGTGCCTCTTCCACGATGAGATTCCTGCCGACATCCGGGAGAAGATGATCGTCAAGTCGGACGAGGTCAAAGCGGGATTCAGATGATCACGAGCGGAGGCACTGGCCACAATGCCAGTGCCTCCGCCCGTCCAGATCGATGTCGCGTCACACGGCGCCTGGCCCACTCCGCAAGCACGACCTGGCGGTTCGCGAGAACTTTGGTGCCGGCACAGTCAGGCGGCGTGGCGCATGACCTCGTCGCGGGTCTTCTGGAGACGGTCGAGATCGAAACCGAAGAGCTCCGCGGCGTTGGCGCAGAGCACCCGGTGTGCCGATTCGGGATCGAGTTCCTCGCGGATCCGGTTGATGAAGGGCCGGCTCTTCGGCCAGGAACCCTCGTCGTGGGGATAGTCGTTGCCCCACATCAGGATGTTGCTGCCCGTGAACTTCACGTTGTTGAGCGCCACGGGATCGTCGGTGATGGTGATGGC
>JAJEHK010000130.1 GCA_022823765.1 Alphaproteobacteria bacterium | reverse complement strand
TTGAGGAATCGTTCGAACAGGAGACCGAACTGGATGGGATCGAGATCGGTTATGGTGAGAGACCACGCCACCACCGAACTGGCTCCCGATCCGCGACCCGGACCGACGGGAATGTCCTGGCTCTTCGCCCACTGGATGAATTCGGCAACGATCAGGAAGTAACCGGCGAATCCCATGCTGATGATCACGTCGAGTTCGAACTCGAGGCGTTCGCGATAGGGTCCGGTGTCACGTGTGTCGGGAAGCGAGCGAAGACGCCGGTCCAGCCCTTCCCGCGCCTGGCGGCGAAGTTCGTCTTCCTCGCTCCATCCCCCGGCAACCGGAAAAGGTGGCAGAATGGGGGGGCGTGCCGGCGAGGTCACGGCACAGCGCCGAGCAATCGTGAGCGTGTTGGCAAGAGCTTCGGGAAGATCCTCGAAGCGTGCCGCCATCTCCTCCGGGCTGGCAAAGCCGTGATGTGGGGTCACGCGCCGCCTGTCACGCCGATCGATGGTGGCGCCTCCGGCAATGCACATCAGCACGTCATGAGCCTGGTGCATGGTCTTGTCGGCGAACATCACGTCGTTGGTGGCCACCAGTGGAATGTCCAGTCCGTAGGCGAGTTCGAGCATTCCCGTCTCACTGTCGTCCTCCGCCTGAAGTCCATGTCGCTGGATCTCGACGTAGAGGCATCCCCGGAAAAGGTCTCGCAGACGCGCCAGGTGCTGATGCGCCTGCTCCATGGCTCCGGAAAGGACCAGTTGGCCAAGAGGACCCGAAGCCCCTCCGGTCAGACAGATGAGGCCATCGCTACGGCCGGAGAGGTTGTCGAGAAGAAGCGAAGGGACATCGCCGGGGCTCGTCGTCAGGCAGGCTTCGCTCACCAGGCCGAGGAGATTGGTGTATCCCTCGTCATCGCGGGCAAGCAGGACCAGGCGCTCGGCGAGTTCGGGATCACGCAGCCTCTCCTCCTCACTGTGGCGTATCGCAAGCAACGTACCGACTATCGGTTGGACTCCCCTGGCTGTGCACGCGGATGCGAACTCCATCGCACCGAACATGTTGCCGGTATCGGTCATGGCCATGGCCGGCATGGCATGGGAAACGCACAGTTCGACGAGATCCGGAATTTTCACCGCTCCCTCAAGGAGGGAGAATGGCGTATGGACACGAAGATGGATGAAGCCGGTCATGACCCACTGTCCCATCCCCGCCTGTGGATGGTCCACCGTCCGACAAGACCCATCATCGAGCGAGAAAATGCGGGACGCACAGGAGTGTGTGAGAGTGGCCCCTGGGATCGAATGAACGCATCACGCCAGGTGCGCTGTGACACCGCCAGTGCAAAACGGGACAGCGCCCGCGGCAGGCCTCTCCACGATGCTCTCCTGGCGATTCAACGCGACCAACCGCTACAGACAGACACCAACCTGTCGTGCGTGGTCGCCCCGGTCACAGCGGCTTCGAACCGTCCGGTCGGCATGTTGCCCAAATCCGGATTCTCCAGATTTGACTGCGCTCCTCGACCATGAGACCGAAGTACTTTCACTTCGGTCTACAATCCATGCAGAACCGGGGAACGTTGGTTCCTTGTCCTCTCCACGCTTCAACATCATCCGAACTCCGGGCGAGAGTCCCCATTGCCCGCGAGCCAAAGGGCACTGCCCGCACCGCTCGTTCGCTGGAACGAGGTCCATTGACGATAACGGCTCGGTACGGGTCCCCGAAGCGATCCCTCATCGGTTCACCCTCGCGCTCGGCATGGAGTGAAGCGGCACAGGGTCAGAACCACCCGCGCGGTGCGAGGTCTAGTCGAGCGCGCCGCCGACGAGACGTACGGTGCGATTGAGTCTCGCGGCATGCTCCGTGTTGTGTGTCGCTACCAGGGCCGTGAGACGTCGTTCACGGACCTCTGTTATGAGCCGGTTCATGACCGAGCGCGCCGTTTCCGGATCGAGATTGCCGGTGGGCTCGTCGGCCAGGAGGATGGCCGGCCGGTTGGCAAGCGCGCGAGCGAAGGCAACGCGCTGTTGCTCACCTCCGGAGAGGCGAGCCGGACGGTGGTCGAGGCGCTCGGCAAGCCCGAGATGTTCCAGGAGTTCATGGGCGCGTCTGCGGGCTGTCACGCGGTCCACGCCGCCGATCAGCTGCGGAATCACAACATTCTCAAGCGCCGAAAACTCCGGCAGAAGGTGATGGAACTGGTAGATGAAACCCAACTGTCGCCGTCTGAGCGCGGTACGCTCACGGTCGCCGAGCCGGTTGCAGTCGACACCCTGAATGGTGACATCTCCGACATCGGCACGTTCGAGAAGCCCGGCAATGTAAAGCAGTGTCGACTTGCCCGCGCCTGAAGGCCCCACGAGAGCAACTGTCTCCCCCCTGGCCAGGCTCAGGCTCGCCTCTCTGAGCGCCGTGACCGTACGCCCGCCCTGAACGAACACGCGCCCCACACGCTTGAGTTCGAGGACGCTCTCACTCATAACGCAGGGCATCGGCGGGTTCGACGCGCGCCGCTCGCCAGGCGGGATAGAGGGAGGCGAGAAAGGCGAGGCCCAGGGCCATCAGGGAGATGGTCACGACTTCAGGCCAGTCAAGCCGCGCCGGCAGACGGGACAGGAAGTAGACCTCCGCGGGAAACAGCTCGAGTCCGATGAGCGTCTGGATCAGCTGGCGGATCTCCTCGATGTGGAGACAGAACAGAACACCGACAAGGGCTCCGGCAAGAGTCCCGGCGATGCCGATTGCCGATCCGGTCAGAAGGAAGATGCGCATCACGCTGCCACGTGTCGCACCCATGGTGCGCATGATGGCAATGTCGCCGTTCTTGTCCTTCACGAGAAGGATGAGAGACGAGATGATGTTGAAGGCAGCAACCAGGATGATGAGCGTCAGGATGAGGAACATCACGTCACGTTCCACCTGAAGCGCGCCATAGAGATGGCGGTTGGACTGCTGCCAGTCTACGACGACGACCCCCGGCAGGGCGGCATCGGTCACGATGCGACGAATGTCAGCCGCCGTGACCGCCGGTTCCTCCGGGCGTGTGACCATGACTTCGATCTCGGTCACCCGGTCGTCCAGGCGAAAATAGGTCTGTGCCATCCTGAAAGGCACAAAGACAACACCGGAATCGAATTCGTACATGCCGACCTCGAAGACACCCACCACCGGCCATGAGACGGAACGTGGCATGGTGCCAAGGGCCGTGGGAAGTCCGCGCGGTGAGAGAAGTGTCATCGAATCACCGAGTCCGAGACCCAGGCGACGCATCAGCCTGGAACCGGCGATGATGCCAGGGCGGTCTCCGGTGAAATCAACCGAGCCGGCGACCATGTTGTCGGCAATCAGCGGCTTGGCGGCAAGGTCGTCCGCCGTCAGCCCGCGAACGATCACGCCGGCATGGGCACGACGCGACGATGCGAGAACCTGGCCCTCAATCACGGGTGCGGCAAGGATGACATCAGGGTGCGCCGCCACGTCCCTCGCCAGTTCGCCATAACCCGCCAGGCCGCCGGCCGGCGCGGCGATGGTGATATGGCCCTTGAACCCGAGGATCTGGCTGATGAGTTCATGACGAAAGCCGTTCATCACCGACATGACGATGATGAGGGCGCCGACCCCGAGACAGATCCCGACAAGAGAGAACCCGGCGGTGACCGAGATGAATCCTTCCTGGCGTCGGGATTTCAGGTAGCGCAGCGCTACCGTCAGTTCAAATGTCCCGATCACGAGTGCGAGTCGAGGATACGGGGAACAACATCGTCGAGCGCCAGGTCCAGACGCTGGCCATCAGCCCTGCGCTTGAGTTCCGCTCTGGACGATGCAGCTCCACGTGGCCCGATGATGATCTGCCAGGGAACACCGATGAGATCCATGTCCGAGAACTTCACCCCTGCCCTTTCGTCGCGATCATCGTGGAGCACCTCAAGACCGGCGGCGTCGAGACGTTCTTCCAGGATCGCCGCCATGGAATCACAGCGCGGATCGCCCGCCTTGAGATTGACGATGCCGGCATCGAAGGGAGCAACACTGTCTGGCCAGATGATTCCGGCTTCGTCATGGCACGCCTCGATGATGGCACCGGCAAGACGCGAGACGCCGATGCCGTAGGAGCCGCCATGCAGCAGCCGCCGTTCTCCATCGGGCATGGAGACACTGGCCCCCATGGCTTCGGAATACTTGGTGCCGAAGTAGAAGATGTGCCCGACCTCGATAC
Source organism: Alphaproteobacteria bacterium (assembly GCA_022823765.1). Taxonomy (GTDB): domain Bacteria; phylum Pseudomonadota; class Alphaproteobacteria; order SP197; family SP197; genus SP197. Next base: position 8,614 of record JAJEHK010000130.1, on the reverse strand, counting down.
CGCGTGCGACCAGCAGGTCCGGTCCGGAAACCGGAGCGGTTTGCGGATCGTGCTTGTCGTCGCTCGCCGCATAGAGCGATGTCCACGCCCGGACAACGGGTTCAAGATCGCTGTCATAGTCGATGCCGGAACAGGTGGCATCCATGGCGAGCAGGCGCCTGTCGGCATGGACCCTGGTTTCACCGGTGTCCGCGAGAATGACAAACTCGTGCGAGAGATCGCCGCCGATGGGGCCGGAGTCGGCTTGCAGAGGGATCGCCCTGAGGCCCATGCGCGCATAGGTTCTCAAGTATGCGACGAACATGGTGTTGTAGGAACGTCGCGCCGATTCAAAGTCGAGATCGAAAGAGTAGGCATCTTTCATCAGGAACTCGCGCCCGCGCATGACACCGAAACGTGGGCGGATCTCGTCCCGGAATTTCCACTGGATGTGATAAAGGTTTCGCGGCAGGTCGCGATAGCTCTGGATATCGTCACGCACGATTTGGGTAATCTGCTCTTCGTTGGTCGGGCCGTAGAGCATGTCGCGTCCATGGCGGTCCTGGATGCGCAACATCTCTGGTCCGTAGGCGTCGTAGCGCCCGCTTTCACGCCACAGGTCGGCCAGCTGCATGGTAGGCATGAGAACCGCATGGGCGCCGGCCTTCTGCATCTCATCGTGCACGATGGCCTCAATCCGCTTGAGGACCCGGAAGCCCAGCGGAAGCCAGGAATAGATGCCTGCGCCGGCCTGGCGGATCATGCCGGAACGCAGCATCAACCGGTGCGAGACGATTTGCGCCTCGGCGGGAGTTTCCTTGAGTGTCGGCAGGAAATAGCGGGTCAGACGCATGAATCAGCCGGGTTCTGGAACGCGCACACTCTAGCCATCCGGTGGCGCCTTGTCATGGCAGTCGAGCCATGGCGGATGGGCCTTGATGATCCTTTCCTGAACGGGACAATCGTCGCTGTGAGCTCCGGGAAGCCAGCCCGTCGACATCAGGAATTCCTCGACGACAAGGGGACCGGTGAAGACGAATGTCTGCCTGAAGAGCCGGGTCCACGCGGCGTGTTCGCGAGGATGGTGCGCCTCCAGCCATCCATGAAAGCCGCCATGGAGCGCCCGCAGCTCCACGAGGCGCTGCGCATTCGTGACGGCGGCCTCGATCTTGCGCCGGTTGCGAATGATGCCGCTATTCCCCATCAACCTTTCAACGTCCTCTTGCGTGTAGGCGGCGACTGAATCGATATCGAATCCGTCGAAGGCCCGGACGAATGCCGCTCTCTTCTTCAGGATCAGCGCCCACGAGAGCCCGGCCTGGTTGATCTCGAGAACGAGCCTCTCGAAGAGTTCCTTGTCTCCCCTGACCGGAAACCCGTATTCGCTGTCGTGATAGGAACTGTGTACAGGATCACCAGGTGCAAGGGCGCAGTAGCTTTCGGTCATGACGGCAATCCAATGAACCAGGCACCGATATCCGTGATGTCCGTCGCCTCGAGGAGGACTGCACCACCAACGAGAACGCATGTGACGGCTGTAGTCCACATGACCTTTTTCAACAGCATCGGTTCGGCCGGCGCCCCGGGGTCGTGTCCCTCGGCCACCTGATTCTGGCGCCTGATGCCAATGGGCAGGGCAGCGAAGAACACCACCCACCACACGCATACGAAGACCACGATCAGCCCGAAGAGCGACATGGTTCACATCACCTCCCCGTCATCTCCGAGCGTCCCCTGTTGTTCATCTGCGAGAAGACTCAGGCTTCTTCCAGCTCGATGAGAGTGCCGCAGAAGTCCTTCGGATGGAGGAACAATACCGGCTTTCCATGGGCACCGATCCTGGGCTCGCCATTGCCGATGACACGCCCGCCCGCCGTGACTATCCGATCCCGGGCAGCGAGAATGTCATCGACTTCGTAACAGACATGATGCATGCCGCCCGCCGGATGGCGTTCCAGGAAGGCGGCTATCGGTGACTGGTCACCAAGAACACCGAGGAGTTCTATCCTGGTGTTGGGAAGATCGACGAAAATTGTCGTGACACCGTGGTCGGGCTGATCGACCGGCTCCGATACCGTCGCAGCGAGTGTCTCGCGATAGAGTGCACTGGCGGCAGCAAGATCCGGCACGGCGATCGCAACATGGTTTAGTCTGCCGATCATGTGTTCCCTTCCTTTCTCTGGATGTCGCAGCGAATTCAGATTCTGACAATGGTGACCCGTGTCACCGGACGACGCATCCGGGTCCCTGAAAGCCAGCGGCGGGGAATGCGCCGCAGCGCCCGCGTGATGTCCTCATCCATCATCCTTTCGCGCGGACGAAGGTCCTCGAAGGTGTCGGCCGCATCATCGGCAATCGAAAGGGCGATATCGGGTTCCTCGCCCAGACCGATGAGTGCCACATGCGGGTCGGCGGCGAGGTCCCCTTCGTGATCCACCACCAGTGTGATGATCACCACTCCGCATGCCATGGCGTCACGCCGTTCGCGGATCAGTGGACCATTGACCGGAACAGCACGCCGTCCGGTCCATGCAACGCGGCCGTGGATGACGGTGCGGACAACCTCGGGAGTGCCGGGCGCCAATCGCACCAGGGACCCGTTCGCCACACCTCTCACCGGTTCGACACCAAGCGACTCCGCCAGAGTGGCGTGCTCCTTGAGATGACGGGCCTCGCCATGAACCGGGATGGCGTAGCGCGGCCGCACAAGGGAGTACATGTGCACCAGTTCTTCCCTGTTGGGATGGCCGGAGACATGGACAAACCGCTCGTCCTCCGTGACGGTCTCGATTCCGAGATGTGTCAGGCGGTTGATGAGATCAAAGATCGCCCGTTCGTTTCCCGGAATGATCTTCGAGGAAAAGATCACGTGATCACCGGCCTCCATCGTCACCGTGGGATGACTGCCTTGGGCGATCCGCGACAACGCAGCGTTGGGCTCTCCCTGACTGCCAGTCAACATGTAGAGCACCTTGTCAGGAGCGAGGTGGCGTGCGTCCCTGTCGGACATGAAGTGGGTGTCGGGCGGCAGGTAGCCTGTCGTCCGGGCGCACTTGATGATGCGCCACATGGAACGTCCCAGCGCGACGCACCGGCGTCCATTGGCCTCGGCCGCCTGGTGGATGGAAAGCAGGCGGGTCAGGTTGCTGGCAAAGGTGGTCACAGCGACACGGCCGCGCCGGCCGGCGACCTCGTCAATGAGGCTGCTCCTCACATCGGCTTCCGAGCCGGAGGTGCCGGGGCGAAACACATTCGTGGAATCGCACACCATGGCAAGGATGCCGGCATCACCACTCTTCCTGATGGCCTCTTCGTCCACCGGATCCGAAATCAGTGGCTCCGGATCCAGCTTCCAGTCGCCGGTGTGCATGACGCGACCGGCCGGCGTGTCGAGAACGAGAGCGTTGGGCTCGGGAATCGAGTGCGTGAGGCCCTGCAGGGTGATGGAAAAGGGCCCCAGATTCAGCGTGCTTCCCGGGTCGATGATGTGGATGTCCATCTCGTGGATTCCGTCCGCCCCCTCATGGAGTTTCTCGGCGAGCAGGGCGGCGGTAAAGGGGGTGGCGTAGACCGGACATTCCAGAAGAGGCCACAGGTAGGGTACCGCCCCCATGTGATCCTCGTGGGCGTGGGTGAGGACGAGGCCCAGAAGATGCTGGCGTCGCTCGGCAATGTAGGAGATGTCAGGCATCACGAGATCGATGCCCGGAAGTTCCTCACCGGCGAAGGTCACACCAAGATCGCACATCAACCACGAGCCACCATACTCGTAGAGGTTGAGATTCATGCCGATTTCGCCGGAACCGCCCAATGGCAGGAAATGCAGGGGGTGTGTCAAGAGCTGTTTCTCGTGCGCCGCCAGATTTCCAGCAGACCATAGACGGTGATATCGGGATCGAACCTGTCGATACTGTCGGTCGCCGCATCAAAGAGGGGCGCCAGGCCACCGGTCGCCACGACCTTCATCGGCTTGCCGTATTCGGAGCGGATACGGCCGACGACACCCTCGATGAGGCTCACATAGCCCCAGTAAGCACCCGATTGCATGCAGCTGACGGTGTTGGTGCCGATGACCCGCTGCGGCCTGTCGATGCCAATTCTCGGCAGCCGGGCGGAAATCCGGTGCATGGCGTCGAGAGCGAGATTGACTCCGGGAGCAAAGACACCTCCGGCGAATCCGCCATCCTCGTCGACGACGTCAAATGTGGTCGCGGTGCCAAAGTCGATGATGATCAGGGGACCGCCCAGACGCGTCCAGGCGCCGACCACGTTCGCCAGACGGTCCGCACCCACCTCGTCCGGCATGTCGATCCTGAGCGGGATACCCAGTCGTGCCGATTCTCCCACGACAACCGGTTCGCAGTGGTGGTGGTGACGGCACAGGAGTTTGAGCTCATGAATGCCATGGGGGACGACGCTTGCGATTACCGCATCACTGATGGCGCCGGCATCAAGGCCATTGAGACCCAGGAGATGATGGAGCCATACAGCATGTTCGTCAGCGGTGCGGCCGGTGTTGGCGCTGATCCGCCATTGTCCCACAAGGTCACAACCCTGGAAAACGGCGAACACCGTGTTCGTGTTGCCCGCATCGATGGCCAGAAGCAGGCCCTTCATGGTCGAACCTCAGGCGCCGTTCGATCCGGAATCTTCCCCGGCCGCCGGAGCGTGGCTGAATCCAGTCGGAGGGTTCCCGACACCACCCGCATTTGACGGCCGCCCGACTCCATGATCAGTGCTCCATCATGCGCCAGACCAACAACCTTGCCCTCCACGGAGGTGTCTCCGCTGAGAAAGGCACGCGCACCGATGCCAGCGGCGCGATCGAGCCACGCGTGACGATGGGCATCGAATCCGAAATTCTCCCAGTCCGTCACCCGGTCCTTCAGACAACGGCAAAGCGTGGCAAGAAGGAGATCACGGTCCACCCCTGGCGCTCCCTCCCTTGCGAGGTCCGTGGTGACGACGTCCCTGACGCCGGGGTGGCTGACGAGATTGATGCCAATTCCGACAATCACCGCGTCACCACCTGTCTCCACCAGAATCCCGGCCACCTTGGCGTCGTTCAAGAGGATGTCATTGGGCCACTTGCAGCGCGCCGGCGCAACTTTCGGCGCCGATGCCTCGATGGACTCGGCGACAGCCACACCGGTTATGAGGGAGATTTGCGGGAGATCACGTGGTCTGATGCGGGGCCTGAGAATGAAGGATGTGTAGGAGTTGCCCGGCGGCGACACGAATTCCCGTCCCCTGCGGCCCCGCCCGTTCGTCTGGAGGCGTGCCCGAATCACGGTCCAGGCGGTGGCTCCTGCCTCTGCCAGCTTGATGGCGACGTCATTGGTACTCGTTACCTCATCGCGTTCGACCAGGTGAAAGGGCGGAGGCAGCGTGGCGTTCATTGGCCCGAAGGGCTCACGCCGGCGACAAGGGTGGCGGCAGCATGCCCGGCGCTGTCGAGCAGGGGATCGGAGAAAAGGAAGAAGCCGACTGTGACGATCGCTGTCACGGCGATCACGGGCACCAGATCACGACCCACCGGACGGTCGAAGGCATCCGCAGGATCATCGAAATACATGAGCTTGACGATCCTGATGTAGTAGAAGGCGCCCACCACGCTCATCAGCACTCCGATCACGGTGAGCGTGTAAAGTCCGGCGTCGATGGCCGCCAGGAAGACGTAGAACTTGCCGAAGAATCCGGCGAGCGGCGGGATGCCCGCCATGGAGAACATGAAGACGGCCAGGGCCAGCGCCAGGGCAGGCTGGCTGCGCGACAGCCCTGCGAGATCATCGATTCCCTCAACCATGGCGCCGTCACGGCGCATGGCAAGAATGCAGCCCCAGGTTCCCAGGCCCATGACAAGATAGATTGCCAGGTAGACAGCCACGCCGTGAACCCCGGCCTCGCTTCCCGCCGCAAGGCCGACCAGGGCAAAACCGGCATGCCCGATGGAACTGTACGCCATCAGCCTCTTGATGTTGCGCTGGCCGATGGCGCCCAGCGCGCCAAGGGCCATGGACCCCACGGCGAGAAGGAAGATGATCTGCTGCCAGTGATCGACGAGGGCGGCGAAAGGATCGATCAGCACCCGGACCAGGAGTGCCATGGCAGCCACTTTCGGCGCCGCCGAGAAGAAAGCGGTGACGGGTGTGGGCGCCCCTTCGTAGACATCGGGGGTCCACATGTGAAAAGGCACGGCGGATATCTTGAAGGCAAGACCGGCGGCAATGAAGACAGCGCCGACGAGGATACCGGTGGACTCGCTGCCGACTGCGAGAGTCGCAACAATTCCCTGAAAGGACGTCGTGCCGGAGAATCCATATACAAGCGAGCAGCCATAGAGCAGCATGCCGGACGCGACGGCACCCAGCACGAAGTACTTGAGACCGGCCTCGGTGGATCGCAGTTTGTCCTGCTGGAATGCCGCGCACACATAGAGCGCCAGGCTCTGCATTTCCAGACCGACATAGAGTGTCATGAGATCGTTGGCCTGGACCATCAGGTACATACCGAGCGTGGCCAGGACCACCAGCACCGGCAACTCGAAACGTTCCATGGATTCCCGGCGCATGAATCCGCGGGCCATGATCAGGGCCAGCACGGCGCCCGTCACCACCAGTACGGTCATGAACCGTCCAAAAGCGTCGATGGCGAGAAGGCCGTCGAAAGGCTGCTCACCGACAGGTGACATGACGGCCAGAAGTCCGGCGACCGCCAGGGATGCCACAGCTCCCCAGAAGACAATGTGTGAAGCGTTCCTGGAGATGAAGACGCCAGCCATCAGCAACGTCATTCCGGCCACGGCAAGCCAGAGCGCCGGCAGGATGGCGAGAAGGTCGTGTGCGAGGAAGGCGGCCATCACCTGCCCTCTCTCATGGCGAAGGACACCGCTTCGTTCGCTGCCGCGGTCTGTTCGACAAGGTTGGCAACCGATACATGCATGGCGTCGAGCAGCGACTCCGGCCAGATTCCCATGACCAGCACAGCCGCCACCAGCGGCACGAAGAACAGCATCTCGCGCCTGTTGCAGTCGCTGATCGACTTCAGTTCCGCTTTCACGAGATCGCCGAACACGACCCGCCGGTAGAGCCACAGCATGTAGGCTGCACCCAGCACAATTCCCGTGGTGGCCAGGAATGCCACCCAGGTGTTGGCCTGGAATGCGCCGACGAGAACCAGGAATTCACCGATGAAACCCGAGGTGCCAGGCAAGCCCACGGAAGCCAGCATGAACACCATGAAGACCAGAGCATAGCGCGGCATGCGATGAACGAGCCCGCCGTATGTGGCAATCAGGCGGCTGTGCATCCTGTCATAGACGACGCCGACGACAAGAAAGAGAGCGGCAGAGACAACCCCGTGGGACAGCATCTGGAAGAGACCGCCTTCAATTCCCTGCTGATTCATGGTGAAGAGGCCGATGGTCACGAAGCCCATGTGAGCTACCGAGGAATAGGCAATGAGCTTCTTCATGTCCTCCTGCATCAGTGCCACAAGGGAGGTGTAGATGATGGCGACGATCGACAGGGAATAGACCAGCGGCGAGAAGTAGACCGATGCCTCCGGCAGCATCGGCAGCGAAAACCTGAGGAACCCGTATGCTCCCATCTTGAGCAGGATGCCGGCGAGGATGACGGACCCCGCCGTCGGCGCCTCGACATGGGCATCCGGCAACCACGTGTGGAACGGCCACATCGGCACCTTGACCGCAAACGAGGCGAACATGGCCAGCCACAGCCATCGTTGCAGGTCCTCGTCGAATCCCCAGTTCATGAGATCAGGGATGCTGGTCGTGCCGGCCTCGAAGTACATCGTCAGCACCGCCACCAGAAGCAGCACCGAACCGACGAGTGTGTAGAGAAAGAACTTGAATGCCGAGTAGATGCGTCGTGGCCCGCCCCAGATGCCGATGATCAGGAACATCGGGATCAGCATCGCTTCGAAAAAGAGATAGAAGAGAACGAAGTCGAGGGCGCAGAAGACTCCGATGATGAAGGACTCCATGACCAGGAATGCGATCATGTATTCCCTCACCCGGGTGCGAATGGAGTCCCACGAACAGAGAATGCAGACAGGCACCAGGAAGGCCGTCAGCAGGATCAGGAAAAGGGAAATTCCGTCAACGCCAAGGTAAAACTCGATACCGAACGCCGGAATCCACGGCGCCCGTTCGACAAACTGGAACTCCGCCGTAGTGGTGTCGAAAGCCGCCCAGATGAGAAGGACGACTACGAGGACGACAAATGACGTCCACAGGGCGACATAGCGGGTGTTGCGGGCCACCGCCTCTGCGTTATCGCCGCGCGTCAGCAACACGAAAGCCGCACCGACCAGTGGCAGGAATGTCGCCAGGGAGAGCAGGGGCCACTGCGACATCGTTCCTAGCCCCAGATCCTGAAGAGGAACCAGCTGGCCAGCACGACGAGGCCGATCAGCATGGCAAAGGCGTAGTGGTAGAGATAGCCCGACTGCAGGAGCCTGGCACGGCGCGCCAGGGAGAGGGTGGCGCCGGCAACTCCGTCAGGGCCCAGGCCGTCGATCACGTCGCCATCCCCCGTTTTCCAGAGTCCCAGACCAATCCGTTTCGCCGGCCGCACGAGCAGGGCTTCGTAGATCTCGTCGAAATACCACTTGT
>JAJEHK010000224.1 GCA_022823765.1 Alphaproteobacteria bacterium | reverse complement strand
ACTACCAGTACATCTCGATCACTGGACGCATCATGGGCAAGGCCGTGCCGGCGCCGCACTGGGAATCCATGGCCGCCAGGGGAATCCAGACGTGGTACGGCGGCCTCACCAATGTCCTTCCCGACCGCTCGGGAAACCTCCTCGGATTTCCCGCCAATGCCCATGAACTGGTGGCGATTCCCGATCCCGAGACATTCTGCCAGCTGCCCTGGAACCGAGAGGCCGCGCGCGTCTACTGCACGGTCTTCCATGCCCGCGAGGAGGGAGCCAATCCGGGCGCTTTCATGGAGGAGGATTGCCGGGGCAACCTGCGGCGCGTTCATGAGCAGTTCATGTCCGACCATGACGGACTTCACCTTCGCCATGGCTGTGAACCTGAAATGGCCTGGCTCAGGCGGGGTGAAGACGGCCGGCCCGATGGCGGACCGACCAAGCCCCTCGCCTACCACATCGACCAGTTCGAGGAATTGTCGCGCGTCTACTCCAGGGTCGTCTCGTATGGCCAGGCCATGGGTCTCGACATGATACAGGGCGATCACGAGGACGCGCCGGGCCAGCTCGAGATCAACTTCATGTTTGATGATGCCTTGAGAACCTGCGACCGGCTGACCACCTACCGGCAGATCTGCGCACAGGTCGCCCGCGAGGAAGGTCTCATCGCCTGCTTCATGTCGAAGCCTTTCATGGGCCTGTCGGGGAACGGTTGCCATCACAACATGTCCCTGTGGAGAGGCGGTGACGACTCCATGGTCTGCCATGTCGACGATCCGCGACCTGGTGTCGACGACGTCTACATGCACCTCAAGGACGGCACCAATGTCTTCATCCATGATCCGAATGACTGGATGCCGGGGCCCCTTGGCCTCCATGCCATTGGCGGCGTCATGGAGCACCTTCCCGCGCTCACCGCCATCGGCTCCTCCACCGTCAACTCCTACCGGCGCATGCTCGATCTCGGTCTGTGGGCGCCCATCTACGCCGACTGGGGCTATCAGAACCGGACGACGGCGCTCAGGGTGTCGGCTCCGGGCCGGTTCGAGTACAGGGCTGTCGATTCCATGGTCAACCCATATCTCATGGCTGCGGCTCTCCTGAAGGCGATGGATGACGGCATCACCCGCCAGCTCGACCCGGGCGAGCCCGAGCAGCGCAACATCTACGAAGCCATGGAAGCCGGAAAGATCGTCCGGCGCCTGCCGCGCTATTTTGGCGAGGCACTGGATGCGCTCGCCGCCGATGACGTGGTGCGTTCCGCTCTTCCCGGACGGCTCTACGAGATCTATGATGAATACAAGCGTGACGAGTGGGATCGGTTCAACGCTGAAGTCAGCGATTGGGACATGAACACCTACCTGGACTGTCTGCCATGAACACGTTCGAATTGACGGATTGCGAAATCGAGACCTTCCATCGCGACGGTTTTGTCTTTGTCGACAACCTGATCGACGATGAAACCGCCGAGAGGATCAAGGCGCGCTACGAAAGGATGTTCCGCGGCGAATTCGAGACCGGCATCCGCCCAGACGAGGTCAACTGGCAGGAAGGAGTCAGCGATCCGTCCCTGACACGCCAGATCTGCAACGGCTGGAAGGGGGACAGGACAGTCGCCGAAACGGTCCTGCGGGAGGATATCGGCCGGGCCTGCGCCACGCTGGGGGGATGGCCCGGAGCCCGTATCAAGGTCGACAATGTGCTGTGGAAACCCGTCGGCACCCGTCCGCTGGGCATGCATCAGGATTGTGCCTACCTCGACTGGATCGATCCCAACGAGATGATCAGCTGCTGGATCGCTCTCGATGACACCTCAGCCGATGCCGGAACCATGGAGCTGGTCAGGGGTTCCCACAAGTGGTCGCGCGCGGCGCCCATCGAGCAGTTTCACGGGCCTGAAGACTACACCAAGGAAATGCGGGAGGCAGCAGCCGCCCAGGGTGTAGGCGAGCCGGACGTGGTTCCCGTCGTTGTCAGGAAGGGTGGCGGGTCCTTTCATCACGGCAACACCTGGCACGGTTCCAACGCCAATCTCGGTGGCTCGGCCAGACGCTCTCTCGTCGTCCACTGCCTGTCGTCCGAGGCGTGTTTCGTTCCTCGCAACATCGCGCATGGCACGGGCCCGATGTACGGCCGCTACATGCGCCATGACGGCAACGCCGTCATGGACGACAACTATTTTCCGATCCTCTGGACCGCGGACGGAGCCCGTTCTCCATGGATCGACTCATATCTGGGATCCGGCTGACGTCGCACCCCCCGCTCCGACCGCGGCGCGACGGGTCGGGTGCCGTCTCCATCCGCGAAACGCTTGCAGGCAGCCTGCGCGCCACGGTCACGGCATGGCCGTTGACACCATGACCGGTTCGCCGCCGGAGCGGGAAACCATCCCGGAATGGGGCCGGTGCCCGTTGCCGCCGAACGCGTACCGTCCCGACACAACGGCATGACGAGCCTGTTCGCTGCCCGGGACGGCGGCGAACAGCTCGGCCTCACGGCAATCCCAGGGCATCAAGAAACCACCGCCGGCGGCGCGATGCAGCAGGCAGGCGGACGGTGAAGCATGCGCCCTCGGGATGTTCGGCGTCCTCGCCGATGTTGCGGGCGAAAATCTCGCCGCCGAAGGCGTGGACGATCTGCCGCGATATCGTCAGTCCGATGCCCGAGTGGTCGCCATTCGCTGCCGGGTCCCGGCATTGTTCCAGCCAGGCGAAGACCCTCTCTTCGGCCCCTGGCGGGAGGCCAGGACCCTGGTCGGCCACGGTGACTGTGACCCAGCTTTCCTTCCGGTAGCAGTCCACCGTGATGACACCGTCCGGCGGACTGAACGAGACGGCGTTGGCAAGCAGGTTGAGCACGACCTGGACCAGGCGGTCTTCGAGACCGTCAACGAGACAGCACCGGTCCCGCGCCGGTCCGGCAAGACCCGGGCCGTGCCTCACCGTGACGCCATGACGCTCCAGCCACACGTCGGGGTCCGCGTGCCTGGCGAGCAGGCGGGAGACGTCGACAAGTGTCGTCGGAGTGCGCACCAGCAGGTCATCGAGTTTGGAAAGATCCTGCATGTCGTCAGCCAGCCGTTCGAGGCGTCCGGCTTCCGCCAGGGCCAGTGCGATCATCTTCTTTCTCAGGACCGCGTCGTTGTTTCGCAGGACCATGAGCGCGCCACCCATTCCGGTCACGGCGTTGCGTATCTCGTGGGCGGAATTGCGCGCGATCTCCTTGCCATCCTCGACCCGCCGTTCGAGGGCTCCCGTCATCATGATGAGCGCTTCCGCCAGCCTGCCGATTTCGTCGCCTCGCGCGCGATGATCGGGAATGTCCCTTGATCCCTTGCGGCCCCGACGCACGTCCGTGGCCGCATCTGACAACTCCACGAGGGGCCTGGTGATGACACGGGCGAGCCAGACGGACAGTCCGGCGGTCAGCGCAAAGGCCACGAGCGCCATCAGCATGATCACTTCCTGGCGGCGCAGCAGGTCGAGTTCCTCGTCACTGGGTTTAGCGGAAAGAACGAGGACACCAACGACGGTCCGGTAGAGCTTCTTTCTCACCGGAACGGCCACCACAAACCTCATGTCGTTCGTGCCCCTCCCGACAACCGTCCAGGAGGCCACGCCACGCGCCGCTTCGCCAACGAGGCCTTCCGGCCCTTCCACAGCCACATCGGACTGCCCGCCCGGGAACACAAGCCAGTCATCGAGGACGGCGCGCCATGACGGCATCTGCCATGTTCCGTCGTCCGTCATGGTCTCGATCTCGACGGATTCCCGGGAATCGCCGGCGAGATTCTCTCCGGTCAGGGGATCGACAAGCCGGATGCCGATGTCCGTTCCAGGCGTCAGGGTGACGAGGTGTCCCTTCCAGCTGCCAACCAGCCGCTTTCTTGCTTCGAGAGGTGACAGGCCGGCCGGGGGCCAGGCGTAACCCAGCTGGGGAGCGGGAAAGAGTCCCACCTTGTCGGGAATGTCCAGTCGTGCCGGATTGATGGTTTCGAGATCCTCCATGACGGCGGAGTTCTCTATGGAAAGGGCAATCAGGCGGCCACGTGCCGTGAGAGACTCGACCTTCGTCATGACGAGGTTGGGCCTGATGTCGTGAATCAGATAGAGCGCCACCAGAAAGAGGGCGAGTGGCACGAGATTGATGGCAAGGATCTTCCGGACGAGCATCCCGCGGGAACCCCTTCACCCCCAGGCATCATGGGCTGGCAGAACGCCAGGAATAGCCGGCGCCGCTGTGGGTCCTGATCCCGGCGAACGCGGCATCGACACTGCGGAGTTTGCGGCGAATGCGCTTGATGTGGCTGTCCGCCGCCCGCTCGGTGGCCGCATCCTCTTCGTTCCCTGCTGCCGCAAGGAGAGTGTCACGGGACTTCACGCGGCCCGGCGATCCGGCCATTTCCTCGAGGATGCGGAATTCCGAAACCGTGAGCGGGACTTCATGGCCCTTCCAGGAACACGACAGGCACAACGAGTCGAGGACGAGGTCGCCTGCGACGGTCCTCCCGTTGGAAGACTCCGGCGCAGCCGCGCCCCGGATCGAGAGCTCCCGGCGAACCCGTGCAAGCAGGATGCGGGGATCGCTTCCCTTCCTGACGTAGTCGGCGGCGCCCGCTTCCAGTCCGCGCGCCTCGTCGGCATCGTCGAGGGCGACAGCCGTCATGAAGATGACCCGCAGACCGGGGTGTTCGCGGGCCAGGAGATTCTGCACCTGCCAGCCGGCGAGACCACGGCCCAGATCGATGTCGAGGAGAACGAGATCGACTTCGAGCGTCGACAGACGGTTGATAAGGTCCACTCCGCCAGAGAAGCAATGGACGTTGTAGCCCTCGTTGCGAAACAGCTCGCCATAGGCCGCGAGGATACTCTTCCGGTCGTCCACGATGGCGATCGTCTTTCCGTCCATGATCCCGCCCTCCGGATCTCTGCACAGGCAAAATCATGCCACAAGTGACATGGCACAATCGTGTCATTTGTGCGGCCATGATGTTCACAGGTATTTGACCGGCACCCCTTGCCATGGAACGCTGCCTCGGGATTGATATGGACGGGTGAGACAAGCGAACGGCGGATGAACCGATTGGCGGGCGCCATCAGTAGCGATCATGCGTTGCCCCGGACCCGGATCAATGCCGGAACCGCGGAACTCTACCAGCGGGCCGTCGCCGGGGGCGAGGCGTCGGTAGCCGAAGGTGGCGCCCTGGTGGTGCGGACGGGAGCCCACACAGGACGCTCCGCCAGGGACAAGTTCATTGTCGAGGACGATGAAACCCGTGACACGGTCAACTGGGGATCCTTCAACGCACCGCTGTCACGTGACTGCTTTGACGTCCTGAAGAAGCGCCTTCTGGCCTACCTCAGCACCCGTCAGACGTTCGTGCAGGATCTTCATGCCGGCGCTGATCCCGACTACCGGCTCAACATTCGCGTGGTGACGGAATACGCGTGGCACAGCCTGTTCTCCCGCCACATGCTGATCACCCCGCATCCGACCGCCCTTCACCACTTTGAACCGCAGTTCACTGTCATCCAGGCTCCCGGGTTCCAGGCAGACCCGCAGATTGACGGATGCCGTTCCGCAACAGCGATCGCCATCGATTTCGCGGCAAGACTGGTGCTCATCGCCGGCACCGCCTATGCGGGAGAGATCAAGAAGTCCGTCTTCACCGTCCTCAACTACCTTCTCCCCCCCGATGGCGTGCTTCCCATGCACTGTTCCGTCAATGTGGGCCGCAACGGAGACGCGGCGGTCTTCTTCGGTCTTTCGGGTACCGGTAAGACCACGCTGTCGGCGGATCCGGATCGCCATCTCGTGGGCGATGACGAACACGGCTGGAGTGACAGCGGTCTCTTCAACTTCGAGGGTGGCTGCTATGCCAAGACGATCCGACTGTCTCACGAGTCGGAACCGGAGATCCATGCCGCCGCCAGACGGTTCAGCACCGTACTCGAGAACGTCGTCATGGATGACACAACCCGCCAGATCGACTTCGACGACGCCCGATTGACGGAAAACACGCGCGCCTCCTATCCCCTGGAATTCATCGAGGGCGCTTCGACGACCGGACGGGCCGGTCACCCTTCCAGCATCATCCTGCTGACCGCCGATGCATTCGGGGTCATGCCGCCCGTGGCCAGGCTGACACCGGAACAGGCCACCTACCACTTCCTGTGCGGCTACACATCGAAGATCGCCGGGACCGAACAGGGCGTCGGCAAGGACCCTGAAGCAACTTTCTCGCCCTGTTTCGGGGCTCCCTTCATGCCCCGCCACCCCGAGGTCTACGCCCGTCTTCTCGCCGACAGGATCCGCCGGCACGGGGTCAGCTGCTGGCTGATCAACACCGGCTGGACAGGCGGCCGCTTCGGCACCGGACGTCGCATTCCCCTCGTTCACACGAGGGCCATGCTGAATGCCGCGCTCGACGGCTCCTTGCAACGGGCTGCCTTCCGCAAGGATCCTCACTTCGGGTTCGAGGTGCCGGTCTCCTGCCCGGGGGTCCCTGAAGACCTGCTTGATCCCCGGCGGACCTGGGAGGACAAGGAGGCCCACGACTGCACCGTCAGGGAACTCTGCGACCGCTTCACGCGCCAGTTTGGCGCATTCGCCGGTTCCGTCGACGCCGCAGTCCGCCACGCCGGACCGCAACGGTGCGGGGACCCGGGGCCATCATCCCGTCGATGACAACCGGGTCGCGATGGAGGATCCGGAGACTGCCTGAAGACCGCGGACCGCCCCTGAGGGCACAAGGTCCAGGAGAGTCAGTCGACCTCGCCCCAGACCGGAACCGGCTCAGTGCACATTCACGAATGCACCTGCGACGTGCCGGCAACAACGGCTTGTGGCAAGGTCATTCGATTCTCTGCCATCGAACGCGCAAGCCGAACTGACGAGGAATACAGATTCCGGGTACAGGAATACAGTTTCCGGGTATAAGGCACGCATGAGCGCATTTGACACCAGCGACGGAGTTGCAATCACCGGGTACGGCTATCGCATGCCGGGCGGCATTCACTCGGATTCGGACTTCTGGCGTCTGCTCTGCGAGCGCGGGATCGTCCAGGAGCCGATCACGGATCGCTACGGAAGAGGTCATTTGCCCATTGGGGAGTTTTCGGGTCCGGGGCGTCTCGCAAGCCCTTACGAAGGCCTGATTCGCGAGGACGAGGAACTGCTCTTCGACCGCGCGTTCTTCGGCATGTCCTACAACGAACTGAGGCAGACCGAACCGCAGGTCAGGCTGCTCCTGAACTGCGCATGGGAGACTCTCGAACATGCCGGCTGGGACCTTCATGCGTTACGCAACAGCCCCACCGGGGTCTTCGTCGGCGCGCAGGTCCCGGCCGTCGCCAACTGGCGGCCACAACACGGTGTCACGGAGTACTCCGTTTCCGGCATCAGCCTTGCCATGCTGGCCAACAGGGTCTCCTATCACTTCAACCTCATGGGGTCCTCCGCCACCTACTGCACAGCCTGCTCCGCAGGCCTGAGCGCCCTGCACGCTGCGATGAATGCGCTGAGGTGCGGCGATTGCGACCAGGCGCTTGTCGGCGCCGTGACCTACCTGGGAAGCGGCCGAATGAGCAGCAGTTTCAACCTCATGGGGGTCATCAGCCCGGACGGCAAGTGTCATTCCTTCGATGCCGGGGCCAACGGATACATGCGTTCCGAAGGTTCGTTCGTCTTTGCCATCAAGCCCCTTGCGGCAGCCGAGCGGGACGGGGACCCGATCCACGCCGTGATCGAGTCGACAGCAGTCAACTCGTCCGGGACGGCCGACGGGACACTCGGTCTTGCGCCAGGTCGCTTCATCAGCGCACCCACCCGCCACGGCCAGGTCCAACTGATGCGAGAAGCCGCAGCACGCGCCGGCCGCAGCCCTGTCGATTTCGACTACATCGAGGCCCACGCGACCGGGACCGCGGTAGGCGACCCCATCGAAGGAAATGCCATTGCGGAAGCGTTCGGTGACTGCGAACGCAAGGTTCCGCTGCGAGTCTCCAGCGTGAAGAGCAACGTCGGACACATGGAGGCCGCTGCCTTCCACTGCGCCCTGCTGAAGGTCGTCCTGATGATGCAGCAGCGCACCTTCGCACCGACATCGAACAACTTTCAGGTACCCAATCCGGAAATCGACTTCGACAGCTGTCCCATGCAAGTCCAGACAACGTGCGAGTCCTTCCCGGATCACCCTGTGGTCGTCGGAGTCAATTCGTTCGGATTTGGAGGGGCAAACGGGCACTGCGTGGTGCGCGAGTATCGACCGGCACAACCCAGGCTCTGGTCGGTGCCGCTGGCGTCGGAGGCGGGTTTCATGATCCCGCTCTCGGCGCGCACCCCCAGGGCACTGACCGAAAGTGCGCGACGTCTGCATCATCATCTCGGCAAGCAGACAGTGGATCTCTATGCGCTCGCCGGCAACCTCAGCCGCCGTCGCACCCACTTTGCTGCACGGACAACATTCGCCACGCACAGTCTGTCCGATCTGGCCGAGGCGCTTCATGACTTCGCAGAGAATGAGCCCCCCGTCAGCACCGTGAGCGAGGGCGAGCGCGGAGTGGTCATGGTGTTTGCCGGACAGGGGACGCAGTGGGCCGGTTGCGGCCACGACCTCTACAAGGCCCATCCCGTTTTCCGTCGTGTCATCGACGCCGTGGACGCGCACTGGAACGAGCATGCACGAACCTCGCTGCGAGACGCCTGTTTCGAGGCCCCGCAAGAAGCGCTTGACGAATGTGCCCTGGCCCAGCCCGCGATCTTCGCGCTCCAGTGCGCCCTGGTGGAACTCTTCAGAACCTGGGGTGTCTATCCCGACTGCGTGCTGGGTCACAGCTCCGGCGAGGTGGCCGCGGCCTATGCGTGCGGGGCTCTTTCGCTCGCCGATGCGACGCGCCTCGTCTATCACCGCGCCACCCTGCAACAGCGCGTGGCGGGATCCGGCCGCATGCTGGCAGTCGGACTCGACCGGTCGGGCGTGGAGGATCTTCTGGACGGATTGGGCACGGCATTCCGTTCCGACGGCAACCGGGTGCCCGAAGTCGAGATTGCCTGCGAGAACGCCCCGGCCAGCACTGTCATCTGCGGCCCGGAAGACAGCCTGCAACCGGTGATGGAGGAGTTGGACCGGCGCAACCTTCAGAACCAGTTGCTGCCGGGGAACATTGCCTTTCACTCCCGAGCCATGGACGCCATCAAGAATGACGCGCTCGAGGCGTTCACCTTCCTCGACGATTGTACCTTTGACGCGGACGTGCCTTTCATCTCCTCGGTCACCGGCGCCGAGACGTCACGGCTGGATGGGGCCTACTGGTGGTCGAACATCCGCCAGCCGGTTCGCTTCGCCAAGGCAATGGAGACCATCAAGCGCGAATTCCGGCCCGATGTCGTGCTGGAGGTCGCGCCCCACTCGGCCCTGCAATCCATCGTCGCGCAATGTGTGGAAGACGTTGTACCACCACCCGTCACCATTCCGACACTGATGCGGGACACCGATACCTGCCTCGGCTTCCATCAGGCTCTGGGCAACCTCTTTACCGCGGGCGTGTCTCTGGACTTCGCAGCACAGTACCCGCGCCCGCATCCCATCGTGCCGTCCCTGCCGGGACACCCGCGAGAGGAACAGAAGACCGTCGACAACACGCTCGACGACGAGTTCCTGCAGCGGCGGAGCGAGTACTCGCACGGGCCCCTGGTTGGCCACCAGGTGCCCTGCGATCATTTGCTGCTCGAGGGACGTCTCTCCGAGGCGGCCTTTCCGTGGCTCGTGGAGCACCGCGTGCATCATGCGCCGATCATGCCGGCCGCAGGATTCATTGAACTTGCCTTGCAGGCACTCGAAGGCGCACCCGTGTGCATCGAGATGCTGGAGTTCCTCCAGCCGTGTCCGATCCCCAGGGTCCCGGTACGGCTGCAGACGGCCCTGCGACCGATGCCCAATTCGCCGGACGAATACTCTCTCACGATCTCGACCCAGCCTTACGACATCGATGCGAAGTGGGAACTGCATGGTCGCGGACAGGTGCGCCGCATCGGATCCGACCACGTGCCGGATGTACCCAACCATGTATCGAAGATCGACGCCACGCGATACGAGCCGCTGGCCTATGCGGCAGATGACGAGTTGTATGAACGCTTCGAAACGGTCCTTGGCGAGACGTTCCAGTATGGTCCGCATTTTCGAAACATGCGGCGACTCAGACGCGACGTCTCCACCGATCACCTTCTTTTCGATGTCGAGCTGGATGAGGATCTCTGGCGAGACGCTCAGGATGAAGGCTACATCCTGTTTCCTGCCCTGCTTGACGGCGGACTGCAGTCATACCTCTATGACCTCATGCTCGGTGCCGACCTCTTTGCCATTCCGCGCCGGGCCGAGAACGTGACGTTCCTGCGTCCGCCCACGGTGTCGCGGATGACCTGCCGCGTCACGTATCCCGGGAACATCCGTTACGAAGTCGACGACAAGGGCCAGTACTCGGTGCCGACCGGCGAGTGGGTCTCCGGCAGCCTTGCCTGCTACGACGGTGAGACCGGTGACCTCGTCCTTCACATCGAGAAGTACATCTCCTTCATCTCAAATCCCCGACGGGTCGACCTGCCGCACAGCAAGCACCGCGTGGCCTGGCAACCGAAGGACGTGACGGATGGCCTTGCAATTGTGGAGCGACTGTCCGACGACGAGATCAATCCGGCGGCCCTGCTTGCCGCCCTGGAGCGCCAGGACGGCACCGGAAGCAACTGGCCGGTCTGCCACGCACTGGAGTTCGCGGGCGCCAGGGAGCCGGAACGGACAGTGCTTCATGAATGCATTGATCATCTCGCGCGCGACGAGACGCAGAGCGAGTATTGGCTTGTGGCCGACGATGAAGACTGCGCCCGGACACACTACGACGCCTTTCACGGGCACACCGCCACGTTGCGATTCGACTGCCTCGATCCCGCCGCGAGGCAGGAATCCGCCTTCGATACGGGTCTGCTGCGACGGGCCGCAGCAGAAATCCTGTTTCTCCACCAGGACGAAGCTGCATTCACCGTCGACGACTGGCGGTTCTGGCAGGAGGCAGCCGTTCCGGGTGGACTGGCAATGGTCCTTCACGATGACGGCGCCACCGTTGAGCCTGACATGGGCTGGACAGTCCTTCGCGCCAGCCGGCGGACGACCTTGTTGCAGGCGCCGCAACCGCTCACGAGCGACGCCGGCAGGACGGCACTACCCGGACCGCGCTGGGTGATGGGGACCTCCGACAGTCTGGCGGAGGCCTGGATCACGCTCGTCAACAACCCCGACGTCCACCGGATTCCGCACGACACTCTCAGCTCCGGCGACGTCTTCGGGCCCGAGGCTTGGCCACAGGCGGCCGACCTTCAGGCAATCGACGTCTTCTTTGACCGGGATCCGGAGGATCCGACAGGCGAGAAGGCAGTCTCCCGATTCGTTGCTCTCATTCAGTCTCTGGTTCCCTACCGGATCGATCAGGCCAGCTGTCGATGCTGCGTGACCGTGGCGACGCGCAAGGCCGTGTTCGAACCGGAGGATGCGAGCGGGAGCGCGCTCTGGGGCGCAGTGAGGAGTATGGCGATCGAGATCGGCGAAGAGGCAAGGCTCGATTTCCGCCTCGTGGATCTGGGTGCGGCCTGCGACCTCGAGATGCTGGCATGGCTCGTGCGCCATGATCCGCGCGAGCGCGAGCTTGCAGTGCGCGAGGGCCGTCCGTGGGTTCCGCGCGTGTTGAGCTATCGCGAGCAGTATCCGCGCGTCCCCGCCGCGGAGAACCCTCCCTACCGGCTGTTCCTGGACAATGCAGGGCAAATCGGTGGCCTCAGGATGAAGACCTACGATCTGCCACCACTGACCCCCCACGCCGTGGAGGTCGACGTCGTCGCGTCGGCGCTCAACTTCCGCGATGTCATGGTGACGCTCGGACTGCTGCCGGCTCTGGCTTATGAACGTTCGGCGCTCGGTCGCGAAGTCGGCATGGAGGCGAGTGGCGTGGTGCGCCGCACGGGCACGGCGGTGAAGGGACTCGATCCCGGCGATGAGGTGATTCTTGTCGACGGCGGCTGTATCGCCAATCGCGTGGTCGTGGGCCAACACCGCGTGTTTCGCAAGCCTTCCGGCCTCACGATGGAGGAGGCCGCATCGTCGCTCACGGTCTACGTGACCGCCTACTACTCCCTGATGCACCTCGCCAGAATTCGCAAAGGGCAGCGCGTACTCATCCACTCGGCCATGGGCGGCATAGGGCAGGCCGCGATTGCGCTCGCCAAGAGCGCAGGCGCCGAGATCTACGCCACGGCAGGAAGCGAGAGCAAACGCGATCAGCTGCTGGCTCTCGGGGTTCGGGCGGCCTTCGATTCCCACAGCGAGGACTGGTATGACGAACTGATGAAGGCGACCCGCGGCCAGGGTGTCGATGTCGTTCTGAACTCGCTTGCCGGCCGCCACGTCCT
Organism: Alphaproteobacteria bacterium; assembly: GCA_022823765.1. GTDB lineage: Bacteria > Pseudomonadota > Alphaproteobacteria > SP197 > SP197 > SP197. The sequence continues at coordinate 5,498 of JAJEHK010000224.1, read as the reverse complement.
GCTGTGCCTGCAGGCTCTCCGGGCAGGGGGTTGGCATTGCGAGATCGGCAAGGTCGACATCTACGCCGACAGCGCCCTCGGCCTCCGCGTCTTCCGAAAGAACCTGCGATTCGCAGCCATCGATCTCGACCGGTTGATGGTGGACGATCCGATGCTCTCTCGCGAGCTTTCGGAGATCTGCCTCGGCCTTCTCGACCGCGGCGTGGTGCCGCCGTTGCCAACCACCGTCTTCCCTTACGGCGACTACCCGGCCGCACTGCGCCTGATGACCACCGGTCAACACCAGGGGAAACTGGTGTTGAGGGCGCCGCCGGCATCCGCCAATCCGGATCCGGACTTCCCGATCGACGACCGGCGACAGCTGCTGGATCCTGAGGCGACCTATCTGGTGACCGGTGGCCTCGGCGGCTTCGGCCAGAGACTCCTGCCCTACCTCGTGACGGCGGGCGCACGACACCTGACGCTCATGGACCGCGACCCCGAACGCCGCCGCAGCGAGTACTGGCTGCGCCAGTCGACGACGCTCTCGTCCCTGGGCGACGGAGTCGAGATCGATCTGGTTCAAGGCGACGTTTCCGTCGAAGCCGACGTGCGCCGGTGCGTCGCCGGAGTGAAGAGGCCGCTCAAGGGTGTGTTCCACCTCGCCGGCATGCTGGATGACCGCCTGCTGGACGACTTGACGGCTGATTCCATCGCCCGCGTGTTCGCCCCCAAGGCCAGTGGTGCACTCCACCTCCACCGCGCTACAGAGGCTCTTGCGCTCGATCACTTCGTCCTTGTGTCGTCACTGTCGTCGGCGTTTGGCAATCCGGGACAGATCAACTACAGCGCCGCCAACGCCTTCATGGACGGCCTCGCCGCCTGCCGCCGCCGCAAGGGACTTCCGGCCCTGTCCTACAACCTGGCGGCCGTCGCTGATGCGGGCATGGCCGCACGCAACCTCGGTGTCCTGCGCCTGATGCGGGCTGCCGGCATGCCGCCGGTCAGCAGCTACTTCGCAATTGCCAACCTCGACTATGCGCTCAGAACAATGCGCGAGAACGACCATCTGATCACCGCGCTCTTCAAGCGCGTGCTCTGGAATGTCGACGCACCCGATTACATGCGGACCGGCTGCCTGATGAGCAATCAGGACGCGTTCGAGGTTGGTTCCGACGAGTTGTTGACGGTCGATGGCGTCATGGCGCGGATCGCCGCCAAGGTCGCCGAACTCTGTGGCCATGACGAGAGCGGTCTGGAGGAGCCACTTTCCAGCTTTGGCCTCAACTCAATCTCGGTCGCCGAACTGGGGGCATTCATTCAGAGCGAGTTCAACTTCCAGGCGAGCGCGCTCGAGCTGATGACCACGGCGTCATGCCACTCGCTAGCCCACGCTATCGTCTTCGGTGCAAGGAGCGGGGACGAGGCGGATTCCCAGGACGACGACGACGGTGCGGAGGATGCCCCCCTCTCCGCACAGCGTCGCGTTCGACGCCGGCCTTCGGTGTTTGCCAGTTCGCCAGAAGACCACTTCGCGCCAGCGTCCTGTTCCGGAGAGAACTCCGTGAGTGAGCCCTTGTATCCCGGCAGCGCAAACCAGCGGCCGGAGAGCGGCGCCTGGCAGGACTCGAAGTAGTCATGGTCAAGGCCCAGGTTGCCGAGCACGCCGTGCCGCGGCTTGTCGGCCGGTTGCCACCCCAGTGTCAGAAAGACGTGGACGGGTTGCAACGCGTGGTTCATGCGTCACTCGCACGGCAGACTCCGTCCGACGCCGTGTCGCCGGACGACTTTCGGGAGGTCCTGCTGACAGGAGCGACCGGATTCGCGGGGCGCTTCTTCCTCCACGAACTCCTGCGGCAGAACCAACGGCTGGTTGTGCACTGTCTGATTCGGGCCGAAAGCCCGGAACACGGTTTCAAACGCGTGCGCGATGCTCTGGAGCAGGCGGAAATCTGGGAGGAGGCGTGGGCCACGCGGCTGCGTGTGGTGCCTGGCGATGCTTCCCGGGAGCGCTTTGGCCTGAACGACTCCGCATTCGAGGAACTGAGCAGGCGAATTGATGCGGTCTATCACCTTGCCGCCAACGTATGTCTTTCCCTCTCCTATGCCGACATACGCGATCCGAACGTGCTTGGCCTGCGCCCGGTGCTGGAACTCTGCCTGCAGACCCGCTTCAAGCATCTGTTCTACGTCTCGACCATGGGCATTTTCCCCGAATATCTTTGCGACTTTTCACTGGAGTACACTCACAGCCGAATCGGCGATCAGGCGTCACCTGATCTCGCCGTCATGAAGAGGGCCATTCCGCTCGGCGCCATCGGGTACCCGTGGAGCAAACTGGTGTCCGAACAAGGCGTACTGGCCGCGAAGGCGGCAGGTGCGCCGGTCGCGATCTTTCGCCTGCCGCAGATGGGGTTTTCCAGTACGGGATACACACAGGCAAACGACTTGCCGACCCGGATCTTCGCAGCGGCTACGCAACTGGGAAAGGTGCCGGCGGGGTTTTCGATTCAACGCAATCCGGAGCCGGTCAATACCGTCAGCGAGATATGCACGGCGATCTCGCTCAATCCGAACCGGCGCTTCACGATCTACCACTGTTGCGATACGTCACCACCCTATGACGACCTCGAACTGGCGGATTTCGGATTCTATTGGCAAACGGTCTCGTACCAGTCCTTCAGACGCTTCTGCCAGAACCTCGGCGACGGTTCCCCGCTACACCGGCAATGGGCCATTGTCGACCACTTCGCCCCCTACTGGTTCAGCGAAGACAAGGGCGGCCACACGCGGCCGATCAGCGATCGCGCCATCCGCGAGGACTGCCCGCGTTCCGTTGCATGGCCCGCAATGCTGCTGCGCCATGCACGCTCCTATGACTGGATCAGGCGTCATCGCGACGAGTGGCCCTACCCTGTCCCGCAAGGCTGCCTGGACTTCGATGGTCTCGTCGCTCAGGCCGGCGCATATGCCGAGCGCATGGGCCTTGCCTTCGAGCGGACCTATCCTGAGTGGATGCGCGCCGGCCTGCGAACTCTGGTGGAGGCGCTCAACTCGCCGGATGCCGGGCTGGAGGGACGGCGGCTCAGTCTCGTCATCTACGGCTTGACCCGCTCGCTCCGCAACACCGCGGCGCTTGCCCGAGAAGCACAACAGCACCCCGAGATCGGACAGGAACAGATCACCCGCCCGGTGTTCATCGTAGGCATCAACCGGACCGGAACCACCTTCCTGCACCGCCTGCTTTCGCGCGATCCCCAGTTCTGGGCGCTGCGGCGATACGAGTTGACCGAGTCAGTGCTGCCTGCAGGCGACTATGCCAACGTCGCGGGCACGGCCAAGGATCCCCGTCGGACCTACTCGGAGGAGATGATGGCCGCAACCAGCATCGTGGATACTCTGTCCGGGCTTCACCACTTCGACGTGGACGAGCCCGACGAGGATTTCATGCTTCTCCAGCATTCCTTTGCGACCTGGGTCATCCTCGTCGCGTACCACGTACCCATGTATGGCCGATGGCTTGCGGAGACCGGCTCACGCAACGCCTATGCGCATCACCGGCGTATCATGCAGCACTTCAATTGGCAGCGACGGCAGCGGGCGCCGCACCAGCAGCGGCAATGGCTGCTCGAGATGCCCTTCCACCTCATGGAGTTGGAGGTGCTTCTGGAGACCTATCCCGATGCCGTCTTCATCCAGACGCATCGCGACCCCACACAGTTCATGGCGTCCTGGAACAGCCTGGTGGAGCGCCTTCGCTCCTTCACCTCGGTGCCACGCCCGCCGCACGAGACAGGTACCGAACAGCTGGCGTTCATGAGCGGCATGCTCAACCAGGCGATGCAGTTTCGGGCATCGCGTCCCGAACTCGACAGGCGCTGGGCCGACGTGCGCTACATCGATCTTGTCAATGATCCGATGGCCGTCGTCAACGACGTCTGCCAACGCCTCGGATGGCATCGGGAGCCGGATACCTTCGACACCATGCGCGAATGTCTCACGATGCAGGAAGAACAACGCCGGCAGGAACCGCGGCACGAGTACAGGCTGGAGGACTACGGCCTTACGCCAGAGGCCGTTGACGAGGCTTTCGCACCGTACAGGGACTTTGTCGCTGCACGTGGAATCGACCTGTCGTAAGGCACTGCTTGCGGCGAACATCAACCGCGCGGGCAACACGGACAAGGCCGTCCCGCCCGGCAGCACCCGTTCGATCAGCACGGGCTGAATCCATCCTGGTCTGTCTCGTGCGTTCGCATGTTTGCCCGGATGACCCCTTCAATGTCCTCGCCACACGCCGGGATTCTCCCTTGACGACCGGGGGCGGTTCCGGGACGACATCGCCGCATACGACGAGGTCGTGACGCCACGAGGAATGCACCGTTCAACAGTGTGGCGGCGGATGCCCGTTCGCGTCGTCGACATCGTCGATGAGCATGAATTCCGGGTAGGCGACGATGCCAAGCTCGGCGAGGTCCTGACCTGCCTGCTCGACATGAGGCGGATTTCTGACACCCAGCAGCATATCAATGACCCACCACACCAGGAGCGACGTTGCAAACACGAAGGCGCCGACCGCCGCGACGCCGGCCAGTTGCGCCAGCAGATCACTGTCATGTGTGAAGCTGACCGCGAGGGTTCCCCACACACCCGCTCCCATGTGAGCCGAAATCGCCCCCACCTCATCGTCAATCTTCAGGATCAGCAGGAGTTTCATGCTCGAGGTGCAGACAACGGCGCCGATTGCACCAATGAAGAGGGCCCACGTGTGATCGGCGAAATCCGGACCGGCGGCGATCGCCACCAGGCCGGCGATGGCGCCGTTGGCGGATGCCTGGAAGTCCACGTGACCCAACATGGGCCGGGAAATGGCCAGTGCCGTCAACGTACCGGCCGCCGCCGCGAGGTTGGTATTGACCAGAACGTGGGCCACCGCGACCGCATCGAAGGCGCTGCCGAAAGCCAGCTGCGAGGCCCCGTTGAAGCCGAGAAATCCCAGCCAGATGAAGAAGACGCCGAGCGTCACGGCCGGAACGTTCGCCGGCGGCGTTGACCTGACCGCACCATCGTCGCGGAACTTGCCGGTCCGGGCGCCGACGATCAACACTCCTGCCAGCGCCGCCCAGCCACCCGTCCCGTGCACCACCGTCGCGCCGGCGTAATCGTGGAATCCAAGTTCTGCAAGCCAGCCCCCGCCCCATGTCCAGGCGCCTGCGACGGGATAGATGATGCCGGTGAGGATCACGATGAAGACGAAGAACGGCCACAGCTTCACCCGTTCGGCGAGCGTGCCCGAGACGATCGATGCCGACGAGGCAACGAAGACCATGCCGAACAGCCACCTGGACATCGAGGCATGGCCCGATGCCACCACCATGTCCAGCGCCTCCTCGTTGCCCTGCAGCAACTGGCGCTCGGCAGCGGTGGAACCCTGAAACAGGTCCAGCACGCCAATCCAGCCGCCAGGCGCGACGTCAACGAACATGAGATTGAAGCCCACCAGGTAGTAGGTCAGCACG
>JAJEHK010000296.1 GCA_022823765.1 Alphaproteobacteria bacterium | reverse complement strand
ATAGGCGAGCGCCAGCGCGCTTCCCCAGGATCCACCGAAGACAAGCCAGGAAGAGATTCCGAGATGTCCCCTCAGGACCTCCATGTCATGAACCAGGTGCCACGTGGTGTTGGCCTCGAGCGAAGCGCATGGCGTGGAACGGCCGCAACCCCGCTGGTCGAACAGGACCACGCGCCAGGCTTCGGGATCGAAGTACTGCCGGTAGTGTGGTCTTACACCACCTCCGGGTCCGCCGTGCAGGAAAACGGCGGGCTTGCCTTCAGGGTTGCCGCACTCCTCGAAGTAGAGTTCGTGGCCGTCCCCGACCGCCAGTCGGCCCGATCGATATGGGTCGACCGGTGGATAGAGCGAGCGAGTTTCCATGGATGATCACGCACCATGACCCGGAGGGGCGTGTCTCCAGACGACCGGGAAACGGTCACAATCAAGGCTTGCGCCGTCGGCAAGATCCGGCAGAACGGTGGGTACCGAAATCTCGCCTGGACGCCGGTGAAAGCGCGCGTCGTCTCCGGTCCACCGGGTCGAGAGCGCCCGGCGGCGATGACTGCCCGTGTTGCCCGGAGCACCGTGAACGATCATGCCGTGAAACATGAGCACGTCACCGGGTTCCATGGGAAAACGCAGGATTTCGTATCGGTCGCGGTGCGATTCGATGTCCGGCAGGCGAGGGAGCCCGACCCCCTCGTAGAGGCGCCCGTCCTCGAAGTGATAGGGGCTGAACTCCTGCCAATTGTGGGAGCCTTTCACGAACTCGACGGCAATGTCGCAGCTGACAGGGTCGAGCGGCAGCCACAGGGAACAGACCTGGCGCCCGCTAACAGCCCAGTAGGGCTGGTCCTGGTGCCACGGGGAGGGCTTGCCGGTCCCGGGTTCCTTGACCAGGAGATGATCGTCGAAATAGTTGACCTTCGATGAACCCATGATGAGGCCGGCGTATCTCGCCGCAGGCGATTCGCGCACGAAGCGCATGAACGCCGGCAGGCGATGGGCGAGTTCGACATCGCCGAAGAAGCGTCCTTCACTGGCGTACTCCATGGCGTGAGGCCCCGGGTTGGCCATGGCCCCGTCGACGGCCTGGCGAAGAAAGTCGACCCATGCCTCGTCAAAGGCCCCGTGCAACAGCACAACGCCGTCTTCCTCGAATATGGCGCGGTCCCGATCGCTCACCTCACGCACAACTCGTCTCCCGTGCCTGCAGGCACCTGTTCGACCCGGAAGGGAAGGTCGCCGGGATCGGCTTCGTCGAGGGAGCGTGCCGCCAGGTGCCCGCTGAAGACCGCTTCGGAAATGAGCCCCGGCACCCGGCAGTCGCCCACGGCCGTGAGGCTTCGGATGTCGCCTCTGTCCATGGCCCCGGAGAGGCTGCGGGCCAGCTCAGTCTGCGGGGTGCGCATCGTCACCAGAACGACGCTCGCTGCCCGCCGGGTGAATGGGGGTTCACCGAACATTCCGGCCAGTCTCACCGAGTCCTCCTGGATGGACAGGAGATTGTGGTTGAGGAGAACCTCCACGCCACACGAGACCAGGCGGCGGTGAATGTCCGCCTGGTCGATCACGAAACTGCTCCAGGGCGAAACCATGGCCCCGGTGGCGACAAGAAGGACGCGGTGTCCATCGCGGGCGAGTTTCTCTGCCAGTGCTCCCCCCATGACATAGGCGTCATCATCGAAGATCACCACCGGCGAATGCACAGGGGTATCGCCAGGAATGTCGTCTGGGTTAAGGACATGTTCGCCGGAGTGTCCCTGAATTGGATCGATGTTGGTGTGTCCCACTCCGTCGCGACGCCAGTGCGATCCGGTGGCGACAATCACGTGCCCGAAGCCCCAGTCCGTCACGTCTGATGCGTCGAGTCTGCTCCCCCGGTACACCTCGACATTGTTCAATCGGTCGATCTGGCTGACGCGCCAATCGCGTACCCGGATCCATTCCTCGAGACCTGGTAGCCGCGCCAATCGGTTGAGATGGCCACCTGGCTCCGCCCCTGCCTCGGCCAAAGTCACCTCATAGTCCCGCTCTCCTGCGGCCCTGGCTGCCTCGAGACCGGCCGGTCCTGCTCCGATGACAAGGACGCGTGCTCCGCTGCCGCGCCGGGGCAACCGTTCGGGGTGCCATCCACGACGCCATTCCTCCGACATGGTGGGATTCTGCGTGCAGCGTATGGGCACGGACATCATGTTGGAGGCCAGGCACACGTTGCAGCCGATGCACTCGCGAATGTCGTCGATGCGGCCTTCCTCGATCTTGCGGGGCAGGAACGGATCGGCGATTGACGGTCGGGCTGCGCCGATGAAGTCGACAACGCCGCGCCTGACCATGGCCGCCATCGTGTCCGGACTGGTGAATCGGCCGACGCCAACCACAGGTCTGGAGGTGAGTGTCTTGACGAAGGCCATGGAAGGTTCCTGCCAACCCTCCTTGCGGAATCGCGAGGTCAGCATGTCGTTCGGCCCGCCGACGTTCACATCCCACAGATCGGGTACCTCGGCCAGGCTTTCGACGACCGCCCGGCACTCTTCCTCTCCCAGGTGGACCGGTCCGTCCTTTTCGTCGACGCCGAAACGCAGGGCTACGGCACAACGTCCCTGCGCCTCTTCCATGACGTCCTCGAGGGTCTCGCGCAACAGGCGCAGGCGATTCTCGAAACACCCCCCGTATTCATCTGTGCGCCGGTTGATTCGCGGCGACAGGAAGTCCGTGAAGACCGTGATGCCGTGACTGGCGTAGACGTAGACAAGGTCGAACCCTGCCTCGAGGGCACGTCTGACACCCTCGCGGTGCCAGCGCCGGACGTTGCGAATGTCGTTGCGCGTCATGGACCGGCCTTGACCGGGAAAGTCCCGGGGAGGCATGGGACGGGCAGATGGCCCCATGGCCGGCAGCCGGCTGTAGGAATTGTGTGACGTGAGACCTGCGTGGGCGAGTTCGCACCCGGCCAGCGCGCCGTGGCGATGGACGGCCTCCACCATCAGGGCGTGAACGCGCACATCCTCCTGGCTCCACAGCCTCGTGCTCTGGGCCGGCGGAATGTCCATGGACGGGTGGATCGAACACCACTCGGTGTTCACCACCGCCCAACCGCCCTCGGCCTTCATGCCTCGCATGGCGGCCTGTCCGTGGGGAAACTGGATGCCGGCGCCATTGCAGTGGGGAACCTGGTAGAACCTGTTGCGCGCCACGACGGGGCCGATGCGCACCGGCTCGAAGAGAATGTCGTATCGCGGGTCGCGCGTCACTCTTGTCACATCTCCCGATACGGAAATCCCGGTCAGCGCCCCTTCCAGACCGGTTTGCGCTTCTCCTGGAAGGCGCGCGGACCCTCCTTGCGGTCCTCGCTGGGGATCATGGTCTCGACGGTGCGGTACTGCCGTCTGTTGACCTTGTTGAGAGCGTCCTGGAACTTCTTGTCCTCTGCGTCGCGCACGATTTCCTTGGTGACCGCCTGGACAAGGGGTGGCCCGTCGGCAAGGAGCCGTGCCAGTTTCCAGGCTTCATCCATGAGGTCCGTTGAAGGAACCACGCGATTGACCAGACCCCAGCGGTGTGCCTCGGCGGCATCGAACCATCTGCCGGTGAGAAGGAGTTCCATGGCGATGTGATAGGGAATACGCTTGGGCAGGGCGATACAGGCGGCCGGCGCATAGGTGCCGACGGTGATTTCGGGGAGCGCGAAGGTGGCATGTTCGGCAGCAATCAGGATGTCGGCGTCGAGGGCGACTTCGAGTCCGCCACCACAACAGATGCCATTGACCGCGCTGATGATGGGCTTGTTGAGATCGAGCAGGTCCTGCATGCCGCCGAACCCGCCAGGCCCGTAATCCTCCTCGAGCACCTCGAGTTCGGCCGACGCGGCCTTGAGGTCCCAGCCGGCCGAGAAGAACTTCTCGCCGCCGCCGGTCAGGATGGCCACCCTGAGGTCGGGATCATCACGAAATCCGAGGAACACTTCTCCCATCCTGCGGCTGGTTGCATTGTCGATGGCGTTGGCCGGAGGACGATCAAGGGTGACGAGCAGCACGCCGTCCTCCCGGTGGACAGTCACGCCCTGGCTCACGCTGTCTTCAGCCGGCATGGTCATGGATTGCTCCCGCGGTTCCGAATCAATCGCACCATGTAGTTAACGCCTGCGCGCGCCCTCCCGCAAGACGCCGGATCTGCCTTGACACGCACCATGACCGCACCATGATTTGCCGGCGGTGAAGGCGAGGGGTTCTGGATGACGGCACGCACCCACTGGCTTGAGCCCCTGCTTGCGCCGCGATCCATTGCCCTTGTCGGCGGATCGCCGCGGCCCGGCTCCGTCGGAAACCTCATGACAAGAAGCCTTCTGGCGGGTGGCTACCCTGGCAGTCTTGCGGTGGTGAACCCGAGACACTCTGCCGTCGAGGGCATCGAGGCCGTGGCCTCCCTGGCGGATCTCTCCGGGCCTGTCGATCTTGCAATCCTGTCGGTGGCCGCGCATCGCATGGAGGGGGTGATGGGCGAAGCGATCCGCGCCGGAGCCCGTGCCATGGTCATCTTCGATGCCTGTCTTCTCGATGACGACCGGGAACCCCGCCTTCTCGAACGCCTGAAGGCGATGGCCCGCGAGTCGGGCGTTCCGGTTTGCGGTGGCAACGGCATGGGATTCTACAACTTTGAGGCGCGGACCTTCGCGAGTTTTCAGGAGCCCTTCGATACCAGGCCCGGCAACATCGCGGCCCTGTGCCACTCGGGATCGGTGTTCGGCCTGCTTGCCAACGAGTCCCGCCGGATGCGCTTCAATCTGCTGGTGTCCCAGGGCCAGGAGATCAATGCAACGGTCGCGGACTACATGGACTACGCCCTGGAACAGCCAACGACCCGTGTTCTGGCGCTCTTTGCCGAGGCGGTTCGCGATCCCGACGCCTTTGTGCGGGTCCTTGCCAAGGCCCGTGATCAGGACATTCCGGTCGTCGTCACGAAGGTCGGAAGAACACCGGAAAGCGCCAGACTTGCCCAGACACACTCAGGGGCCCTCGCGGGAGACGACTCGGCATTCGATGCGGTGTGTCGCCGCTACGGCGTATTGCGCACGGACGATCTCGACGGACTCATGGCCGCAGCCCAGATCTTCGCGCTCGGAAAGACCGTGGGCGAGGGGGGCTTTGCCGCGATTCTCGATTCGGGAGGATTGCGCGAACAGATGATCGATCTTGCCAGCGATATTGGGCTTGAGTTCGCATCGTTGTCCGGGGCCACGGTCAGCGCTCTGGACGCACATCTCGGTATCGGGCTCGAGGCGGTCAATCCACTAGATGCCGCCGGTCCGTTCAACGAACACCTCGGATCCGCGATCGGCCAGTGTGCCGGCATTCTCGAACGGGACCCCGGGGTAGCAATCCTTGCCCATGAGTACTTCTGCACGGACCGGCTGGAGGGTTTGCCCGAGATCGGTGAGGCGGCTCGGCAGATCGGCCGTGAATCGGACAAACCCTATGTTCTCATCAGCTCCCTCGCCGCCGCGAACAACGGATCCTTCGCCAGCGACATGCTCGACAACGGCGTTCCGGTGATCAACGGTGTGAAGCCGCTTCTCACGGGCGTGAAATGTGCTTTCGCGTACCGCGACCGGCGGACGTTGGACGATGGAAAGACGCCGGCCGTGGATCCGGATCCGGATCTGGTTCGACTCTGGAAGCAACGACTTGCCGGGGGTGATGCTCCTGGGGAAACCGAAGTTCTCGCCATGCTGGGTGCATTCGGCATTCCGGTGGCGGCGAACCGGCTATGTCGGTCCCCTGACGAAGCCGCCAGGGCGGCCCGTGACATCGGATACCCGGTGGTGCTCAAGACGGCGGTGCCGGGACTCCTTCACAAGTCCGACAGCGGTGGCGTCCATCTCGATCTTCGGGACGAGACAGCGTTGTGCGCTGCCGCCACATCCCTGATGTCGCTTGGACCGGACATGTGTGTTGCGGAAATGGTCCGGGGCGAGATCGAAGTGGCATTCGGCATGGTGAATGACCCCCAGTGGGGGCCAGTGGTGATGGTCGGCGCCGGAGGCACCCTGGTGGAACTGCTTGATGACCGGGCCTCCTCGCTCGCGCCCTTCGGTGCCGATGAGGCCCGCCGTCTCATCGACGGGCTCAGGATCCGGCGCCTGCTTGACGGAGTGCGTTCCCGGCCGCCCTGCGACATTGCCCTGCTCTCGGTCGTGCTCAGCCGGTTTTCCGCCGTCTGCCACGCGCTGAAGGACGTCATCGCCGAGATAGACGTCAATCCGCTCATAGTCGGTGAAGACTTCGTCAGAGCCGTCGATGCCGTGCTGGTTCCCCAGACGGCGGTTAAGCACTCTGACGGGGCTGTCCCGCCCCGGAAATCCGCCGGGCGCCCG
>JAJEHK010000051.1 GCA_022823765.1 Alphaproteobacteria bacterium | reverse complement strand
ATGGCCGACACCCAGCCCGCCAGCATGGCAATGCCCATGGCGACCAGAGCCGCGCCGGCGATGATCTGCAGACGATGGCCGAAGCGGCCCAGTCCTCCCATGTGGCGCACAAGAAAGTCGGTAAAGAGAGCGGCGCCAAGGAACGGCAACCCCAGTCCGAGGGCATAGACGGCCAGCAGCGCAATGCCGTCGGTGATCGTCGCCTTGGTTGCGGCGATGGCAAGGATGCTCCCAAGCACCGGCCCGATACACGGAGTCCAGCCAAAACCGAAGGCGAAGCCGAGAACGTAGGCGGCCCCTGCCCTGCCCTTGCCCAGGGCCGGATGAAACCTGACATCACGCTGGAGGAACGGCAGGCGCAGCACGCCCATCATCACCAGGCCGAAGAGGATGACGACAATGCCCGCGACATCGACGAGAACGAGACTGTGGCGCAGGACGAAGGCACCGGCGGCGGTCGCACCGGCGCCGAACAGCACGAACACGGTCGAGAAGCCGAGCACGAACATGAGGCTGGCCGCCAGAATTGCCGGCCTTCGACCCTCCCGGTGCGCGAGATCATCGACAGAGACGCCAGCCACATAGGAGACATAGGCCGGCACCAGGGGAAGAACACAGGGAGACAGAAACGACACGACGCCGGCGGCGAGTGCGGCGCCCAGTTCGACCCCGTGTATCTCCATCAGGGTGCGTCGGCGGCCGCGACTTCCACGAGGGGCATGATCACGGCCAGCGCCTCATCGCTGTCCCACTGCGCCTCCCCGACCAGTTGCGCCACGACGTCCCCGCGATGATCGACGAGAAAGGTCGTCGGCAGGCCAAAGAGCCGCATGGAGCGTGCCAGCTTCATGTCCGGGTCACGCTGGATCGTCAGGTGACGAAGCCCGTGTTCATCATGGAAGGCCTTGATCGTCTCCTCGCTCGCCCTGTCCATCGCCATGGTGACGACAGCGAGATGGCTGCCGGCATGACGCGCGGCGAGGCGGTCGAGCGAGGGCATTTCCTCGATGCAGGGTGGACACCATGTCGCCCAGAAGTTCAGGACGATGACCTTGCCCCTGTACTCGGCAAGGGTTTCGGTTCCGCCGCCCTCGACCAGGTAAGGAATCTCCGGAACCTGGAACGGAGGATCGAGCCAGGCCAGGGTGTCGAGGGCCGCCGCCGGTTTCACGCCGACCGCAAGGCAGAGCAGGACCGCATGGATCCACCAGGTGACCGGTCGTAGTGGTGTGGTCACGAACCCGCTCCTGTGATCATGGGCAGCATGTCGTGGCGCCATACATCCCGCGTGAGTGGTCCGACATGCTTGTAGACAATGATGCCGCCGGCATCCACGACGAAAGTCTCCGGAACTCCCCGAACACCCCATTCCACCCCTCCCCTGCCATCGACGTCGGCAGCGGTGGCGGCATAGGGGCTGCCATGGCGATCCAGCCACGCGGAGGCCGCCGCGGGTTCATCCTTGTAGGCAAGACCGAAGATTCGCGCCACACCTCCGGCAGCAATCTCCATCAGCAGGGGGTGTTCATCACGGCAGCTCGCGCACCAGGAAGCGAACACGTTGACAAGCGTGACCTCTCCCTGGAAATCCATCGATGTGAAGGACGGCCCGTGATTATCCACTGCAGGCAGAATGATCGAGGGCACCGGATCGCCGATCAGCGCCGACGGCACGTGGGACGGATCGCGCCCGAGACCGATCGCCAGCGCCACGGCAAGGGCGGCGAAGGCCAGAAACGGAAGGGCGTGCCGCAGCCGATCGCGCATCCTGGCGGTCCCCCGCACCTCAGCCGCCGGGCAACGTGGCGGCGAAACCGGCAATGCGTTCTCCGGCGCGGCGGAGATCGTCGTCGGATGCCGTCAACGACAGTCTGACGAAACCGGCAGCGGACCGGCCGAAACTCTCGCAAGCCAGAACGGCGACGCCGGCTTCCTCGAGCAGTCTCCAGGAAAAGTCCATGGAGGAGAGACCCGTGGCGCGCACATCGATCATCATGAAACAGGCGCCCTGGGGCCTGACGACGGCCAAATTGCTGCAGGAAGCCAGGCTCTCGCATATCAGATCGAGACGTTCCTGGTAGCGCCGCGTCATCTCGGCGACCTCGTGGTGTTCTCCGCGAACCGCCTCGATGGCAGCCGTCTGGACGAATGTCGGCAATCCGTAGTGGATCGCCAATGCCAGGTTGTACATGTGCCGGGCGAATGCCACGGGAGCCACTGTCCAGCCGACACGCCACCCGGTCATCGCGTGGGACTTGGAGAGGCTGTTGATGACAACGCAACGCGACGCCATGCCCGGAAGGCTGCAGGGGGAGAGATGCTGGCGGCCGTCGAAGAGAGTCCGGCTGTAGACCTCGTCGCTGACAAGCCACAGGTCGTGATCCCGGCAGAGACGCGCCAGCCCTTCGAGTTCGTCCCGGCCAAGGGCCGCTCCCGTCGGGTTGTGCGGCGTGTTGATCAGGATCACCCGCGTTCTCGGGGTGATGGCCGCCGCAACGTCATCGGGATCAAGATGGAACGCCCGTTCGGGTCGCAGTGGAGTGCTGACCAGCGTGGCGCCGCTGGCCTGGACGACCGAGTCATAGGTCACGTAGCACGGTTCCGGCACCACCACTTCATCGCCAGGCTGGGCGAGACACATGATGGCTCCGAAGAGTGCACCCTGGGCGCCGGGTGTCACGGTGACATTCTCCCAGGTGACATGCGTTCCGGTATCGCGGGCGTGTCTTTCGGCAATGGCGTGCCTCAGTTCCCTGGCGCCGTCCACTTCCCCATAGCGGGTGTCGCCTCTTGAAACACTCTCCACGAGGGCATCGACGATGCCTGGTGGCGTGGGGAAGTCGGGATCGCCGATACTGAGGAGAATGACATCACGTCCGCGACGACGCTCCTCGAGGGCGCGGGCATGAAGTTCCCACGCCCGCGATCCCTCATTCTCGAGGCGCGCAATCGTGGCGCTGTAACGCATTGTTTCCCCGCACTCGCCCGCAGGCGAGGGTTGCGGTGGTTCAGGCGGTCAGCAACAGGGCCGAATCGTCATTCCAGGTCAGCCAGACACGTTCATGATGCTGGCCGAGAACGGAGAGCTGACGCTCGGCATTCTGGGCGGCGACGGCGATTGGCGCCTCGCGCCCGTCCACGGTGACATAGTAGTGACTGCGATCGCCGAGATAGGCCGCTGCCTGCATCGTGCCGGTCACCATGTTCCCCGACGTTTCCGGTTCAGAGAAGGTCAGCTGGAACTTCTCGGGACGAATGGCGACGGTGATCGGTCCCGCTTCGGGCGCCTCGGCGCCGGAGGCCGTCGAGCGAACGGTCCCCAGGCCCTCCGCGTCGACGATGGTGCTGTCGCCCTCCCGGCCCTTGATGGCGCCTTCGAAGAGATTGACCGTGCCAATGAAGTCCGCCACTTCCTTCACCTGCGGCACCTCGTAGAGCCGGGCCGGTGAATCGATCTGCAGAACCTTGCCAAGCGACATGACCGCGATGCGGTCGGACATCGTCATGGCCTCTTCCTGATCGTGGGTGACGAACACGAAGGTGATGCCGACATCACGCTGCAGGGCCCGCAATTCAAGCTGCATCTGTTCCCGCAGTTTCTTGTCAAGAGCACCGAGCGGCTCATCGAGCAGCAGCACCTTGGGCTGCTTGATGAGGGCACGCGCCAGGGCAACGCGCTGGCGCTGGCCACCGGACAGCTGGTGGGCGCCGCGGGCGCCGTAACCAGGCAGCTTGATGAGGTCGAGCATCTCGTCCACCCGCCGGTCAATCTCCGCCTTGGAGAGGCCCGACTTGCGCATGCCGTAGGCAATGTTCCGGTTGACGTTGAGGTGCGGAAAGATGGCGTAGTTCTGGAACACCATGTTGACCGGACGATGGTGTGGCGGCACCCCGGCCTGCGGCTGGCCATCGATGAAGATGTTGCCCAGGGTGGGCTGCTCGAAGCCCGCCAGCATCCGCAGCAGGGTCGTCTTGCCGCATCCGGAAGCGCCGAGAAGGGAGAAGAACTCTCCTTCGCCGATGTCGAAGGTCACATCATCGACAGCCTTGACGCTGCCGAAGTGCTTCGACGTGTTTCTCATCGAGATGTAGTCGTCACGTGCCATGAGCCCTGTCCGTCAAGGTTGCGAAGTGAAACTGTACCAGGCCATTCCCCTGCGATCCGGTCAGATCGCCGATCCGCTCTGCGGTCCGACACCGCGTCTGCGCAACACCTCGGCGACAGTCACGATGAAGAACGAGAAGATCAGGATGGTGGCGCCAAGGGCCAGCACCATCGGCAATCTGCTCGGGAAGCGCAGCTGACTCCAGATGTAGACCGGAAGCGTCGCCTCGTTGCCCGCCAGGAAGAACGCAAGGATGAACTCGTCGAAGGAGATGGTGAAGGTGAGAAGCAGGCTCGCCAGGATGCCCGGCCAGGCAAGCGGCAGGGTCACCCGGAAAAAGGTCCGGAACGGACCCTCGCCGAGGTCGAGCGAGGCTTCCTCGAGATTCTTGTCAAAGCCCTCGAGACGGGAAATCAGCACCAGCATGGCAAACGGCACGCTGACCAGCGTGTGCGCGAGGCCGATGGTGTAGAGAGAGAGTTCCATCCCCACCATGTTGGTGATCACCAGCAGCGAGATGCCGAGAATGATGCCCGGCACCACCAGGGGCAGCATGATGAAGGCCGTGATGGCGCCCTTGCCGGGCATCACGTAGCGCGTCATCGCCTTGGCAGCGAACAGCCCCAGAATCGTGGAGAGGACCGCAACGGCGCCACCCACCTTGATGCTGTTGGCCAGGGCCTCGAGCAACTGCTGCGTGCTCACCATGTCGCCGTACCACTCGAGGGAGAATCCCTTGAGCGGAAAGGCGACATAGATGGAGTCGTTGAACGAAAACAGCGGCAGGAACAGCACGGGGATATACAGGAAGGCGAGATACCATACCGCGTAGAGGAACATCGGCGCCTCGGCGGTCCAGTGATATCCCTCATGCTTGGAGGCGAAGTACTGTGGCGCTTCCTCGCCGCGCTGATCCTGTGCGGCCTTTTGAGCCGTCAGGCTCCCCCCGGGGGCAGTCGTGTCGGTCATGCGGATTTCGCCCTTCCACGGGTCGTCGTGACAATGAAGACGACCACCAGGAAGGCAATCATCAACATGACGATCACGGACAGCGCCGCGCCCAACGGCCAGTTGTTGGCTTTGCCGAACTGCGACTGGATGATGTTGCCGATCATGATGCCGGTCGTGCCACCCACAAGACGCGGCGTGACGTAATCGGCAACAGTCGGGATGAAGACCAGAAGGCCCGCAGCGATGACGCCGGGAAGCGACAGCGGCCAGGTCACCCGCCAGAAGCGCTCCGACGGCGTGTCACCCAGATCGGTGGCGGCCTCAAGGTAGGATCTGTCGATCTTCTCCAGCGACACGTAGATGGGAAGAATGGCGAAGGCGGCCCAGGCGTGCGCCAGGGTCAGCACCACGGCCGTGGGATTGTAGAGCAGGAACTGCAGGGGTTCGTCGATCAGGCCGACGCTGATGAGACCCGAGTTGACGACGCCGTTGTACCCGAGGATGACCTTCCAGGCGAAGACCCGAAGCAGATAGCTCGTCCAGAACGGCACGGTGATGAGAATGAGCCAGACCAGCTTGTTGCTCTTGACCTTGAAGGCGATGAAATAGGCCATCGGGTAGGCGAGGATGATCGTCGCGAAGGTGCAGAAGAGCGACATCCTGATCGACTTCATGATCAGGGCGACATAGATGGGCTTCTGGAAGAAGGCCTCGTAGTTGGCGAGAGTGAACGTCCTGTCGATGTCCAGATAGTTCTGGGTCCAGAAGCTGTAGGTCACCAGCATGAACACCGGCAGGCACATCAGCATGACCATCACCAGCAGGGTCGGTGACAGCAGGGTGTATCCCCTGATCCACTCGTGGCGCAGGAACAGGGCGTTCACACGGAAGATCAGGGAGGGTAGCGGAACGTCCCCATGAGTCACGGTCCGGGCACTGTCTGTCACTGCCATGGCGCCTTGGTGCCTCCTCAACAATTCACCGCCGGTCCGCACTCATACCACACACTCCGATACCTCTGCCACCCCGGAATTGCTCCCGGACTCTCCGGCTGCAGGGAGGTCATGGGACTTCCCTGACTTCCTCCGGCGCGCTCCGGGCGGCCACAGCGGCGGGAACCCAAGAGCGGACCACCATGGCTGCGATGCCTTCTCAACTGAAAGCCGCTGGAACTCTTGAACAAGACATCCCTCGTTCACGGGCCACCGCGCTCGCCTCGACGCGGGCGAGGTCCGGCGCCGGTGAAGGTCGCGCGACGAGTTAGTAGAGGGGGCAGTTCTTGCCGCGTCCTCTTTCATGAGTGCCTTTTCGGTTCTTCGGCCCGGCACTCGTCCCCTCACGGATGTGCCGGGGCCCGAGGCCATTGCGGCCGTGTTGCAACCATGAGCGCCTGGTGCAGTTCCGCCGCCGGCAGGTCTTTCCGCGCCGCCATCGCGGTCTGGCGCGCCGCATCCCTGACGATGCGGGGATCCAGGCGGACGAAACGGTCTTGACAGGGGCGAACGCGACACCATGTGTGTTGGCACTCGCCGCCGGTGAGTGCCAACACACATGGCGGGAGCCGGTCCCGCCGCTCACGAAGAGGAAGAGAGCTCATGGGTTTCAGACCGTTGCATGACCGCGTTCTCGTGCGCCGTACCGACAGCGACGAGGTTTCCACGGGCGGGATCATCATCCCTGACACTGCCAGGGAAAAGCCGATGGAAGGCGAAGTGATTGCCGTCGGGCCGGGAGCGCGCGACGACCGCGGCTCCGTCCAGCCGCTCGATGTCGCCAAGGGAGACAGGGTGCTGTTCGGCAAGTGGTCAGGCACCGAAATCAAGATCGACGGCGAGGATCTCCTCGTCATGAAGGAATCCGACATCATGGGTGTTCTCTAGGGCGACAGCCTCATTGCACCCGCCCCTAACTGCACAGACCAGGAGACGAACAAGACATGGCTGCGAAAGACGTTAAGTTCAGCGCTGATGCCCGATCGCGCATGATCAGGGGTGTCAACATTCTGGCCGATTCGGTCAAGGTGACGCTTGGGCCCAAGGGCCGCATGGTGGTTCTCGACAAGTCCTTCGGGGCGCCGCGCATCACCAAGGATGGTGTGACCGTCGCCAAGGAGGTCGAGCTCGAGGACAAGTTCGAGAACATGGGCGCCCAGATGGTGCGCGAGGTGGCCTCCAAGACCAATGACGTTGCCGGCGACGGCACGACCACGGCCACCCTGCTCACCCAGGCGATCGTGCGCGAGGGCTCGAAGGCGGTCGCTGCCGGGATGAACCCGATGGATCTGAGGCGCGGTGTCGATGCCGCGGTGGACGCGGTGGTCAGGGATCTCTCCAGGCGTTCTCGCAAGATCAACACCGACGATGAAATCGAGCAGGTCGGCACCATTTCGGCCAACGGCGACAACACCGTCGGCGAGATGATCGCCAACGCCATGAAGGCGGTCGGCAAGGAAGGCGTCATCACTGTCGAGGAGAACAAGGGCATCGGCACCGAGCTCGAGACAGTCGAGGGCATGCAGTTCGATCGCGGCTACATTTCGCCCTATTTCGTCACCAACGCCGAGAAGATGGTCGCGGAGCTCGAGGATCCCTTCATCATGCTCCACGAGAAGAAGATCTCGAACATGCAGGACATGCTGCCGGTTCTCGAACAGATCGTTCAGTCGGGGCGCCCGCTGGTGATCATCTCCGAGGATGTCGAAGGCGAGGCTCTTGCCACGCTCGTCGTCAACCGACTGCGCGGAGGTCTCAAGGTGGCCGCCTGCAAGGCACCGGGCTTCGGCGACCGACGCAAGGCGATGCTCGAGGACATTGCCATCCTGACCGGTGGCCAGGTGATCAGCGAGGACGTCGGCATCAAGCTCGAGAACGTCACCCTCGACATGCTGGGCACGGCCAAGCGCGTCGAGCTCACCAAGGAGAACACGGTGGTCGTCGGCGGAGCCGGCAGGAAGTCGGACATCAAGGGCCGCTGCAACCAGATCCGCCAGCAGGCCGAGGAGACCAGCTCCGAGTACGATCGCGAGAAGCTGCAGGAGCGTCTGGCGAAGCTCGCCGGCGGTGTTGCCGTCATCAAGGTCGGCGGCGCCACGGAAGTCGAGGTCAAGGAGCGCAAGGAACTGGTGGAGGACGCTCTCAACGCGACCCGTGCCGCAGTCGAGGAAGGTATCGTCGCCGGTGGCGGCTCGGCCCTTCTCGTTGCGACCCGGGCCCTGAAGAAGGTCAAGCTGGAGGAGTCCGACCAGCAGGTTGGCGTGGACATCGTGCGCCGCGCCATCGAGGCGCCAGCCCGCCAGATTGCGGAGAATGCCGGGCACGATGGCGCCGTCATCGCCGGAAAGATCCTCGAGAACAAGAACCAGAACTTCGGCTTCGATGCCCAGGAGGAGGTCTACAAGGATCTCGTCAAGGCGGGGATCGTCGATCCGACCAAGGTGGTGCGCACGGCCCTTCAGGACGCCGCTTCGGTGGCCGGACTCCTGATCACCACCGAGGCGATGGTGGCCGAGATTCCGAAGAAGGACCCACCGATGCCGGCCGGCGGACCGCCGGGTGGCATGGGAGGCATGGGTGGCATGGGAGGCATGGGAGGCTTCTGACCCCCTGCCCGCCAAACACTCTCCGACAGGGGGGCCGTGGCATGGCCATGGCCCCCTTTTTCTATTGCAGGAGAAGTGCCGGCAGACCGTTGTCCAGCGCCGGGCATCCGGACAGCGCACAACCGCACGGCGGCGGGGCTTGCCCCCTGGCGGTCAGATCAGGCGATTGGCCGTGCGCAGGAAGACGGCGAGCGTACAACCGGTTCGGGTGGTCGACGAATGAACCGTGCCTGGCTGGAACGACACGAAGTCCCCCTGGCGGAAGACGCTGCCGTCGTCGTCAATGAGTTCACCGTCGACCACGAGAAAGTCCTCGTGGCCGACGTGCTCGTGGGGGAGTGACGAATAGCCCGGTTCGAGGCGCAGCAGATAGGAACCACACCCGGTCTCGGGATCAAGACTCATGTTGATCCACGACAGCCCGGGAATGGCCTCGCCGTAACGGTCATAGGGCACAAACCCGGAAAGATCGTCGCTGCGCCGGACGATTCGGCGGGATTCGTCCGTCATCGCGCCGGCGTCATTCGAACGAGACTTCGACACGCCGGTTGCCCGGGTTGCGCACGCCATCGCCGGTCTCGATCGCAGGCACGGACTCTCCATACCACTCGACAACGAGGATCGAGGAATCGATCCCCGCCGCCGTCATGTAGGCCGCGACCGCCTCCACACGCTCCCTGGAGAGATCGAGGTTGAAGTCACTCTCTCCCGAGGTGTCCGCGTGCCCGGTGATGACGATGGACGACGGCTGCTGGCGCATGGCCTCCGCCACGACGCTCTCGAGAAATCCTGTCGCAATCTCCGAAAGGTCGGCAACGTTCCAGGCGAAGTAGACGACAAACTCCGTTTGCGGCTCGGGTTCAGGCACCGGCTCGGGCTCCGGCTCCGGCTCGACGAAGAGGAGTTCTTCCATGGCCGCATAGAACACATCGCGACACGATGCTATCTCGGCTTCCTGATGGGACGCGATCGGACCAGGATGGATGGGACCTTCTTCGGCCTCCTCGATCCAGCAGTCGAAACTCGTCTGTGCGCGGGCCGCAGCCTCCGGACGCTCGACCCTGTCGCCTGCCTCCAGTTCGGACATCAGGTTTGCCCGTTCGCTGACGAGAAGGTCCATCGTTTCCGCCGAATCGATTTTCCAGCCTGTGGGATCCCACGGCTCAACCGCAACGCCCTGCGCCACCATCTCTGCCCTGGCGCGAAAGGTCGAGGCGTCGGCCCAGTCATAGTACGCCGCTTCCTTGCGTGCGAGGTCAACGTAGCCGGCGTGAAGATGCTGGAGGAAGGGATCATCCGCGGTGGCCATTCCGGCGACACGATCAATCGACGCCGGCGTTCCGCATCCCGCCAGAAGAAGCGCCGCCGCACCGGCAAACAGCATTCCAGAAGTCTTGCCCATCATTGCTCCCTCGTCGTCCCGGCCGCGCTCTGGCCATATCCGGGCGCTCTAGGTATTCCCACTCATCATTCCTGGCTGAATGCTACCACGAGCACTTCACGACAGTATGGCGGTTTGATGGTTTTATCCCCAGAAGAGGGGACGGCGCCGCGACGCACCAGGCACAGTCCCCGCCCGTGACGAACTGCCGGGGGAAGGATCCGGATTCGCGCGCCTGGCCCGCTCTTCCTGTCACGCATCAGGAAGGATGCTGGCGCGCGGTGATCGCCAGGGCATGGGCATCAAATCCCTCGTAGTCCGCCAGGATGCGAGTAGCCGGTGCAAGGGCATCGTGACCGGCTGGGGTCAGTTCGGCAATGGACTGGCGCTTGAGAAAGTCCATGACGCCGAGAGCAGAACGGCTTGCCGCCTTGCCCCCTGTGGGCAACACCGCGTTGACGCCGATCATGTAGTTCGCCATGGAGAACGGCGCATCCTGGCCCAGGAGGATCTCGCCGGCATTGCTGATGGCGTCAAGCCACGCGCGGGGACGCTGGCTGGCGATCTGCAGGTGTTCGGGAGCGAAGGCATTGACAAAATCAAGCGCATCCCCGGCATCCCGGGCAACGACAACGCCGCCGTTGGCACCCAGCGCCGCTCTGGCGTAGCGCCGGCGTTCCCGGGACAGGGTCTCGAGGTGCCCGGCGATGGCTTCGGCCACGGCCCCGGCGAACTCTTCGTTCCAGGTGACGAGGAATACGGTTGAATCATCGCCGTGCTCAGCCTCGATGAGAAGATCGAGGGCCACACGGGCGACGTCCGCGGTCTCATCGGCGAACACCACTGCCTCCGACGGTCCGGCCGGCGGTCCAGGCTCGATGTAATCCGCACACAGGGTCATGGCTGCACCGACCCACGGTGAGCCGGGTCCGACAATGCGCACGCAACGCGGCACGGTGTCCGTGCCGAAGGCAACGGCAGCGACGGCCTGGGCGCCTCCGGCAAGGCACACATCCTCCACTCCCGCCGCCTGCGCCGCCACCAGGGTCGCCGGATCGCAGCGCCCGTCCGGCCCCGGCGGCGTCACGATCACCACCTTCTTCACGCCGGCGACGACCGCCGGAATGGCCGTCATCAGGGCCACGGAAGGGAATGCGCCCTTGCCACGGGGAACATAGCAGGCAACGGAATCGATCGGCACATGGCGATCTCCGGCCATGACTCCAGGCCGGACCTCGACCATGTCGAGAGTCGCCGGACGCTGCCGCTCGTGAACCAGGCGGATGTGGTCTGCCGCCATGGCGATGGCGTCGGCCACATCGTCCGGCACGTCCTGGCGGGCCCTGGCAAAATCCTGCGGCACCACTTTCAGCTGTTCTCTCGACATGAGAACGCCATCGAACTCTTCCGCAAACCTCACCAGAGCCCGGTCACCCTGCTGGCGCACCGCCTCGACGATGGGGCGCGCCTGCTCCACGTGATGCGCCATGTCGGGCGCGCGACGCACCATGAGGGCGTCGCGCCCTTCCGGCGACAGGTTTGCCAGGCGCAGCATGCGCGGCACCACAGGAGGAGGGGCCGGCTCAGCCAAGGCTGTCATCCGTCTCCGGATCGATGTCCAGTTCGGCGAATACCTTGCGGGCGACGCGGAAGCTCTCGACGCCGGCCGGCATGCCACAGTAGACAGCGATCTGCATCAGGGTGTCGCGCAACGCCGCCAGGGAGACGCCAT
The DNA here is from genome assembly GCA_022823765.1 of Alphaproteobacteria bacterium. Lineage (GTDB taxonomy): Bacteria > Pseudomonadota > Alphaproteobacteria > SP197 > SP197 > SP197. The sequence goes on along the minus strand of JAJEHK010000051.1, from coordinate 12,712 downwards.
TGCGCAGGGCCCCTTTGAAGTGCAGCTCGAATTCGTGCATGCGTCCGGAAGCTGCCGTCATGCACAGGTTGTTGAGACTGCGCTGGCGGCGGTCGAGGCCCTCCCCGCTCCAGATCTCTCCCCAGCAATAGGTGGTCAGCAGCTGCTGGAAACCGGCGTTGAAGCGATCCGCTCCGTTGATCGCCCTGTCGACGTAGTCGGCGCCGAGGACGTCGCGCCGGTTGGCCAGGCCCTTCTCATACATCTCACTCATGGAACTCTCCCGATAATGGACATCTCTGCGACCCGTTGCGACGGGGGAGCGGTCAGGTCTGATCGGCAAACAGTCCGGCAAGGGATCCGGCACTGGCGCCGCACAGGCCCCGCTCGGTAATCAACCCGGTCACGAGTTCGGCCGGGGTGACGTCAAAGGCCGGGTTCTCCGGCATCGTGGTCTCGGGCGCAATCGTGACCGGTCCGATGGTCCCGTCCTCGGCGCAGCCGGTCACCGTTGTCACTTCGCCACCACTGCGTTCCTCGATGGGCACGGCATCGCCGTCCATGAGGCGCCAGTCGATGGTCGGTGACGGCAGGGCGGCATAGAACGGCAGACCATGCCGGTGCGCCGCCAGCGCCTTGAGATAGGTTCCGATCTTGTTGCAGACGTCGCCCGAGGCGGTGACGCGGTCAGCTCCGGTGATGGTCATGTCGACCCGGCCGGTGCGCATGAGATGCCCGGCGGCGTTGTCGACCACAAGGGTGTGCGGCACCCCGTGCTGCGCCAGCTCCCAGGCCGTCAGCGATGCGCCCTGGTTTCTCGGACGCGTCTCGGAGACCCAGACGTGAACGGGAACTCCGGCGTCATGGGCCTTGTAGATCGGTGCCAGGGCGGTGCCCCAGTCAACAGTGGCCAGCCAACCGGCATTGCAGTGGGTCATGACCTCGACCGGCCGGCCGGTGTCCTCGTGGTGATCCTTCAGGATCTCCATGCCGTGCTCGCCGATCGCCTCGCAGATCGCTGCATCCTCGTCACAGATCTCCCCGGCGAGATCGTAGGCCGCCTCCTCGCGTGCATTCCGGTCAAGCGGGGCGAGTCTGGCGAGTACGCGCTCGACAGCCCATCGCAGGTTGACCGCCGTCGGCCGGGTGGCCAGCAGGGTCCGGGCCGCCTCGTTCATGGACGCATCCGACGCGTCCCGACGCATGGCAAGTGCCATGCCGTAGGCGGCGGTGGCGCCGATCAGCGGCGCCCCGCGCACCAGCATGGCGCGGATGGCATGGGCCGCGTCCTCGAGGGTGGCAAGGGATGTCGTCACGAACCGGTGCGGCAGACGGGTCTGGTCGATGATAATGACCGTCCTTGCATCATCGGCGACCTGGATCGACCTCCAGGCAACACCGTCTATCTTCATCACGATCCTCCGAGGCTGAGGCCGGCAGAACCGGCTGCGCCGATCCAGTGGAGCGGGGTGCGTAGGGCATCCGTCGGCGAGCCGTCGAGCCACCGGCGCGCGGCTTCCTCTCCGTCACACGATCCACCGGAACGCGACCAGGCAGTCGAACTTTCGCAGGAACGGCAATCGAGATTGAATGCCCTGGTGGTGGCATGATCAAGTGGCCCGACAGTCATGACCGGCAATCCTTTCCGCGATGGCGGCGAAGTCTACTCCAGACCCCCGGCCAGCGCACAACCGCAAGCGCGATTTTCCAGGGATCACGGGCCTGCGGTTGACTTTGTGGCGTCAATCGCTGACTTTCCGGCGCCTTCAATGAAGAACCTCCCGCCCTCCCCGATGCCTCATCGACCATGACGGCCGCCCGTACCATCCGCCTCGGTCTTCCCAAGGGCCGCATGCAGGACAATGTCCATGCCCTTCTCGAGGATGCGGGGATTCACATTCGCCCGGGACGCACCTCCAGCACCCGCGACTACCGGCCGGCGATCTCGTTGCCGGATTTCGATGCCAAGCTTCTCAAGCCCCAGAACATCGTGGAGATGCTCCACATCGGCAGCCGCGATATCGGCTTTACCGGCCGAGACTGGGTGATCGAGAAGGAGGCTGACCTTGTCGAACTCATTGACACCGGTCTCGACCCGGTCGAACTCGTCGCCGCGGCGCCCATGAAGATTCTGGAGAATGGCCGGTTGCCCGACCGTCACCTGGTGGTGGCAAGCGAGTACGAACGCCTGACACGCTCGTGGATTGCCGAAGCCTCGCTTGACGCCACCTTTGTGCGTTCGTACGGAGCCACCGAAGTGTTCCCGCCGGAGGATGCCGACTGCATCATCGACAACTCGGCAACCGGAGCCACACTGCGCGCCAACGGTCTGGAGACCGTTGCCTCCATCCTGACGTCGTCAACGTGCCTCTTCGCGCATCCGGCAGCTCTTGACGATGCCGACAAGCGCGACGCCATCTCAAGCTTTTCGATGATGATCCGATCGGTCATCGATGCCAGACGCAGGGTAATGGTCGAAGTGAACGTCACAGCCGATTGCCTGGAACCGGTCGTTGCGAGTCTGCCCTCCATGCGCGAGCCGACCATCTCGCCGCTTCACGGAAACAGCGGCTACGCCGTCAAGGCCGCCGTGCCACGCGACAGGCTGGCGCGTATCATTCCGCGCATCAAGGCGATGGGCGGCACCGACATCGTTGTCAGCCCCATCAGCAATATCGTGGCATGAGGCCGAAGGCCATCGGCGCACGGGAGAATCAAGATGGAACGCGTTGCGACAGTCAGCCGATCGACCCGCGAAACCGCCGTGACGGTCACCGTCAATCTTGACGGCACCGGCAAGAGCGATGTCGTCACCGGCCTGAGATTTCTCGACCACCTCCTGGACTCCCTGACGCGACACAGCCGCATGGACGTGGCACTTCACGCCGAGGGCGACCTGGATGTCGACGATCATCACACCGCGGAAGACTGTGCCCTGGCGCTCGGTGCGGCAGTCGACGAGGCTCTGGGGGACAAGCGGGGCATCCGCCGCTTCGCCGATGCCCATGTGCCGCTCGACGAAGCCATGGCGAGAGCGGTGATCGATCTTTCCGGACGTCCCTTTGCCCATGTCGATCTGGGGCTCAGGCGCGAGCGCATCGGCGATACGGCGACGGAGATGATTCCACACGCTCTCTCGAGTTTCGCCATGGCCGGGCACCTCACGCTTCACGTCGACGTGCTGCGCGGCATCAACGACCACCACCGCGCCGAAGCGGCCTTCAAGGCGGTCGCTGTCGCCCTGCGCCAGGCGGTCGCCCTCGATGATCACGACGAGATACCGAGCACGAAAGGTCGTCTGTGACCGTGCCCGGGGTCGTGGTCTGCCGCACCGGAACGGCCAATCTTGCCTCGGTCATCGCCGCACTCAGACGTGCCGGGGCCGCACCCCGTACCAGCCACTCGGCCGACGATATCCGGACCGCCAGCCATGTCGTCCTGCCCGGGGTGGGGACGTTTGGCGCGGCCATGGACACGCTTCGCAGCACCGGCACGGACGATGCCCTGAAACAGCGCATCGAGAGCGGGAGACCGCTTCTTGCCATCTGTGTCGGATTCCAGCTTCTGTGCCGCACCAGCGAGGAATCCCCGGACGCCGTCGGCCTTGGCCTCATCGATGACAGGGTGACGCGGTTTCCTGACGGGGTGCGGGTTCCCCAGTTCGGCTGGAACAGCCTGGCACCCGGCAGCGGTTGCAGGACACTCGTCGCCGGCCATGCCTACTTTGCCAACTCCTATCGCCTCGAACGCGCCCCCCGGGGCTGGCGCGCCGCCATGGCCGACCATGGCGGACCCTTCGTTGCAGCGCTTGAACGCGATGCCCTTGTCGCCTGCCAGTTTCATCCGGAACTCTCCGGTTCCTGGGGCGCGGCGCTGATCGGCCGCTGGCTGGCCATGCCATGTTGACTGCGCGGGTCATCCCCTGCCTCGATGTCGACGCCGGACGCGTCGTCAAGGGCGTCCGCTTCCAGGGATTGAAGGATGCCGGCGACCCGGTGGAGCTGGCCACGGCCTACGAACGGCAGGGCGCCGACGAGATCGTCATGCTTGACGTGTCGGCGACGCCACAGGGCAGGCACAATGCCCGCGATGCCGTGGCAGCGGTACGCCAGGACCTTGGCATCCCGCTGACCGTGGGCGGCGGCGTCAGGTCGACCGACGACGCCGGAGCCCTGCTTGAGGCCGGTGCGGACAAGGTCGCGGCCAACACCGCCGCCGTTTCGAGGCCGGAACTCCTCGCAGAGATGGCCGGGAAGTTCGGACGCCAATGCACTGTCGTTGCCATCGATGCCGCCGCCAATGGCGACGCATGGGAGGTCGTGACCCTGTCAGGCCGCCAGCGCACGGGCATGGATGCCATTCACTGGGCCGTCCAGGCGGTCGAACACGGCGCCGGCGAGATCCTGCTGACCAGCTGGGACCGTGACGGGACCCGTTCCGGCTACGAGACCAGGCTCATTGCCGCCGTGGCTGCCGCAGTGCCGGTTCCGGTCATCGCCTCGGGCGGCGCCGCCTCGCCCGCTCATCTCGTGGAGGCTCTCGGGCACGGCGCCGACGCCGTGCTGGCCGCCTCCATCTTCCACGAGTCCGACTACACGGTCGGTGATGTCAAGCAGGCCATGGCGAGGGCGGGCATTCCGACGCGACCGGCCCCCGGGCACGGAAACCAGGGATCACACGCATGATCATCCCGTCGATTGACCTGTCGAACGGCCAGGCGGTGCAGCTCGTCGGTGGCAGGGAACCACGTATCGAGGCCGGCGACCCCCGGCCGTTCGCCGAGCGCTTCCGCCTGGCCGGCGAGATCGCGGTGATCGACCTCGACGCCGCTCGCGGCACCGGTCACAACCGCGCCCTCATCGAGGAGCTCGTGCGCATGGCACCCTGCCGTGTCGGGGGCGGTATCCGGGATGCAGGGACGGCACGGCACTGGCTCGATGCCGGTGCCCGCAGGATCATCCTCGGGACCGCCGCCACACCGGAGATTCTGTCCCAACTGCCGCGCGAACGTGTCATCGTTGCCCTCGACGCCCTCCATGACGAGGTGGTCACCCACGGCTGGACGACACGAAGCGGCGAGACCGTGGAGGCCGGAATGGCACGACTCCGCGACCTCGCCGGCGGCTTTCTCGTCACCTTCGTCGAGCGCGAGGGGAGGATGGAAGGAACGGACCTCGACCGCGCCCTCGCCCTCGCCAGGGCAGCAGGCCATGCCCGCCTGACGGTGGCGGGCGGATTTACCAGGCCCGGGGAAATCGCCGCGGCCGATCGTGCCGGCATCGACGCCCAGGTCGGAATGGCGCTCTATTCGGGCGCCCTTCACCTTGCCGATGCCATCGCCGCGCCACTGGTGAGCGACAGGCCGGATGGCCTGTGGCCGACCGTCGTGGTGGACGAGCACCAGCGGGCCCTGGGGCTGGCATGGTCGGATGCCGAGAGCCTGCGGGCCGCCGTTGACAGGCAAGCGGGTGTCTATCACTCGCGCACCCGGGGTCTGTGGATCAAGGGTGAGACATCCGGCGCCACCCAGGCCCTGCTGAGGATCGACCCCGACTGCGACCGCGATGCCCTGAAGTTCACCGTGCGCCAGGCGGGCAGCGGCTTCTGTCATCTCGGAACCCGGACCTGCTGGGGCGACGACGGGGGTCTTCCTGCCCTTGTCCGTGTTCTCGCCGACCGCCTGGCGGACGCACCCGCCGGCTCCTACACCGCGCGGCTCCTGCGAGAGCCGGCGGCCCTCGAGGCGAAGCTCCTCGAGGAAGCCGGGGAACTGGCCGAGGCCGGGACGCGGGCCGATGTCATCCACGAGGCGGCCGATGTCATCTACTTTGCCCTCGTCGCAGCAGTCCGTGCCGGTGTGGACCTCGCCGACATCGAAGGAGAACTCGACCGTCGGGCTCTCGCCGTCACCAGGCGCTCCGCCACCTGAAGGCACAGGGCTCTCAAAAAGTTGTCTTTGCCCGCATTCTCCCCCTTGAACTCGCCGGTCTGCCTCCTACATCACTGTTGGCACTCTCCCCCGGTGAGTGCCAACAGTGCTTGAACCCGGAAGGAATCACATTCATACAGGAGGTTGCAACATGGCGTTCCGTCCGTTGCACGACCGCGTTCTGGTTCGTCGCCTCGACAGCGACGAAGTCACCGCGGGCGGCATCATCATTCCAGACACTGCCAAGGAAAAGCCGATGGAGGGCGAAGTCGTCTCCACCGGTCCTGGCGCCCGCGACGAGTCCGGTGCGATCCAGGCGCTCGACGTCAAGGCGGGTGACCGAATCCTTTTCGGCAAGTGGTCTGGCACCGAGGTCAAGATCGATGGCGACGAGCTCCTCATCATGAAGGAGTCCGAAATCATGGGCGTCATCGAGTGAGACGCTAGGAAGCGAACCCAAAGGAGATAACAGCAAGATGGCTGCCAAAGAGGTCAAGTTCTCAGCTGACGCGCGCTCTCGGATGATGCGCGGCGTCAATGTTCTCGCCGACGCCGTCAGGGTGACTCTCGGGCCCAAGGGTCGGACCGTCGTTCTCGACAAGTCGTTCGGCGCCCCCCGCATCACCAAGGACGGGGTCACTGTCGCCAAGGAAATCGAGCTTGAGGACAAGTTCGAAAACATGGGCGCGCAGATGGTCCGCGAAGTCGCGTCGAAGACGAACGATGTCGCCGGCGACGGCACGACGACGGCAACGGTTCTCGCCCAGGCGATCGTGCGCGAGGGAAGCAAGGCGGTTGCCGCCGGGCTCAATCCCATGGACCTGCGCCGCGGCACGGAAGCCGCCGTGAAGGCCGTGATCGACGATCTTGAGAAGCGCTCGCGCAGGATCAAGTCATCCGACGAGGTGGCCCAGGTGGGCACGATCTCCGCCAATGGCGACACAGAGGTCGGGCGCATGATTTCCGAGGCCATGCAGACCGTCGGAAACGAGGGCGTGATCACCGTCGAGGAAGCCAAGTCCCACGACACGGAACTCGATGTCGTCGAGGGCATGCAGTTCGACCGTGGCTACCTGTCGCCCTACTTCATCACCGATCCCGACAAGATGAAGACCGAGTACGAGGACGTCTCGATCCTGATCCACGAGAAGAAGCTGTCGAGCCTCCAGGCCATGCTGCCCATTCTCGAGGAAGTCGCGAAGTCGAGCCGGCCGCTGCTCATCATCGCCGAGGATGTCGAGGGCGAGGCACTTGCCACTCTCGTCGTCAACCGCCTGCGCGGAGGCCTCAAGGTCGCAGCCTGCAAGGCGCCCGGCTTTGGTGACCGTCGCAAGGCCATGCTCGAGGACATCGCCATCCTGACCGGTGGCCAGGTGATCAGCGAGGATGTCGGCATCAAGCTCGAGAACGTCACCCTCGACATGCTCGGCAAGGCCAAGCGCGTGGTCGTCAAGAAGGACGACACCACGGTCGTCGGCGGCGCCGGCAAGAAGGCCGACATCAAGGGCCGTTGCAACCAGATCCGCCAGCAGATCGAGAGCACGACCTCCGACTATGACCGCGAGAAGCTGCAGGAGCGGCTGGCCAAGCTCGCCGGTGGCGTCGCCGTGATCAAGGTCGGCGGTTCCACCGAGGTCGAGGTGAAGGAGCGCAAGGACCTTGTCGAGGATGCGATGAACTCGACCCGTGCCGCCGTCGAGGAAGGCATCGTGCCAGGCGGTGGCGCCGCCCTGCTCTTTGCCAGGCGTGCGCTTGACAAGCTCAAGCTCGACGATCCCGACCAGCAGGTCGGTGTCGACATCGTCCGCAAGGCGATCGAGTACCCGGCACGGCAGATTGCCGAGAACGCCGGGCTCGACGGCGCGGTGGTCACCGGCAAGATCCTCGAGAAGAACGACAGGAACTGGGGTTTCGATGCCCAGGCCGAGGACTACAAGGACCTGGTCAAGGCGGGCATCATCGATCCCACCAAGGTCGTTCGCACGGCTCTCCAGGACGCCGCCTCGGTGGCCGGCCTGCTGATCACCACGGAAGCGATGATCGCCGAGAAGCCCAAGAAGGACTCGCCCGCCGCGCCTCCAGGTGGCGGCATGGACGACATGGACTTCTGAACGTACCATCCGGTTGTGTCCCGACGGGAGCCGCGGCATCTGCCGCGGCTCCCTTCATTCCGGCCACTGGAGTCGTCCATGACGTTCGATCACGACGCCGAGTTCGTCATCATCGGTTCGGGATCAGCCGGCTCGACCCTGGCGAACCGGCTCTCCGCCGATCCGGTGAACCGGGTCCTGGTGCTCGAGGCCGGACCGATGGATCGCGGCTTCTTCAGCTGGATGATCCACATGCCGACGGCCTTCGCCTGGCCGCTGCGCGACGATCGTTACAACTGGTTCTATCACAGCGAACCGGAACCCTGGCTCGGTGGCAGGGTGATCCACTGCCCCAGGGGCCGTGTGCTCGGCGGATCGAGTTCGATCAACGGCATGGTCTACATTCGCGGCCATGCCCTCGACTATGACAAGTGGGCACAGCGCGGCTGCCGCGGCTGGTCCTACCGCGACGTCCTGCCCTATTTCCGGAGAGCCGAAACCCACGAGAACGGGAGCGACGACTACCACGGTGGCGAGGGGCCTCTCCACGTCACCGCCGGGCGTCTGGGAAGCAACCCGCTGCATCGGGCCTTCACGGCGGCGGCTGTCGAGACGGGCTATGCCGAGAGTTCCGACCTCAACGGCTTCCGCCAGGAGGGTATCGGGGGCATGGACCGCACGACCCGCAACGGCCGGCGCTGGAGCACGGCGACGGCCTACCTCAGGCCGGCGCTAGGCCGGCCCAATCTCTCGCTTGCCACCCGGGCGCTCGTGACCCGCATTCTCGTCGAGAACGGTCAGGCGGTGGGCGTCGAATACACCCAGCGCGACGAAGTCCGCAGGGTTCGCGCCACGCGCGAGGTCATTCTCGCTGGAGGCGCCATCAACTCGCCCCAGATCCTGCAGCTCTCCGGCATCGGGCCTGCCGACCACCTCCGCGGCCTCGGCATCACGCCCAAGATCGACCTTCCCCAGGTCGGAGAGAACCTGCAGGACCACCTCGAGGTCTTCGTGCAGCACGAATGCAGGGAACCGGTCAGTCTGCTGCGACACCTGACGCCCCTTGGCAAGCTGAGGGTCGGCCTCGAGTGGTTCCTCACGAAATCCGGACCGGCCACCACCAATCACATGGAATCGGGCGGATTCATCCGCAGCCGCGCCGGCATCGAACATCCCGACATCCAGTTTCACTTCCTGCCCATGGCCATGACCTACGACGCCTTCAACGTGAACCGCGTGCACGGTTTCCAGGCGATGGTCGACATGATGCGGCCACTCTCGAGGGGACATGTCCGGATCCACAGCGCCGATCCGCGCCAGGCGCCCGAGATTCTCTTCAACTACCTCAAGGAACCCGGGGACGTGCGATGCCTCGTGGACGCCGTCCGCCTGACCCGGGAGATCCTTGCCTCGAAGGCCTTCGACCGCTACCGGGGCCAGGAGATCTGGCCTGGCGAGGACCGGCAGACCGATGAAGAGCTCGAGGCATGGATCCGCGAGACCTGCGAATCGAGCTACCACCCGTCCTGCACCTGCGCCATGGGGAGCGTCGTCGACCCGGAGCTGAAGGTCCATGGCATCGAGGGCCTGAGAGTGGTGGACGCCTCGGTCATGCCGGACATCGTCTCGGGCAACCTCAATGCCCCCGTCATCATGATCGCCGAAAAGGCCAGCGACATGATTCTCGGGCGCCCCCCGCCGGATTCTTCAGAGGCCCCGGTGTGGATTCACCCCGAGTGGGAAACGCACCAGCGCTGAACCCCGGACCCGAACGATGGGTGTTCGCACCCGCACACCCAAGGGATGCACTCAATTGCTCCGAGCCAGTCAGCGCATGCAGCGTCCTCCGGATGGGCAGGGCTGACCCATTGGCTGGGGAATGAGAGCCGTCACGCAATGGCCTCCCAGCCACCACTGGAAGTCCAGCGACCCGGCATGTGATCGCCATCAACGGCTGCACGGGCTGCAGGCATGATGAAGTCGCCAACCTCACGAATGACGGTGCCCAGGTCTGGTTCATCGATCAACAACGGATCTCGGGTGAGAAACGAGCGCCACTGGCGGATCTTGTGGGGATCATCTGAGAATGCGGCGGTCAGTGACGACGGACGTTCGCGCGGAATGATTGTTGCACGCGTTTCGAAGGTGGCGTGGATAGCGGTTGCAAGGGTCGCTCCATCGAAGATGAAGAGACGTGACATCGCAAGAAGATCATAGAAGTCCTTCATGCGGCTGTTCGCGAGGTCGAGCGCAACGATGGCTTCGAACTTCTCGGCGGCCACGGTTTCCCGTGGGTATGCATAGAGGGTGGGCGCCGGCTGATCGAGAAGCACGGGATACTCGATCTCCAGGAGACCAGGCGTCACGACATCTCCGATACCGATATCGATTTGAACCGGAACAACTGCAGATTCGAGGCGGACCGAACTGCGGACCCGAAAGGCGCCTTGAGTGCGACCCTCATCGAAAGGTTGAACGCGGATGTTCTCGGTATCGAAACGCAAACCGTCGTCCGCAACCGGCTGAATGAAGACATCCCGTATTGCATCGAACTGCGACAGTCCCTCACCCTCAGCAAGAGAGCAGGTCGAGGTCGCGTGTCACTCGGAACGGGTCCACGAGCCATGCGGCGTAGAGCATTGCTCACTTGAGCGCGAACTTCTCCTTGTAGGGTGACACACTGAGTCGGAAGAGAAACCGTTCAAGAGCATATCGGGTCAGCACTCGCTGGAAATCGGACTGTTGGTCCCTGGCGAGATTCAGCAACCGTGCACGTACGGAAGCCGCGACATTCTCTGGTTTACGAGCCATCGACGACCACCGCTTCCAGATAGGGTCGCAGAACGGACCAGATGCGAAAGTCGCGAGCATAGTCGACTATCTGCGACGGTTTGGCCTTGCCGGATCGGATGACGTTGTGAAGACCTTCGAGCGCGACATCGAGGCCGACGTACTGCCTGAACCGAAAGCAATCGACGACTGTTCTGGCAGGATCAAAGATGGGTACCGATACACGATCGATGATGTGGGTCTGCACACCCGCTGAAAGGGCCCGTGGTCCGAACCGCACGACTCGGGTCGGTGGATAGTCGATCTTGGGCTTGCGTGCTTTCGAACCGATGGCAAGCCAGACCCGGCGCGGCATCTGGTCAGTCAGGTCATGGAATTGAAGGGCAGAGACAAGGCAGATGACACCCTTGGGAGCAAGCTTCGCGACCTCGGCAAAGCCCTGCGATGGCGCAATCTCGGCATCGGCTAGCCGATAAAGACCACGGGTGACGCGGTCGAGGGTCCCGTCCCTCAGCATCCGTGCGAGTGTTTCCGGGTGGATTCCGGCGTCGCCGAGTTCAATGCCTCGCATGGGCCCATGGGCCTTGAGGATGGCAACAGCCCGATTCTTCTGCGATGTGACAGGTGCAGGCGCCATGTGAGAAAACGTCGAGTTGTAGCTAATAATATCCGACACTATGTCACAAGTTTGCGCTCTTGACCAAGCGAAAGTTCGGATCACTGACCCGGTCATGCAAGCCGGAATTCGTTCAGTCCGTCGTTCGCTGTAGCACCTCTCCACCGAGGAAATCAGACCGTCGGCGCCTCGAGGGCTTCACGCACCCAGCCCTGGAAGGTGGCGATCGAATGCTCGCTCATCACGCCTCCCCTGGGATTGACGACGAGCGGGCCAGGTTCGTAGTGACCGCTCTCGAGGCCACGCTGAACCGATTCCACGATGTCGATGTCCTCTGCCAGGGTGGTTTCGCGGTCGAGCTCGGCCAGTTGTCGGGCCGCCGCGTCGCTCTCGCCACTGCGGGCATACCAGCCACGGCGCACCGTCACCGTGGCATGGTTGGTCGCCTCCCAGTGGAAGGTGTTGAGAAGGCGTCCGGGGTAGACCTGGAAGGAACAGGTCGGCCACAGGTACCAGGAACTGTAGGACGACGCACCGGTGTCCGAGGCATCGATGTCGTAGGTCATGGAGTCGGACTTTGCAGCGGAGGTCGTGTGCCTGAGGCAATGGCCCTGCGGCTGGATGTCGTAGCTGTCGGGATCGAGGACGCCATTCGAGAGCGTCGGATGGCGCAGCTTGCAGTGGTAGCACTCGTTGTAGTTCTCCACCGAGACCTTCCAGTTGCAGGCTTCCTCCACCACCACCTCGTCCACGGGCCTCAGATCGTCGATGAAGGGCACCAGTCCGCGCAATTCCTCCTCGACGCCGGGGTACCAGTCTTCCATGGGAAGCGCCTTCCGGTCGGGATTGACGAAGACAAAACCGCAGAACACTTCGCAGCGGACCTCTCCCAGGCGGATCGAGCCGGCATCGAAACGCGGCACGTCATCACTTCCCGGGGCACTCTTCAGACCTCCGTCGAGGTCGTAGCACCATCCGTGATAGGGACAGGTGATGAGCCTCCTGTTGCCCTTGCCGGCAAGGAGCTCATGACCCCGATGCCGGCAGACATTGTGGAAGGCCTTCACCGTCCCCGAAGGGTGGCGGATCGCGAAGATCCCCTGCCGGACGACATAGTCTCCGGAGCGAGGCAATTCGGACTGATGGCAGACGAGTTGCCAGGTGTGAGCGAAGATCTTCCTGCGCTCTTCCAGGAAGACGCCGTGATCGGTGTACCAGCGGGCACCCAGGGCCCGTTGCAGTTCACTGGTCATGGGCCCACTCCACCTTCGTCGTGGTTCCTGTCAGCCCTAATGTAAGCGCTTTCAT
>JAJEHK010000297.1 GCA_022823765.1 Alphaproteobacteria bacterium | reverse complement strand
GCGCGACCTGTCACATGCCGGCTGTCGAGTTTCGTGACCATGTCATGGTCAACCACAACCAGAATGATACACTCAGACCAGCCGAAAAGATGATCCGGACCGTCTGCCTTGACTGCCACGGGCTTGGATTTGCCGTTGATGCCCTGGCGGACCCCGACCTGGTGGCGGCCAACTTCACGGGCCGTCCGGCCATCCATGTTCCGAGCATTGAATGGGCGGTGCGCCACGCGGTATCGGCGATGGAGGATAATGGTTCCTGAAACGTTCGAAGGGGAGAATCGGCATGAAGCTTCGGTGTCACAGGCGCAATGCCATGATGCTGGGTGCCGCCTTGACTCTGGCGACAGCAGCACTGGCGGAAGACGGAGTTTCCTACCCTGACGTCGCGGACATGCTCTACCAGGTGATGTCCGCAGACCGTACGGTCTACACCCAGATGGTGATCCAGCGCCTGACCGTGGACGACAAGATCATCACCGCCTCGGAGCACTTCCAGGACAACTTGGCGCTGCCTTTGCCGGCGCAGATGTTCCGGTTTGGCGCCGAGAAGGTGATGGAAGAGACGGAGTCCTTTTCATATGCGCTCCTGTCGCTCGATCCGGTCAACGCCATGAATGGACCCGGGACTGACCTGGAGCGGGAAGGCCTGGAGTATGTTGCCGCCAATCCCGGAGAGACCTTCTACGGCGAAGAGGAACTTGGAGGGGAGCGCTATTTTGCTGCCGTCTATCCCGACTTTGCTGTCGCCGAGGCCTGTGTCATGTGTCACAACGACCACGAAGACGCGCGGCGCACCGATTTCAAGGTTGGCGACGTGATGGGAGGTATAGTCATACGCTTCCCCATGGACTGAACGAACACCGTTCAGGAACAGGTGAGCGGGATGTCAGGCGACCGCGCGTGGACCGGAGTGTTTCGTCATTCAAAGTGATCTCGAAGCGGCCCTGCGGCCGGGACATGGTGCGCGTGGCCGTGCGTTCGGCGATCAAGGTAACGGCCACGAACCAGTTGTCGCGGTGAAGGGTGAGGCGACGTTCCCCTTGATCGTGACTGACTGGGGGATCTTCCACGCCGATGCCCCTCAGAAGTCTGATCTGGTACCGTCGCTATCGACACCCTTCCACCGGAACGCACCCTCATCGCCGCCCTGATGACCGCCGATGCCAGCGTCCTGCCGGACCATGACAAGGGGGGTCAACATCCTCGGTCTGGCCAACAATGCAACCGAAAGAACACTGCTGCCGCTGATCGACGAACTCAATCAGACCGAAACCATCTATCCCGGAACAAACCCCCGCCTCGCCCACGACATCGGCGGCGCACGACCCCCCTTTCGTCTCACCTGACATTGACTGAGCTCAGGAAGCCTGAACATCATGACTGCGGGACCCAAACCCGGCCGTACGAGGATCGTGGTGGCTGCGGAAAGGTCACAACAAACAGTGAGGAGTAGCCCTTCTCACTAACGGGCTGATCGGCAATATTGCGCCTTGTGCGGCAAAGCCGCATACTCACACCCCTTGAACATCCGGATGGCCGCGTTCAGGTTCCTGCATCGGGAGGCCCGCAATGGCCGACACCTTGGCAATTGTTCGCCGACTGGAGGCTGCAGGCGTTGATCGCGCCATGGCGGAGGCGCATGCCGAGGCGATCCAGACCGCGGTCGACGATCGCCAGGAGCACTTGGCTACGAAGGCCGACCTTGCTCGTGTGGAAGCCAACATGGAGGTCCGTCTCGCGGCCATGGAGGTCCGCCTGACCTGGCGCATGGTCGGTCTCCAGGTCGGCGTCGGTGGACTGATTATCGCAATCCTGAAGTTCCTTCCCTGACTTTTGTTGCCCTTCGGTGGCGGATGGCATGGTGCCAGGCGAGGCCGCCGACAAACATTGAACGAGAGACGCGGGCATGAGCGCCGAACGCACAGAAACCGGCCGCGGGATCGAAGCGGCACTCGGCGAGGTCCTCGCCCATGTGCGCGGCAAGACGGTGTTGCCGTGCCGGATCGTGGACGATCCCGCCGCCGGTCGGATCGTCGCCCTGCGCAGGCGCATGAACCTGAGCCGGCAGAAGTTTGCCGACCGTTTCGGGCTCGACGCACGGGCTGTTCAGGAATGGGAACAGGGCCGCCGGGTTCCCGACCGGGCGGCAAGGGTGCTGCTGACGGTGATCGACGGCGACCCGGAAGCGGTCGTGCGAGCCTTGGCGCCACCGGCGGACTGAGCCAGTCAGGTGGCGAGGCGCATGCGGCAACGAGCGTCCCGATCGGACACATGTTCCGGCAGCAGGTGCGAGACAGGAATGGCGCTGACTGTGGACCGGATGATCGAGACGACCGGAACCGTTCGCGACCGGCGGGAATTTTGCTACGACAGAGGAGATATCAGGAGAAAGGCCGTTCGGGCGACGCTGGTCATGGAGGCTGGCGGCCGTCTCCTGCCGGTCGTGTGGTGGGATCCCGCCTTCGCGCCGCCCGACGGCGCGCGTGTCTGGATCAGGGGCCGCCTCGAGAAACGCCATGGCGCACTCCGTCTTCGCGCAGGCGAGACCAGGGTCGACGCCAGCAGCGTCGACCAGGAAGGTTCGCTCTCGTCCATCGCCTCGTTCTATCTCGCGTGCGTCGAGGCGGAGGCCGCGTTGCAGTTCCGCTTCAGGCATAACCTCACGAAACACGCGGAAGACGCCCAACACATCGTGCTCGAAGATACGCCGAGCCCGCTCCATCAACCCCTCATCTTGACCGAGGCGTCGCCGTACCATGTGTGGTTCCGGATCCGCGAGACGGCAATCGGAGCGCCTCTGCTGGCCGGCTGGCCTCTCGTCGCCGGCGCCGACCCCGAGACCGGCGGGCGCGGTCCCGTGTTGTCGCCCCTCCTGATTGCCGCGGTCCGGCTCAACGGGACCGACGGGGCCTGGACGCTTCACACCCTGGATGCTCGCGTCGACCTCAATCCGTTCGCCCTCAATCTTCTCTGTCTCGGCCGGGAATCCCGTGACGAAGTGCTGGCGGCGATCAACGGCAACCCGGCGATCGAGGAGGCCGTCACCCCTGCCGAGCGGGCTGACGCCCTTCTCGCCGCCCTTGAGGAAGAAGGCATCGACGGTCTGGGTGAGCTCGATCCCGAGGCGCTCTCGCCGGTAGCGGAGTCCACGGGGATCCACAACGCCGGCGTCGTCATGACGACGTCAGCAGGCGCTCACATCACGCGCAGCCTGGTTACGGACCTAGCGCAGATCGTCAACAACCCTGACATGCTCTCAACCGGCCCGGCCGCCGTCCTTCTCGGTCAGGCGCTTCCGTCCGACGCGCTGCCGCCCGAGCCTCATCCCATCATCCGCGAGTCGTCCCTGCGCCAGGATGAGGCCGTCCAATCGGCAATGGTGAGCGACTTCACGGTTGTGACGGGCCCGCCGGGGACCGGCAAGTCCCAGGTCCTGGTGAATGTCGTGACTGCTGCGGTGGCCAAGGGCCAGACCGTGCTGTTCGCGTCCAGGAACAACAGCGCCGTGGAAGTCGTGGCCGAAAGGCTGCGCTTCGCCTCGCCCGGCTCCATTGTCGTCCACGCCGGCAAGGCAGGCGAGCGCGAAGAGGTGGCCGACTACATTGACCGCGCGCTCAAGCCGGCCTCCCGGGACCTTGATGCCGGTGCCGGCAACGAGGCATGGCGCAAGGTCGAGACTTCCCTTCGTCCGCTCTACGAGCAACTACGCGAATGGACCCGGCTCAACGCGGAACTCTCCAACCGGAGAGCCGGGCTGGCGGCAATTCTCGAAACTCTGCCGCCGGGTACACGGCGGGACGCGGACCTTCGGCAACTTGAAGTCGCCCTGGGGGTTGCCTGCCTCGCCCTCGATGCCTTCGGAGCCCGCCTCGGCTGGTTCGGCAAACGGCGCCGTCATCGAGGGCGCCTGGCGGATGCCCGCCACGCGCTGCGCCGCGTCGTCGATCTCCTCGGCACCGGCGGTGCGGACATCGAGGCATGCCTGGTCCCTGTCAACGGCAAGCCCCAGCGCACGAAGGAGCCGCGGCGCATCTTCCGGCCGGTCGAACAGGTTGTCGAGGCCCTGCAGGCCGCCGCCGGCCATCGCCGCCGGATCGACGAGATTCGCAACAGCCTTTCCGCGTTGCCGCGCAAGCATGACTTCGATGACCGGTTGCACGAACACAACGACGAGCGCATCAGGGCCGGCTGCCGGCTGCTGGGCGCGCGGTGGAACGAAATCCGGCATGAAGATCCCGTAGCGCTCGGGAAGGCGCGTGAACTGGCCTCCTGCATCAGGCGCATGTCGCACAGGGACCGGGGCGAGGAGCAGGACATGAACGCGCGCAGGAAGGCCTTCCAGACCGTGCCCGACGCCCTGCCCGCCCTGCCGGTATGGGCGGTCACCAACCTGTCCATGCGCACGAACCTGCCCCTCCAACCCGGACTCTTCGACCTGGTCGTCATCGACGAAGCGTCCCAGTGCGATGTGGCCTCGGCGCTGCCGGTCCTGGTGCGCGGCAAGCGCGCCCTCATCATCGGGGACGGTAACCAGCTGGTCCACATCGAATCGCTCAATCCCGATCGCGAGCGCCTCATCGCGCTGAAGTCCGGATTGACGGATGCCCAGGCCCATGAACTCAGTTACATCCACACCAGCTGCTTTTCCCTGGCTGCATCCCGCGTTCCGGCCGGTCGTCCGATTCTCCTCGATCTTCACTTTCGCTCACACGCCGCGATCATCGGCTTTTCGAACGAACAGTTCTACGAAGGAAGGCTCGAATTGTGCAGCACGGCCACGCCGCCGGAGGCCTTGCCGGCCATCGAGTGGATACGCGTCGACGGCAGGAGCGAGAGGGAGCCCAACGGACGAAGCCGCATGAACAGGATGGAAGCGGAGAGGATCGTCAAGGCCATCAAGCGCGACCTTCCGATCTACCGGAGGAACCGCTGCGACGTCGGTGTCGTCACGCCTTTCGCCGCACAGGCCAGACTCATCGAAGAACTCCTCAGGGCCAGTCTCAACGACCGCGAATGCGAGACCCTGCCGGTCGCCACGGCCCATCGGTTCCAGGGCGACGAGAGGGACGTCATGTATTTCTCGCCCGTCATCGACCGGTGGCTCGCCGAACCGGAAGTCCGCTTCGCCGCCAATCGCAATCTCGTCAATGTCGCCCTCACCCGCGCGAAACGGCGCCTCGTCATCGTCGGAGACCCCGAAGCATGCCGGGCCCACAACAACGTGCTGCGCGATCTGGCGAACTACGCCGCCCGTCTCGAGGAGTCGGGCATCCACAGCCCTCTGGAGCTTGCTCTGCGTGATCGTCTGCGGGAAGCGGGCATCAAGGTGCAGGAGGACGTCAAGGTCGGCGGGCACCGGCTCGGCCTCGCCATCGAACACAACGGCATCCGGCTCGATATTGAATATGACGGCGTGACCTTCGGGAACGGCAAGGACACACATGCGGACCGTGACCTTGCCGTCCAGTGCGAGGGCTGGTCCGTGATGCGTTTCAGCCCGCGGGATTTGAGCCGCGATCTCGACGCCTGTCTGGAGAAGATCCTTGAGCGGGTCGTAGCACATTGACCGAGGTTCTGGAGTGGTTCGCCTCTCTCCACGCCACTCCGGTCGCCGCCGACCGGTCGGCACCGGTCCTTTCGGTCATCATAGCCCGTGCGTAGGACTACGGATGCCGACCTGAAGGAAGCAATCCGTGCAAGGGCCTCAGGCCCTATCGACGGCAGGGACGGGATCACTTCTGATCCGAAGAAGAAGAGCACCAGACCTGGTGCGTACTGCAAGGTCACGAACCGCGTTGGCCGGCGCATGTGGCGATCATCCGCCTGCCGACTCTCACCAAAGTTTCGGTTTTGCATCCTCGACGACGCCGGCTTGCCGGACATGCGCCTCCACGATCTGCGTCAGATACGCCAGTTATGCTGTCATGCAGGGAACGCCGCTTCCCGTGGTGGCAAGGCTCCTCGGTCACTCGAAGACGACCATCACTCTTCGCTGCGCCCACACAGGCGATCGGGAGACCGAAGCCGCTGCCGAGCGGATTGGAGGGATGATCTCCGGATTGCTCGGGATGTCACCCATCGCTTGAACGAAGGTTCCTCTTCGATCACGGACGGGTGTTCACCTGTGATGGGTGATTGATGGGATCCCGTGCGCCATCACCAGTAGAGGCTGGCCTCGGCCGCGAACGCGTGCTCCGGCTCGACGCCGCTGCTCTCCCGCCGCGTCGCCTTGACGCCAAGGGAGAACGCGGGCGTATCTGCCCCCGGTGTCAGCCGCCAGCCGAGGCTGTAGTCCCGGGACCCCGTCACCACGCCCATCCCCGCATGGGGCGAGCCCACGAACAGTCCGTCCAGCACCGCAAACCCCCAGGCCGCCTCCGCCTGCCAGCGGCTGGTAGTGTCGCCGCCCGAGCGCTCCTCCAGAACCTCTGGCGCAAACAGCCGCGTCAGACCGCCTTCAGCCGCGCCGCCCCAGTCCTGGCGCAGCGCCAGTGACGGGCCCTCATCGCTCCCCGGGTCGGGGTCGAAGACCACCGACGCCGCATAGCCCCGGTCCTTCAGGTCATCGTTGCCGTGGGTGACGAGCGTACGGCCCGAGAGATCGAGACTGAGACCCAGCCCCGGATCGCTCCACACGATGCCGCCGCCGATCTCCAGATCCGAGCCGGTCTCGGAATCGCCGCCATCGTGGCGAACTCCCACCCCCACCTTCGGTGTCAGGTGACCACCATCGTCGAGAAATGCCCTCCAGCCCCCTTCAAGACCGAGCCTCAGCCGTGTGACATCGGACTCGGACTCCGCAAGCTCGCGGGTCTTCTCAGAACCCGTGCGGGCCCACAGGGCATCCGAGGTGAGAGCCAGGGCCGGACCGCTTCCGTCCTCAGGCAGCGCGATGACATCGCCCCGCGCCCCCGCAGCCGCCATGGTCCAGGAAAGATCGGCCTTCAGGGATCCCCCCGTGGCCGGCTTCAGCGTCACCTCGCCCGTGCCATGGCCAAGCGTCCCCCAAAGCGTCAGTCTCTCGGAGACCTTCATGGCGCCATACGGAAAGGCCGCCACCAGCGACGCCTCCACCGTGCCGTCGCCCTGGCGCACGGCGCCATCGCACAGATCACCGGCATCCTCGGGACAGACTCCACTGCTGCTGTCGGCATAGCCGCCCTCGGCCGTGCTCTGCATCAGGGCAAGACCCATCAGCCAGCGATCCCTGGCGTAGTCCGCACCCAGCATCGCCGTCGACACATCGCCGTCGAGAGAGAAGGTGCCCTCCCTCCCATCAAAGGACGATCGGGCGCCGCGGCCCCACATGGCGAAGCTGCCTCCGGACGAGTCCGTCTCCCCCGTCAGGGTGAAGCTCGACCCCAGCATGACCTCGCTCATGGTCATGGACCCGGACTGCACGCCGGCATCCTCCACGGCCGAGAGGCCTCCGGCATCATCGCCGATGACGCCGGGCGGAATCTCGTCCTCGTTCAAGCCGGGCGCTGTGCCGATAAAGTCGATCGTCTGCCCGGCGATGGCGCCCTGCATGCCCGCCTCGCGCGGCGCCGCGATGCGCCCGGCAATCCCGTCGAGCGCCTGCTCCGCAACCGTGCGCCCGAAGCGCGCCAGCCACGCCGCCGGCATCGGGTCGTCGTTGACGATCGTCGCCACGCCCACACCGTCGGCGATCGCCGCGCCGTTCGCG
>JAJEHK010000068.1 GCA_022823765.1 Alphaproteobacteria bacterium | reverse complement strand
AGCGTCGTTGTTTCCCTCGATTTGCCTAAACAGATCTGGATGCAGTACAAAGGCATCATCCTTCTTTAAGCAAAAATCTTTAACATTTTCAGTAATAAAGTGCAATTCGTCATCTTCATCTAATTTGCTAATGTGCGATGCAATTGACTTCCAAATGAGATAGTCCTTGTAACCTTCCCCATTATCCTTGAAGGGTTTTCTCAACTTATATGACTCCCTCACAACCTTTCTAAGCGAGAGTCTGGGATACGGTAATATCTCCACATTTTCAATTTTCTCTAACTTTCTTATCCACCTCTTATGGCGCTTCACTTCATGAGCCAAATCTACGCCATCTATATCTTGTCCCGTTAGGTTGTTTATCTCCCTTCTCAACTTATCAAACTGCTTATTCTTCTCGATTAGACGCAAAGGATAGTGTCCCTCAATTTCATCCATCACAACCTTTGGTATTACAAGCCTTATGCCTAAGAACTTAGTTGCCCTTAGGAAGAGTGTTGCAAAGGAGGAGCGAAACAAATTCTCCTTTATCAGGGCGTTAGAATCAAGGAATACTATCATTGCCGAAACTGACCACCCTCCCAACTGATCAGCCGGCCAAACGCTGAACCGCTGGAGTAACGTCGAGTGTGGGAATGCACCGATTTGTGAGGGCTACCTTCGAGACAGCAGACGATCTGCTCTGGCAGGCCGTTGTCGGACGGTTGCCACTGTTGCCGCCGCTGACCGTGGTTAGATCTGGACTTGTCGGTCCATTGGCCGAACTGGCGATTGGACGCATTGCAACGCCCAAGGCCTATCGCGGCATAACGGTGAAGCCGCCGCTCTTTCATCAGATTGAACGCGCCCTGGCAACCGGCACGATTAGCGGAGCCGGCGCAGGGGAGCGGGCTGGCGTCTTCCCGTTGAGACGGCTCGATCCATCCAACGGCAACGCAGATAGTGTGCTCTGGGATCAGTGGACCAAACACGCGGAGAACACCGCGGTTGCTGCGGGCCTCCACAGGGGCTTGGCAGCAGGGTTGATGGGTGCGCTGGGCGAACTCCAGGACAACGTCTTCGAACATAGCGGCAGGTCCGAGACCGGGCTGGTCGCCTACGGCACCAAAGCTGGCTCGTTCGAATTCGTCGTCGCCGACGCCGGACGCGGTGTGCTCGCGAGCCTTCGCGAAAACCCCGAGTTCACACATCTTGCCGATTGTGGAGCGGCGCTGCGCCTCGCCGTTGCCGACGGCGCCTCCCGTCACATCTCCGAAAGTGGGCATGGCTACGGGATCGGTCAGTTGTTTCGCGCACTCGCACATCATAACGCCGAGCTACGATTTCGCACTGGCGATCACGCTCTGCGAATCTGGGGTGACGCCCCGAGTCTCACTGGCCAGGTGGAGCTCCTTCAGAAGGCGTGGCTTGACGGCCTTACCGTCACGGTACGCTGCACGTTGCAACCTGCACGGCAACGGGCGTGAGGGAATCGACGCATTGAGTCGCCTCTCATACGAGGCGCGGACAAGTCTCACATTGTGCGAGAACAGACCGTCGATCGGCGCGCCCGCCGGCGTCGAAACCTTGGCCCATTTCAGACGACCCGTTTCAGTAACAAAGGCTCGTCGGCGCTTGATAGTGCGCGCGAAAGCCTCGGTCTCGACCAATGTCACTTGCGCGAAGTGCCGTCGCAATCTTTCGAGCATTCGTCCGCCGCCGCGAATAATGATTGCAAGCGGACGTCCGACCCGATCGGCGAGTTCGCAAAGCCGGGTGACATGCCAGTTGATACGCTCACCCCATCCACAGCCGCTGGCAAACTCGAACGCCAGGATCTCGATTTCCCGGCGCTCGACAATCAAATTGCTCCACCGCAGATAATCGTGCTCCGTGCGAGCGTTGACGTGAAGCGCCGTTGGTAGGCCCGCCGATGCCATTTCCGTCCAATTCAGCAGGATGCGCTTCATCGCGTGGAGATTATCTGTCCGCGGTACGTCGGTCAGCACGCTGTAGTTCGGCGTTGTTACGAGCGCGATGCCTAGCTCATTCAGAGACGCGAGCAGCGATCCACGATCCTTTGAGTTCCACCAGCGCTCGATTCGCCCGTCCTTGTCAACGCCGCTGACAATCACTTCGGCTCCTTCGTCGATCAGGAACCGCGCCGCAAGGTCGGCACGCGATGTGACACGAAGCGTGCCGGTCGAGAGATTGACTAGATCGTACAACGACAACGCAACCACAGGCTCGTCGAGCACCGCGTCGCGACCGTATCGGTGATAGACCAACGGAACAACGAGAGGCATCGTCGGCACCCCATGCGCGCTGGTGCGAGGCGCATTGTGAAAATCCAGGCCGCGAACCTCACGCATGCGCGCCACGAAGAGGCTCGGATTGAAGCGGCAGACCATGTCACACTTTCTCTTGTCGGCGCAGGTGCATAGGTCGAGGCAATCAAGAACGCCAGCATCCGTGTGAACGCCTCCGCAGCGATCACGTTCGAGACAAGAGGGGCACCCTAGCGACTGTGGATGCCGGCGCGGATCGTCCCAGAGCTTTTGAGGCGCCTTGAATTGACGCGTGGGTTCGTGTGGGGGTCTGACATTCATTTGACGCTGACCTCCAGCGTGTCGCCAAACATCCCGACGCGCTGTACAACCGCTTCGGCATAGCCGCCACAGTCGCTGATCGCAGCGGTCACTTCGGGCGGGGCATTCCGGATTCGTCCAATCGCTCGCAAGGCGTCGCTCACCGACAGTCCGTCGGCAGTCATCTGGACGATCAGCGTATCGCCTGTCTTCCCAAAGGCGTCGGAATTCAGTTGAACCGTCATTACTCGCGAGGCCTCCGACATCGTCAGGTCCAGCAGGGTCGGCGCCTTCAGGCGGTCTAGGCCGCGATCCCAGAGCTTTCGCCATGGCTTGCCTGTCCGGGCGCGGATGTAGTCGAGACCCATTAGTCAATCTCCAGAAGAGGGCTGAAGGACTTGGACTTGCCTTGCCGCCGCTCAACAAGCAGGCCCTTGCTCGCCAGCGCAGATAACCGATTGTTCCAAGCCGTGGGGCCTATTCGCTCGTCATCGAAGCGTGTAGCCAGTTCAGGCGCAGAGGTTGTGCCTGAATCCAAAACTGCGTCGAAGGTGGTACGCAGCGCGGGATCGAGTTCGCCGATCAGGCGCGCAGCAGTGACATTACCTTGCAAATCCAGCTTACAACTCCAGAGCACGTCGCCGCGAGACCGAGCGAAGAAGTCCAACTCCTCTACCACGGCTTCTTTCAGATTAGCGACTGCCGGATAGATGTTCGGCAATGACTGCCGAGCATAGTCGCGGAAGGCAATGACCGATTCCCGCAAGAAGGACGCGGTTGCAACCTCGACGCCGTCGAAGTCAAGGAACGAAGGGGTCGGATCGACGGCCGACGGCGTGTCCGCGATCAGAGCACTCAGCAACCGCCGTCCAGCCACCGCGCCGGACAAGACTCTGTTATTGTCCACCAGATCGAGCAAGCGGTGTCGCAATTCACTACCCTCATTAATCGTAGTGAATGTAGTGAAAGACTCATACCCTGTCAAGGGCCGTCGGCAGTATGATCCGGTTCTCATCCGTTCGCCCCGGTGACCATCAGCCTGTACAGCGAGGAAGGCCGGTGTACGTCCCCGTCCGAGAAAGACCTAAATTGACATAGTTAACCTGACATGCGACGAAAGCTTGGCAGTATGGTCGAACGCACGCTACGCTTTCGTCTCCCCAGCGAAATTTGTTGAGTCAGCGGGTGATGGAGCGGATCGCTATCGCCGCCGACGTGGCGGAACTCCCGGTCAACCGGGTCCGTTCAGGATGTTGAGTTCCATCCACTCCGACTCCCTTCCGCCGACCGGATGAAAACGGACTGACAGACCGCATTCGCCAAGCGGCGCCGAGAGTAACTGCAACACAGTCAGGATTTGCAAGAGTACTGCTTCCGATTCGAGGACTGATTCCGGAACTTGGCCATTACGCCACCGGGTAAGGGGAATACTCATCAATGACTATGAGCAGTTATGATATCTCCCCATGAACTGTTCCGATTTTGATCCGGTGATCCCTCAATAGCGTCACTCCTGACTTGCCCAGGCGTCGGCGATGTCGCGTGCGGTGGCGAACCAGACATCGGGGAAGGACTGGATCCACGCGATCATGTCGCGCAGCAATCTGATTCTCGAGGGGCGGCCCGTGATCTGGGGATGCATGACAAGATCGAAGAGCCCTCCCCAGGCGTGGATCTCCCGGAATTCCTCCTGCCAGATCTCCAGGATATGGCTGTTGGGGAACACCGGTCTCGGATTCCTGATGGAAAACAGCGCGTAGATCGCGTCGTCAAGACTCCAGTGCCAGGGCAATTCGATCAGTCCGGACGGATGTCTGTAGGGATTGATGTGATCCATCAAGGAACTGTCGTAGACAAAGCCCCGTTGCGTCAGCAGGCGGACCATGTTGTCGCTGGTCTCGCCCGCCGGTGAGCGATAGCCCGACGGAACGACGCCCACCGTCTTCTGGAGAGCCTCCAGGCCACGGTCGAGTTCTGCCTCCTCGGCGGCCGGGTCTTCCGGATCAATCCATTCGTGCAGGTAGCTGTGGTGAGCGACCTCGTGTCCGCGTTCCAGGATCTGTTCGACGCGAACCGTGTGGTTCTCTGCTGTCCAACCGGGAACGAAGAATGTCGCCGGAACTCCGGCATCCTCCAGGGTCTCGAGAATCTTCGGCACACCGAGGTTGGCGCCATACCTGCCATGGGAGAGGATGCCCGGACGTTTCCAGTTGGCCTTGTCACGGCCAATCCAGAGCGTCTCGGCATCGAAGTCGAAACTCAGCAGAACCGCGCACTTCGCGCCTCCGGGCCAGGCGATACGGGTTTCGACAATGGGATCAGCCATGCGCTGAGGTCCGTCGGAGTGTTCGGGGGCGCGTCATAGGTTCATCTTCCAGCGCATCCGGTGTGATTGCGAAGTTCCTGATGATAGATGCCAGGGTCGCCGCTTCCAAATCACTGTGCGGTGCCCACTGCCGCGGCAGCAAGGCATTTCGCTGCAGCCTGCCGGAAGAGGTCAACCGGGCTTGCGGGCGGCTATGAGAAACTCGCGGTTGCCGCTGCGGCCGGTTATCGGGCTCTCGACGATGCCGAGGACGTTCCAGCCCACGGTGTCGGCAAGCCAGGTGCGGATGGTGTTGCAGACTTCCTGGTGCACCGCCGGATCGCGGACGATGCCTCCCTTGCCGACACGTTCTTTGCCGGCTTCGAACTGGGGCTTGATGAGGGCGATGAGGTGGGAGGCGGGAGCCGCCAGCGACAGGGCCGGCGGCAGTGCGGTCATCAACGATATGAAGGAGAGATCGGCGACGACGATGCCTGGAGACTCGGGAACGAGGGCCGCATCGAGATGACGGGCGTTGACACCCTCCAGAACGGTGACGCGGGGAGACTGGCGCAGGCGCCAGGCAAGCTGTCCCCTGCCGACGTCAACGGCCCAGACGTGAGCTGCATCGCGGGCGAGAAGGACATCCACGAACCCGCCGGTGGAGGCTCCAAGATCGAGGGCGCGGGCATCCCGGACATCGATGGCGAAGTGATCGAGCGCATGTTCGAGCTTGAGGCCTCCCCGCGACACCCAGGGATGGTCCGGCCTGCGGACCTCGAGGACGCTGTCGACAGCCACCAGGTCACCGGGCTTGTCGATCCGTCTTGAACCGCTGAAGACGGCGCCCGCCATGACCAATGACTGCGCCCGTGTCCGGCTGGGTGCCAACTGCCGGCGGACCAGCAGCTGATCGACGCGCTGGCGGCCGGGTCGTGTCACGTTGAAGAATTCAGACCTGGCGATGGACGGCAAACCGCGCAATGTCGCGCAGGCCGTCGGCTGCCTCCCCGAAGGTCTCGAGGGCATCAATCGCCCGTTCGGAAAGTTCGACCGCCTTGCGGCGTGCCGCCTCGAGTCCCAGAGCCTCGACCAGGGTCGCCTTGCCGGCGTCCGCATCCTTGCCGGTTGCCTTGCCCAGGGCCTCCTTGTCGCCTTCGACATCGAGGATGTCGTCGGTGATCTGGAAGGCCGTTCCGAGATCCCTGCCAAAGGCGATCATCGCGGCTTCATCGGCCTTGGCGAGGATGGCGCCAGCACGGGCGCTGAAGACGAAGAGACCGCCGGTCTTGAGAGCCTGCAGGCGTCTGATGCCGGGCGCATCGAGGGTGATGTGCTCCGCAGCCATGTCGATTGCCTGGCCGGCTATCATGCCGATGCAACCGGAGGCATGGGCAAGGGCACTGACGAGACCGATGCGCACCTCCGCATCCTCGTGCGTCGCCGGATCCGCCAGAACCTCGAAGGCCAGCGACTGCAGTCCGTCTCCGGCGAGGATCGCCGTCGCCTCGTCAAAGGCCCGGTGACAGGTCGGCCGGCCGCGTCGCAGGTCGTCGTTGTCGAGTGCCGGCAGATCGTCGTGAATCAGTGAATAGCAATGGATCATCTCGACGGCGGATGCCGTCCTCAGGGCACGGACTCCGGTGATCCCGAACACCGCGGCAGAGAGAGTCGCCAGTACCGGACGCAGGCGCTTGCCACCGTTGAAGACGGCATACCTCATGGCCTCGTGGAACCTGCCTTCAGGTCCGGATGCCTGCGGCAGAAGTTCCTCGAGTGTCCGGTCGACGCTCCTGGCGCCCCTTTCCAGTATGTCCGGCAGGCTGGTCACGGCCTCACTCCTCTCCGGCGGGCTCCGGTTCGGCATCGAGGCTCCCGTCGGCTCCAAGACGGATCTTCTCGACCTTTTCGCGGGCTTCCCTGAGCCTCGCTTCACAGTGCCGCCGCAGGAGGGCGCCCCGTTCATAGTCGCTGATCGCCTCGTCGAGTTTCGCCTCGCCCTTCTCGAGACGCGCGACAATGGTCTCGAGTTCCGCCATGGCGGTCTCGAAACTCATCGAGGCAATGTCGTCTTCCGCATCCACGCCTGTCATTCCCCTGCCTCCATGAGTGTCTCGACGTGCCGGGCGGCGCTCGCCGCCAGCGCATCAAGGTCATACCCGCCTTCCAGTACCGACACAACACGCCCTCCCGCGTGAAGACGGGCGACATCGAGCAGACGTTCCGTCACCCAGGCAAAGTCCTCTTCCACCAGATTGATGCTGGCCAGCGGATCACGCTCGTGGGCATCGAAGCCTGCGGACATGAACACCATCTCGGGACGGAACGCGTCGAGAGCCGGCACGACGCGATCATCGATGGCAGCACGGAATTGATCGCTCCCCGATCCGGGACGAAGCGGGGCGTTCACGATGTTCTTCCAGCGTCCGGTCTCCTCTTGGCTGCCGGTTCCGGGGTAGTGGGGATACTGGTGGGTCGAGGCGTAGAACATTCCCTCCTCGTCCCAGAACATCGCCTGCGTGCCGTTGCCGTGATGAACGTCGAAGTCGACGACCGCGACCCTCTCGAGGCCGTGGGCGTCACGGGCGTGGGCGGCGCCGACGGCGACGGAATTGAAGAGGCAGAAACCCATGGCGCGGGTCTGCTCCGCGTGATGTCCTGGCGGACGAACCGCACAGAACGCGTTGCACACCTCGCCTGCCACCACCGCATCCACCGCCTCGACGAGGGCGCCGGCGGCAACGAGGGCCGCCTCTCCGGAGGCGCTCGAGACCACTGTGTCGGGATCGAGGTGGCCATGACCGGCGGAAGGAATGGCGCCCAGCACCGCCTCGACCCAGGGTGCCGGATGCATGAGGGCAATGTGGCCGGGTGTCGCGGGCTGCGGAACGACGCGCTCGAGGGCCGCAAACCTCCCGTCACCAAGGGTATCGAGGATCGTCTGCAGTCGCGATGCCCGCTCTGGGTGATGAGGACCGGTATCATGGGCAAGGCACGCTTCGTGCGTGTAGAAACGTGTCGTCATCAAGGTGCCGCCCGACTGCGATCCACACTGTCAGCCTACATCACGCCCGCTGAAACATGAAGGCGGGCGGCTGGATGCATGATTGGACTGATCGCCCGCACGGGATAACATCGTCATCCTCATCCCTGCCCCGGGACGTGACAGCAGGGAAGGGTTCGCAGCATGGTCTCATATCTGCGCCGGCTCGAGGCGGAATCCATTCGTATCACGCGCGTCGACGATCGCATGACTCTGAAGGAAGGTGAGACCGTCTCTGTGCGCCCCGTGAGACTCCGCACCCCGGGCAGATCGACTCTCACCGGCGCGGCGGCCAACGGCGTTCCGGCGAACACTGACGAAATGCGGGCGCTGGAGACCTCCGAGAGAACCGGGCGGTTCATCGACCGCGACCAGCCGGGCTCGACGGGAAGGAAGAAGCGAGAGGGCCGTTTCTAGATGAACGAGCCTGTCGATCTTCTGCGCTTCGTGACATGCGGCAGTGTCGATGGAGGCAAGTCGACACTCATCGCACGCCTGCTCCGCGACACCGCGCTCATCTTTGGGGACGAACTCGCCGACATCGAGGCGGCAAGCCGCATCTGGGGAACCCGTGGCGACGGAGCCAACCTGGCACTCCTCGTCGACAGTCTCGAGGCCGGGCGCGAACAGGGCATCACCGTCGATGTCGCCTATCGCTGTTTCCAGACATCCCGGCGCCGCTTCATCGTCGCCGACGCCCCGGGGCACGTCCAGTACTCCCCCAACCTGGCGACCGTCGCCTCGACGGCGGACCTCGCCCTGGTCCTTGTCGACGCGCGGAAGGGCGTCGTCGCCCAGTCCTTCCGCCACGCCGCCATCGCCAGCCTGCTCGGCATCCCCCGCATCCTCCTGGCGGTCAACAAGATGGATCTCGTCAGTTGGGACGAAGGGTTGTTCAACGGAATCGAGGAGAGGTTCCGCCACCACGCCCTGCGGCTCGGATTCGCAGTCGTGGATACCGTGCCGGTCTCGGCGGTTACCGGCGCCAACGTGCTGGAACGGTCGGGCGACATGCCCTGGTATCGCGGCCGGACGCTTCTGGAGGCCCTGGAATCGGCGGGCGCCAGCGGAAACACCGCAGCCGGTCCCTTCCGCATGCCGGTCCGAAAAGTCGACGACCGGGGCTACAGCGGTCTCATTGTCTCGGGAACGGTGACGCCGGGAATGGACGTGGTGGCGGCACCATCCCTGAAGTCCTCGACCGTTTCGCGCATCACCTCCCTCGACGGCGATCTCGAGGCGGCCGGCGCCGGCGAAGCGATCACCCTGGAACTTGCCGACAACATCGACATCACCAGGGGGCATGTCCTTGCCGCAGCGGATCGGCCACCGCAGACAACCGATCAGTTCGCGGCCCATGTCATCTGGATGGACGAGGACGACCTGCTGCCGGAACGGCTCTACCTCATGAAGTCGGGCACCCGGACGACGACCGCGAGAATCACCGACCTGCGCCACCGCATCCATGTCGACACTCTCGAACACGTGGCGGCGAGGACGCTCTCTCTCAACGACGTCGGCTACTGCAACCTGGCCCTGGACCAGACGATTGCCTTCGATCCCTACCGCGAGGTGAGCGACACGGGGAGCTTCATCCTCATCGACCGGTTCACCAACCGCACCGTGGCCGCCGGCATGATCGACTTCGGCCTGAGGCAGGCCACGAACCTGGGGCGCCAGGCCATCGACGTCAGCAGGGATCTGCGCGCCGCCCAGAAACACCAGAAACCCTGCATTCTGTGGTTCACTGGCCTCTCGGGTTCCGGCAAGTCGACCACCGCCAATCACATCGAACGCCGGCTTGCCGCCATGGGGCGTCACAGTTACCTGCTCGACGGAGACAACATCCGTTTCGGTCTGAACCGGGACCTCGGGTTCACCGATGCCGACAGGGTGGAGAACATTCGCCGCATTGCCGAGGTCGCCAGGCTCTTTGTCGATGCCGGACTCATCGTCCTCGTCTCCTTCATCTCGCCCTTCAGGGCCGAAAGGCAGATGGCGCGCGAACTCGTCGACGAAGGAGAGTTCGTCGAGGTGTTCGTCGATACGCCACTCGAGGTGTGCGAGGCGCGCGATCCCAAGGGTCTCTACCGCAAGGCCCGCGCCGGAGACCTCAAGAACTTCACCGGTGTCGGATCCGCCTACGAGGCTCCGGAAGACCCCGAGATCGTGCTGAAGGCGGCGGAACACCAGCCCGACGAGCTCGCCGGAATGGTGATGTCCTGGCTCGTCGAACACGGGCACCTCGATGAGTCGGGCGGGACGAAGAGATGACCTGGCCGCCCGCTGCGCACATCGATCCCGACACGCTCGTCTACGCCGTGGGCGACGTTCACGGACGCTCGGACCTTCTGTTCCGCCTTCACCGGATGATCCTCGAGGATGCCGCAACGAGGTCGCAGCGGCGGCGTTGCATCGTCTTCCTCGGCGACTACGTGGATCGCGGTCCCGACTCGGCCGGCGTGATCGACTTCCTCGCCCGGGCAGCCGGGGACGATGACGGCTTCGAACGGGTCTTCCTCATGGGCAACCACGACGCCTGCGCGATCGACTTCATGGCAGGGAGGGACGACGGCCTGTGGTGGATCCACAATCTGGGCGGCGCCCAGACCCTGCTCTCCTACGACGTGGCGCCTGGAACGGGCACCGGGCGCCAGCTGCGCCGCGCCATGCCGAAACACCACCGCGCCTTCCTTCATTCGCTGAAACTCCACCATGTCATCGACGGAGTCCTCTTCGTGCACGCCGGCATCCGTCCCGGCATTGCGCTCCAGGATCAGGATCCCGAGGATCTCCTGTGGATCCGCGAGGAGTTTCTCGAGTCACCAGTGGACCACGGGTGGCTCGTCGTGCATGGCCACACCATCTCGTGGGAAGGGCCCGACATCCGGGCCAACAGGATCGGCATCGATACAGGGGCCGTCATCACCGACGTGCTGACAGCCCTGGTGCTTTCCCGCGGCGAAGCGGGATTCCTCCATACGCCATGAGTCCCTGGCCCCTCCACGAGGACGGAACCTGGCGCGAGTACACCCGTGACAGGTGTCCCGGACCCGCTCTCTTCCTTGACCGCGACGGCGTCATCGTCGAGGAAACAGGCTATCTCCACGAGCCTGGAAAGGTGCGGCTCGTCGCCGGGATCATCGACGTCATGGGCCGCGCCAATGCCTGCGGCGTCGCCGTCATTGTCGTCACCAACCAGGGAGGCATCGGCCGTGGCCTCTTCCGCTGGGAGGATTTCGCAGCGGTCCAGGAGGAAATCACGCGGCGCCTCGATGGTGCCGGAGTCCACTGGGACGGTGTCCTCGCGTCACCCTTCGGGCCCGGGGACTCGCCCATGCGCAAGCCGCGCCCCGGCATGCTGCTTGCTGCGGCCGCGACACTGGGCATCGATCGTGCAGCAAGCTGGATCATCGGTGATCGGGAAACCGACATCGAGGCCGGCGACGCCGCCGGCCTCGCCGGAGGCATCTTGGTGGGCGACGGCTACAGCAACGGAGAGCGGCAGCGCGCCCTCGGGTTCGGTGCACCGGGCCGCTATTTGGTCCACGCAGTGAGGACTCCCGCTGATGCGGTTGCCCACCTGCCGTTTCTCGTCAATTCTTGAGTCCGTCACCCGGACACCCCTGACCATGGATCTCAGGCACTACTTTGAACGTGAAATCGACGAGCACCTCGCGGTGGCAGAAGAGGCCCGTCATGCGCTCGCCATACCCTTCGCCCGGCTGGTGGAGGCCTGTGTCGTGGGCCTGAAGGGCGGCGGCAAGATTCTGTTCTTCGGCAACGGCGGCAGCGCGGCGGATGCCCAGCATCTCGCCACGGAACTCACCGTGCGCTACGTCGGCGACCGGCCAGCCATCGCCGGCCTGGCGCTCACCACCGACACATCGGCCATCACGGCCGCAGGAAACGACATGGGCTTCGAGAGAATATTCTCACGCCAGATCGAGGCTCTGGGTCGATCGGGAGATGTGGCCATCGCACTCTCCACCTCGGGCAGAAGCGTCAATGTCATACGAGGCCTCGAACAGGCAAGGGCCCAGGGACTCGTCGCCGCGGCGCTCGGAGGGGGCGACGGAGGCCAACTGGTGCAGATTGCCGATCCCCTTCTTCTGGTGCCCGGCACCGTCACCGCACGCATCCAGGAGGTTCACATCATGCTGGGGCAGATGCTGTGCGGCGCCATCGAAATCGAGCTTGGCCACGCCGGGGAGCCATTACCTTGATTCTTGTCACCGGTGGCACCGGTTTCATCGGCTCCAACATCGTCCGGGCGCTCGCTGCGGCAGGCGCACCGCTTGCCGTGTGCGACCGCCACCTCGACGACCCCAGGCTGGGCAACATTGCCGGCGCCAGGGTTCTGGAGATGTTCGGCCCCGACTCCCTCGCCGCCTGGCTCGATGGCAGACGTTCGCTTGATGCTGTCATCCACATGGGAGCCATCTCGGCCACCACGGAGACGGATGTCGATCTCGTCATGAAGACGAATGTCCTGCTGACGCTCCGCCTCATGGACTGGTGTGCCGACCGTCGCGTGCCGTTCATCTATGCTTCCTCGGCACAGGTCTACGGTGACGGTTCGCGAGGATTTGACGACGACGAGAGCGCCGCCGCCATGGACGCCCTCACCGCCATCACTCCCTACGGGGCCAGCAAGCTGCTGTTCGACCGGCTCATGATCCGCGAGCGTGACGCCGGGCGCACCATGCCGCCGCAATGGGCCGGCCTGCGCTTTTTCAACGTCTACGGTCCCGGAGAGGGGCACAAGGGCGCCATGGCGAGCGTGGTCTCCCGGACCCTGCCCGACATCGTCGCCGGCGGGACGCTCAGGCTCTTCCGGTCCCACCATCCGGACTATGCCGATGGTGGGCAAAAGCGCGATTTCATCTACGTCAGGGACTGTGTCGACGTGGTCATGTGGCTGCTCGACAACCCGGCCGTCAGCGGCATTTTCAATCTCGGGACCGGCGAGGCGAGGACGTGGCTCGATCTCGGCCATGCCATGTTCCGGGCGCTGTCGCGTCCGGCCCGTATCACGTTCGTCGACATGCCCGCGGCACTCGAGGGGCGCTATCAGTACTACACCAGGGCCCGCATGGACCGGCTCCGCGAAGCCGGGTACACGCAGCCCTTCACGTCTCTCGAAGACGGCATCGCCGATCACGTTTCAATCAGCATGGCCAGACACCAAGGAGGACAGCAATGACGCGACCAGCACCGGAGAAGGCCATGAACGTCGCCTGCGTCGGAGGCGGCTACATCGGTGCCGGGTGGGCTGCTGTCTTTCTTGCGGCAGGCCGCGATGTGGTGATGAGCGATCCGGCGCACGATGGCGAAGCCAGCGCGCGGCGCATCATCGATCAGGCCTGGCCCTTTCTTGAGCGTCTGGGACTGGCCAACGGCGCATCGAGGGAGCGGTTCCGCTTCGCAGGGTCCATGGAGGAAGCGGTTGAAAGTGCCGACTTCGTCCAGGAGAGCGCTCCTGACCGTGAAGACCTCAAGATTGAACTCTTCGAGGCCATGGATGCCGCCGCTTCGGCCGAAACGGTGCTGGCGAGTTCGTCATCGGCCTTCCTGCCGACACGTCTCCAGTCGCGTTGCCGACACCCCGAAAGGGTCGTCATCGGTCATCCCTTCGCACCCAGCTACCTCGTTCCGCTGGTCGAGGTGGTCGCGGGCAGCGAAACGGCCGATGACGTCGTGGCCTGGGCTTCGGTCTTCTACGAATCCGTCGGCAAGAAGACGCTCACGCTCCGCCGCGAAATCGAAGCCTACATCGCCAACCGGCTCCAGCATGTCGTCTTCGAAGAGGCAGCGGCCCTCGTGGATGAGGGAGTCTGCACCTACCAGGACATCGACACGGCGATGACGGCAGGCCCGGGGCTGAGATGGGCCTTCGCCGGTCCGGTGACGTGCTATCACCTCGGTGGGGGCAAGGGGGGCGTTCGCCACATGATCGACCATTTCGGCTGGAAGCGCGGCGAGAGTGCGAAGAACGAACTCGTCGGCGCCGTCGACGCCATGTACGGCCATCTCGACATCGACGATCTCGAACGCTGGCGCGACGAGAACCTGATGGTGATGCTCGAAGGGCTGAAGCAGCCGCCAGGGCGCGACTGATCACGGATACCCGGAGCGCCGTCAGAGAACGTCGGCAGGATCGACGAACGGGTAGTCGAGGGCTTCCGCCACTGCCTTGTAGACGATCTTTCCGTCGTGGACATTGAGGCCGTCACTCAGGAAGGGATCGAACCTGCAGGCGCGCTGCCAGCCCGTGTCCGCAAGCTTGATGATGAAAGGCAACGTCGCGTTGTTGAGGGCGAAGGTCGATGTCCGGGCGACGCCGCCTGGCATGTTGGCAACGCAGTAGTGAACGACTCCGTGGACCCGGTACGTGGGTTTGGCATGGGTCGTCGGCCGGCTTGTCTCGAAGCAACCTCCCTGGTCAATGGCGACGTCAACCACCACCGAACCACGGCGCATCCGGCGGATGTGACCCTCGGTCACGAGCTTCGGCGCTTCGGCGCCGGGAATGAGAACGGCGCCGATGACCGCGTCTGCGGCAAGGACATGCTCTTCCAGGGCATCGGTCGTCGAATAGAGAACCTTGGCCCGTGCCCCGAGCAGTTCATCGAGTTGCCTCAAGCGGGCAATCGAACGATCGAAGACAGTGACATCCGCTCCGAGGCCTATCGCCATGCGCGCCGCATGGGTGCCCACCACGCCACCACCAATGATGACCACCTTTCCGGGCGCCACGCCCGGCACACCGCCCAGGAGGACACCGGAGCCATGCTGGGCCTTCTCGAGGCAATGACTCGCTGCCTGAATGGACATTCGTCCTGCGACCTCGCTCATCGGCGCAAGGAGCGGCAGACCGCCATTCATGTCGGACACCGTCTCGTAGGCGATGGCGGTGCAACCCGATTCGACGAGGAGTCGTGTCTGCAGCGGATCCGGCGCCAGGTGAAGGTAAGTGAAGAGAATCTGGCCCTGGCTCAACATGCGGCACTCGTCGGGTTGCGGCTCCTTCACCTTCACGATCATTTCCGCCCGGGCGAAGATCTCTTCCGGGGTATCGACGATGTCTGCACCGGCGCGCACGTACATGCTGTCGGTGAGCCCGATGCCGCGACCGGCGCCCTTCTCGACGAGCACGGCGTGACCGCGTCCGGTGAGTTCCCTCACCGAGGCCGGCGTCATGCCAACGCGGTACTCGTGATTCTTGATCTCTCTGGGTACTCCGAGAAGCATCGATCAACTCCATCTTGAAGCAGTAAGACCACGCGGAAAGGTCACAATCAATCGTGCCGGATTCTCAAGGATCCAGCCGTTCCATGCGGAATGTACCACCGACGACGGCATAGTTTGCATAGCCCAGTCGGGCAATCACCCCCTGGGCCTCCGGATCGAAGCGCCCTTCTGTGATGGCATCATCGTCGATGTGAATGCCGACCACCTCGCCGAACACCACCAGGTTCGGGGTGTCGTTTTGCTGAATCTCCAGTGTCCTGAGGTAGCGGCACTCGAAGGCAACCGGACTTGCCGCCACGCGGGGCGGCGATACCAGAACCGAGGGCGCCAGATCCAGTCCGGCGAGCCTCGTCTCATCGACTCCCGCAGGAACTTCGCGCGCCGTGATGTTCATGGCTTCGCGCAGCGACAGGGTCACCAGGTTATGCACGAACTCTCCGGTGTCGGCCGCATTGCGGGCGCTGTCCTTGGTGTGTTCCGAACCACCTGACGAAAAACACACCACGGGCGGATCATCGGCCATGGCGTTGAAGTAGCTGTAGGGCGCCAGGTTGACGGATCCATCGCCATTGAGCGTGGTGAACCAGCCAATGGGACGCGGCGCCACGAGCGCCTTGAACGGATCACGTTCGAGCCCGTGTCCCTTCGCGGGTTCATAGAACATGGTGCTCTCGTTCGCCGTCTACGCGGCCCGGGCCTTGTAGCGCTCGATGTACCAGGAGGCTTCGTGCATGGTCTGGCGCGCCGATGGACGTGCCGCCATCTCGTCGCACCACCGGTGAAGACGCTTGCAGTCGTCCGGAATGGTGACCTGGCGGTAATGGGAGAGCAGCGGAAACCGCTCGAAGAACGGCCAGAAGGCGAGATCGACGAGGCTGACGGATGAACCCAGCCAGAAGGGTCCCGATGAAAGAGCCGCCATGCCTTTCGTCTCCATGTGGCGGAGATCCTGCATGACCCGGTCGCCGAGGTCCTTCTGGCGTTCCGCTTCCTTCGCCCCCAGCAGCGCGTAGAAGTCCTCGATCCAGCGGGTGTTGCAGTAGTCGATCCAGATTCGCGCCTGGGCACGCAACCAGGGATCGTCGGGCAACAGGGGTACATCCGGAAACTTGTCCTCGATGTACTCGTTGGCGATGGCGGATTCCCAGACGATCTCACCGGCAATCTTCACCACCGGAACCTTTGACGTCGGCGAGACCTCCTCGAACCACGCAGGCTTGTTGGAGAGATCGACCTCGCGAACCGTGAAGTCCAGCCCCTTTTCGATGAGCGCCATGTGGGTTCGCTGGGCGAAGGGACAGACGTGGGATGTGATGAGTTCAATGGTCGTCATGGAGGCACTCCCCTTCTCGTGCGTGATCTATCCCAGTGTCCTCGCAATGGAGGCACGAAGGTCACTCGTGACACGGGCGCCGAACTGTCCGATCACCTCACTGGCGCAGACGCTGGCAATACGCGCCGCCCGGTCAAGACTGAGTTCCTGAGTGTAACCGTAGAGGAAACCGGCGGCATAGAGATCTCCGGCACCCGTGGCGTCAATCACCTTGGTCATGACGGATTCGATTTCGAAAACCGAACCGGGCGAAAAGACCATGGAACCCTTCTCGCTTCGCGTGATGACGGCGACGGAGACCTCGTCTGCGAGACTGCGGGATGCTGTCGCAAAGTCCGCCCCTGGAAAGAGTGACAGTGTTTCGGTCTCGTTGGCGAACACGATGTCGACGTGGTCGTGCAGGAAGCCCCGCAGATCGCCCCGGTGGCGATCCACGCACGCGGCATCGGAAAGTGACAACGCGACCTTGCAACCGGCCGCGGCGGCCAAAT
>JAJEHK010000278.1 GCA_022823765.1 Alphaproteobacteria bacterium | reverse complement strand
CCTGCACGACGTGGTCTGTGAAGGGGCCTACAGCCAGTTCGAGCTGGACTTCGGTTACACCGATGCGCTCGCCATGGCAGACCGCCTTGTCTTCCTGCGAATCCTGCTCAAGGAAATCGCCAAGAAGCACGACATGTTCATTACCTTCATGCCGAAGCCGACGACAGGTGACTGGCGCTCGGGCGCGCATATGAACACCTCCATGCGCCGTACCACGTCGCCGGACACCAATCTCTTCGAATCTTCCGACGGCTGGTCACCGGAGGTCAGCTATGCCATTGGCGGCCTCCTGCAGCATGGCGGGGCCCTGACAGCCATCGCCTGTCCGACCGTCAACTCCTACAATGGCCTGGTTCCCCGGGTCGGCGGCTTCGAGGGTGGCACGGTCACCTGGGCGCCGACTCACATGACCTATGGCTACAACAACCGTTCGGCCATGTTGCGAATGCCGCAGAACCGCTACTGCATCGAGAACCGTGCGGCTGACATGTGCATGAACCCCTATCTGGCCCTGGGCGTGACCGCGGCCTGCATGACCGAGGGCATTGTCTCCGCAATCGATCCCGGGCCACCGCTGAACGAGGACCTCTACAGTCTCAGCGAAGAGGAACTCGTCCGTTCGGGCGCCCAGCGCCTGCCGCGCAATCTCTTTGAGGCGGCTGAAATCCTGCGGGACGATGCCTTCGTCAGCGAGGTCATCGGCGAACAGATGCATGCCTCGTTCCTCGCCTACAAGTTCGACGAATGGGAGCGTTACCATCAGGAAGTGACGGACTGGGAGGTGCGCGAGTACCTGAGGCTCTACTGATGGCCGCCTCCTTCGAGACGTGGTCCCCTGGCGACGTCGCGTTGCAGTCGGGAGAGGTTCTCCGGGACGCCCGCCTCGCCTACCGCACCTGGGGCACGCTGAACCGGGCCGGTGACAATGCGGTTCTCATTCCCACCTACTACACCGGCACCCATCGCAGCAACGAGGCCTATTTCGGTCCCGGGCGCGCCCTCGATCCGGCACGGCACTTCATCGTTTCGATCGACCTCTTCGGCAACGGGCTGTCGTCTTCACCGGACAATCATCCTGCCCCTCAGGACGGTCCTCGATTCCCGCGGACCACCCTTTTTGATAATGTCGCCTGCCAGCGCCGCCTGTTGAATGAGGCGCTGGGGATCTCCCGCCTGCGCCTCGTCACCGGCTGGTCCATGGGAGGATGCCAGTCCTTCCAGTGGGGCGCCCAGTATCCCGACATGGTTGACGCCATCCTGCCGTTCTGTGGATCGGCGCGGACATCTCCTCACAACATCGTCTTCCTTGAAGGCGTCAAGGCCGCGCTCACCGCCGATGCGACGTGGTCGGGCGGCGATTACGCAGAGCAGCCGGTCACCGGTCTCAAGGCCTTCGGCCGGGTCTATGCCGGCTGGGCCTACTCGCAGACATGGTACCGCGAGGCCCGTTACCGCGACCTTGGCTTCAACAGCATCGAGGATGTCCTGGTCGACTGGGAGGCCGACCATGTCGACAACTGGGACGCGAACAACCTGCTCCACAAGCTCTGGACCTGGCAGAAGGGCGACATCAGCGCCAATCACCTCCATGACGGCGATTTCGCCCGCGCCCTTGGCGCCATCACGCCGCGCGCCATCGTCATGCCCTCTTCAAGCGACCTCTACTTTCCGCCCGAGGATAGCGAGATCGAGGTCAAGGGCATGCCCAATGCCGAACTCAGGGTCTACCAGACGGACTGGGGACACTGCGTGGCCAGCGGCCATGCCGTTCCGGCCTTCCACGACTTCCTCGATGAGGCCATCCGCGACCTCATTGACAACTGATCGCCGGGAAGGCCACTCCCGAGGTCGGCGGATCCTGCCTGCATGGCCTGGTACAGCCTTGCACCGTGCGAGGGGTGCCTGAAATGACCCTTGAACAGGCATGAGTTGCCTCACCGGCGGTCGGCTACCAGGTGCGGCCGCGACCATCGATGGGCCAGATGTCGACGAGGCGGTCGCCGCGGATACAGTGATAGACGTCGTGGAGGTTGACCGTGGGATCGCAGTGGGGCGTGACGCATGTCACGACGTCGCCGACGGCGGGGCCGTTGGCTCCCGGCCTGACGACGATCCTGCCGTGCTCGTCACCCATGAATTCGTAGAGCGATCCTTCCGGGGCGCCGCCGGCGACGTCCGGTACCGGTCCGTCCGTGGCAAGGGCCTTGATGCCCGCATCGATGGTGGCGGCGCCGGCCACGTTGGCCGAGATCACCGTCGATTGCACGAAGAGGGCGGTCCGAAAGGGGCCGGGTGTGCCATCCCGGCGCATCACGGCATTGTATTCCACGTCCATGAAGATCGCCGAGCCCACCTGAATGTCGGTAAAGACGCCGCAGCCTGAATCGTGGTCATAGGTGCCTGTGCCGCCACCGCTCACAATCCCGGGGGGACCGGCAACCGGGGCGATGGCGCGCCGTGCCTCGTCGACATGGGCAGCCACCCCGGCGGCTTCCCTCTCGCGCGCGGCACAGTCGGCAATGTGCTGGATGTCGCCGGCATAGCACTGCACTCCGGCAAGGACGAGCGAGGGTCGGCGGGCGATCTCCCTTGCCAGGATGACGGCATCCGGAATGGAGGAGACCCCGGTACGGTTGAGACCGATGCCTAGATCGATGAGGACCTTCATGGGCTTCTGGCGACCGGCTGAAAGGGACGCCAAGTTGTCGACGACCGTGGTGTTGTCGACCACGAGGATCAGTTCCTCTGCCGTGTCGTTGAGCGCCAGTGCCCGTTCAAGCTTGTCGGCAGTGACGATGGGCGAGGTGATGAGGATGCGGCCGATGCCCTCGCGGATGAGGGCGTCGGCCTCGCCAAGCTTGGCAACACAGATTCCCGTTGCTCCGGCATCGAGCTGGCGCCTTGCGATCTCCGCACACTTGTGGGTCTTGGCGTGGGGCCGCCAGCCGGCCTGCGACCGGCTGAAGTGGTCTGCCAGAGCGCTGATGTTGTGCTCGAGGGCATCGAGATCCAGCACCAGTGCCGGTGTCGCCAGACGCCACCGGCTCTCTCCTGTCAGGTGGCAGTTGATGGAGGGGCCGGTCATGACAGTCTCCAGGTTCGCACCGTGGATGGTGGCGGCGAACTCTATCCACGGCAAGATGTGAGCGGACATTGCATCATCCGGTGCCGCGGCGATACTTGAACTCACCATTGACGGAGCTGCGCGTGAATCGCGTTCTGCTTCAGGACCAGTCCGGTGGTGTCTTTGCCCGGGGGTGCGGCGCCGCATGACCCGGCGACGCGGTCGGGACCGCCGCAGGGAGGAGCGCCGCCAGGCGCCGGCTGCCGCGGTGTCGCCCGGTTGTCCGGGAGGTTGCTACAGACCGCTCTCCGACAGCGATGTGACGGCGATCCATCGGTGTGTCATGCGCCTGATGGAGGAAGTCGGCTTCTCGGGCGCCATTCCTCCGATGGTCGAGCGCGTTACCCAACGGGGCGGCAGGGTCTGCGCCAATGGGCGACTCCACTTTCCGGCTACTCTCGTCGAACAGGTAATGCGTCACAGCCGACGCTCCTTCGTGGCCTGGGGTCAGGCCCGCGAACATGATCTCGACATCGCCGACGGCCGGGTCCATTTCGGATCCGGGGGTGCATCGCCCAACATCGTCGACCTGGAGACGGGGCGTTACCGGAGCGCCACGGTGCGGGATCTGCACGACGTCGCCCGCATCGTCGATACCCTCGACAACATCCACTTCTACGACCGTTCGCTCGTTGCCTGCGACATCGAGGACCCTCTCGCCTTCGACATCAACACGGCTTACGCCATCCTCGCCGGCACCGCCAAGCATGTGGGAACCAGCATCACCGAAGCCCGCAACGTCGAGGCGGTCGTCGGACTGTTCGATGCCATCGCCGGCGGCGAGGGCCGCTATCGTCAACGACCCTTCGCCATGCTGCTTTCATGCCACGTGGTTCCGCCGCTACGCTTTGCCGAGGAGGCCTTGTGGGTTCTCGAACGGGCCATTCCTCTCGGCATGCCGGTGATGCTGGTTTCCGCCGGACAGGCCGGCGCCACGGCGCCGGCGACCCTGGCGGGCGCAGTGGCCCAGGCGGTTGCCGAAGCGCTTGCCGGCCTGGTCTACTGCCACCTCATCGATCCCGACTGCGTGGCCATCATCGGGCCCAAGCCCCTGGTCTCGGACTTGCGCACCGGCGCCATGTGCGGTGGCAGCGGGGAACAGGCGGTCGCTGCTGCCGCGGCGACCCAGATGGCGCGTCACTATGGCCTGCCGTGCAGCGTCATGGCCGGCATCACGGATGCCAAGGTTCCCGATGCCCAGTCCGGTTACGAGAAGGCCTGTGCCGTCACGCTGGCCGCCCAGGCGGGCTGCTCGATGATCACCCAGAGTTGCGGCATGCACGCAAGCCTGCTCGGCGCCGCACCGGAAAGCTACATCATCGACAACGACATGCTCGGCGCCATCATGCGGACGGTCCGCGGTATCGAGGTCAATGACGACACGCTGTCGGTCGATACCGTCAACGAGGTGGTGACCGGAGAGGGCCATTATCTGGGCCACTCGCAGACTCTTGGCGCCATGACCCGGGACTACCTCTACCCCCGGTTGGCGGACCGGCAACCGCCCGGCGCATGGGAGGAAGCCGGTGCACTCGACATCCGGGAGAAGGCACGCCGGGAAGCCCGGCGAATCCTCCGGGATCACCGGACCGGCCATTTCTCCCGGGCACTCGACCGGCGCCTGCGAGAGCGCTTCCCCATTCACCTGCCGCCGGAGGCCCTTCACCCGCAATGATGCTGCCCCACCTGTTTTCACCCGTGACGGTCGCAAGGACGACAATCCGCAACCGGATCGTCTTCACCGGTCATCACACCCATCTTGCCGACGGGCAGGTGAGCGATGATCTGGTGGCGTACCACGAAGCACGGGCAGCGGGCGGCGCCGGTCTCATCGTCGTCGAGATCGCTACCGTTCACGACACCGGGGTCTTTGCTGCCAACTGCCTCGATGCCCGCTCTGCGGACTGTATTCCGGGATACCGACGCCTCGCCGGCTCGGTGCAACGGCACGGAGTGCGGCTGTTCGGCCAACTGTTCCATCCTGGCCGGGAAATCCAGGTCCGTACCGATGGTCTCATGGCCACCGCCGTGGCTCCTTCCCCGGTTCCAAACGAACGCTTTCACATCATGCCGCGGGCCATGTCCGGAGCTCTCATCGAGGAGGTGATCGAGGGGTTTGCCCGGGGAGCCGGACATCTTGCCGAGGCCGGTCTCGACGGTGTGGAGCTGGTCGCCAGCCACGGCTACCTGCCAGCGCAATTCCTCAATCCCCGGCTCAATCTCAGGAGTGACGCATGGGGCGGGACCTTCGAGAAGCGCCTTCGGTTCGTCGAGGAAACACTGTCTACGATGCGGGCTGCAATCGGTGATGCGGCACTCGGCATGCGGATTTCCGGCGATGAACTCGACCCGGCCCAGGGCCTCACTGGCGATGATGTCGAAGCCATCGCAAGAGCCCTGGCGCACCGCCTCGACTACATCAGCGTCGTTGCCGGCATGTCGTCGAGTCTCGGCGCCTCGATCCACATCGCCGCGCCCATGGGTGTTCCGGCAGGCTACATCGCTCCGTTTGCCAGGCGGGTGAAAGAGGCCTGCGGACTACCGGTGATCGCCACCGGACGCATCAATCAGCCGCAGATCGCCGAAGGCATCCTGGCGTCAGGAGATGCGGATCTGTGCGGCATGACCCGGGCGATGATCGCGGATCCCGCGATGGCGCTGAAGGCGCGTGAGGAACGCCTTGACGATATCCGTGCCTGCATTGCCTGCAACCAGGCCTGCATAGGGCATTCGCACAAGGGAGTCGCCATCTCCTGTATCCAGAATCCCGTCTCCGGCCGCGAACGCCGTTACGGCACGCTTTCCCCTTCCCCCGTCGCCCGGTCCGTCATGGTGGCCGGCGGCGGTCCGGCCGGGCTCAAGGCGGCGGCGGTCGCCGCGGCGCGAGGGCACCGGGTCACGTTGCACGAGGCAGGAGATATGACGGGAGGACAGGCGCGTCACGCTTCCATGCTTCCCGGACGCCAGGAGTTCGGCGGTCTGGTGCAGAATCTCGAACACGAAGCCCGCAGCGCCGGCGCGGAAATTCTTACCGGATCGAAGGTGACTCCTCGCCTCGTTGAGCAATGCGAACCCGATGCCATCATCGTGGCCACCGGCGCACGCCCGTGGATGCCCGTGATCGAGGGTGAGGCGCACGTCGTGGAAGCCATGGCACTGCTTGACGGGGCCAACGTTGGACATTCCGTCGTGATCGCCGACGGGCGCGCCGACTGGACCGGCCTGGGGCTGGCGGAGAGACTGGCCGAGGCGGGCCACAGGGTGCGTCTCGTGGTCAATGGCGCCATGGCAGGAGAACTCCTCCAGCTCTATGTCCGTAACCACCATGTCGGACGGGCGCGCCGGCTGGGCGTCGACATCATCACCCATGCACGCCTCTTCGGTGCCGACGATGACGTGGCCTACTTCCAGGACACGCTGACGGGCGAAGCGATCATCCTCGAGGAGATGGATTCTCTGGTGCTGTCCCAGGGTCATGAGCCACACGACGATCTTGGCCTCGATCTCGAGGCCGCGGGCCGGACCTTCATGCGCGTTGGTGACTGCCTCGCCCCGAGAAGTGCCGAAGAGGCGGTTCTCGAGGGTTTCGAGGCCGCCTGGAGGCTGTGATGCCGGCATCGCCGCGCATGGGCGCCGGTGAGGCCGTGGCACGCGTTCTGGAAGGCGCCGGTGTCGGCACGGTCTTCGGGGTCATCGGCGGTTCGATGCTCGAACTCCTCGATGCGCTCCACGATTCTCCCATCTCCTACATCGGTGCCCGCGACGAGCGTGCCGCCGCACACATGGCAGATGCCGCAGCGCGCCTGACCGGCGGGCCGGGCGTGGTGCTTGGCGCCCAGGCCGGCCCCGGTGTTGCCAACCTGGCGACGGCCCTGGCGGAGGCCCACCTCGCCTATTCTCCCGTGGTGGCCATCGCCGGCGCCATTTCGCGCAGCCAGTCAGGGCGCGACACCTTTCAGGAGATTGACCAGGAGGCACTCCTGGCGCCGATCACCAAGCGCTCGATCCGAGTGCCGCACGCCGACCGGCTCTGTGAACTTCTGAATGAGGCATTGCGTGTTGCCATGACCGGAAGGCGCGGGCCCGTTGTCCTCCACGTGCCACGGGATCTCTTCGCGTCATCGGTTCCAGGAGACCTGCCGCGACCCTCCGGCCCCGTCGCGGCAGGGGCGCCGGCGGATCAGCACATCGAACAGGTGAAGGAGCTGCTTGCCGTCTCCGAGCGGCCGGTGATAGTGGCCGGTGGCGGATTGAAATGGGCGAGGGGATCGGCTGACCTCGATCGCCTTGCCCGCACACTCGACATCCCCGTCGTTGCAGCGACCGGCCATCACGACGTGCTGGCGACGGATCACCCGTTGCTGGCCGGTCAGGCGGGTCCGCGCGGCAATCGTCTTGCCTCCAGGCTCACACGCGAGGCTGACTTCATCCTGGCGCTCGGGACTCGCCTCGGATTCAATTCGACCTTTCACAGTTC
The DNA here is from genome assembly GCA_022823765.1 of Alphaproteobacteria bacterium. Lineage (GTDB taxonomy): Bacteria > Pseudomonadota > Alphaproteobacteria > SP197 > SP197 > SP197. Next base: position 1,520 of record JAJEHK010000278.1, on the reverse strand, counting down.
TGACTACGTCAACCCGCAGGCGGCCATCGTGCAGGTGGATATCGATGCCATCGCGATCGGGCGTCATTTTCCGGTGACGCTGGGCATTATCGCCGATGCCGGGGAGGCCGCCCGTGGTTTCCTGGCGGCTGTCCCGGCGGCAGCGCGCTGGCAGGCCTGGACAAGAACCTTTCATGACGAACGACGCCTCATCGAGGCCGAGCGCGAGAGCGAGGCTCGGCAGACGGGCGTGCCGCTTTCACCGGCGAGGGTCCTGGGGGAGATTCGCGAGGCGCTTCCCCGGAATGCGATCGTCACCCTCGATACGGGTGCCGTCTGCCTGCAGGCCGCCGATCGCCTCAAGTTCGGTCGTTGCCCGGGTCTCGTGACGCCGCTGGATTTCGGTCTCGTCGGTTTCGGCTATGCCGCCGCCCTGGGAGCACAGGCGGCAGCGCCCGGGTCCCCGGTGATCGCGATCATGGGCGATGGTGGATTCGGTCTCACCATGATCGAACTGACGACAGCCGTGCAGCACGATCTGCCGGTCATCGCCGTCGTTCTCGACAACCGTGCCTGGGGTGCCGAGAAGGCCTACCAGCGGGACTTCTTCGACGGGCGCTACGTGGGAGCGGATCTCCTCAATCCGCCCTTTGCCGACTACGCCCGGCTGCTTGGCGCCGAAGGCTGGCGTGTGAGCCAGCCAGGGGAAACAGCCAGGGCTCTCGCAAGCGCACTGGGCACGGGGAAGCCGGCCGTCATCCATGTCGACGTCGATCCCGATGCCATCCAGAGCCTGAGGAAGGACCTCTTCACGAAGCGCTGATGTTCCGGCGTTTCGCAGCGAAATGCCCGCTGCTGTTTCGGGCACGGGTCACGAGACGTCGGTGAAGAAAGGCACTTCCTGTCAGGCGAGGCACCGTTCGCCGTGCGATGATGGGTTCACGCGTCCCGTCACTGCAGAGTCCTGTTACTGTCGTCTGGTCCGGGCACTCGAAGCCGTGGCTGGCCGTCTCGATCATCCCTGGACGGTCGAGGAGGTGGCCGCGGAAACGAGGTTCTTGCGCTTCCACTGCCATCGCGTGTTCCGGGCCATGACCGGAGAGACGATTGCCGGTCTGACGCACCGGCTGGCCCTGGCGCCTGGTACCTTCGTCACGAGCCGGTCGACGTCGTCGAGGTCGCCCTGGATGCCGGCCACAATTCGCCTGAAGCCCTCTCCGGGCAATCCGTCGCGGCTGCGGGATGAGCCCCGGCCGTTACCGCACCGCGTGGCCGCTTCCACAGTTCGCCGGCCCGGCGGCGCGGGTCAGGTTCGACCCCGGTGAGGGACGTCTGGAAACTGATCCGCCAAGAGGAAACATCAACATGCTCGAGGCCTGGTTGAGGGTATTGAGGTTGGCCCTCGATCACCAGACCGCTAAACTTCGCGGCTCACCCGGGACAGGTCCTCGAAGTTGCGGTTGGCCCTCAACCACCAGACCGCTAAACTGCACCTGCGTTCTGACGCCTGCCTCGAGATGTTGCGGTTGGCCCTCGATCAC
>JAJEHK010000139.1 GCA_022823765.1 Alphaproteobacteria bacterium | reverse complement strand
GCCGTCGAAGGGGGCACGGTCCGCCCCCTGGTAGCCGCCACCTTCCCGCTCAGCGAGATCAGGCAGGCGCAACGCACCTTCATGGCCAAGACCCATGTCGGCAAGCTCGTTCTCATCCCACCTCCCGTGGAGGGGGAGACCCGGTGATGACGGGAGAAACGTGATCATGCCCGTCATCGATGGCGACAGACTGGTGCGCGACCTCGAGATGCTTCGCACGTTCGGCCGATGCGGCAACGGCGTGGTTCGCCAGTCCCTGAGCGAGGTCGACATGGAATCCCGACGCTGGCTGGTGGAGCGCATGACGAATGCGGGACTAGACGCTCGCATCGACGGCATCGGCACGGTCTTCGGCCGCTCGCGAAATCCCGGCAAGGCTCTGCTCGTCGGCTCCCACACGGATACCCAGCCCACGGGGGGCTGGCTCGATGGCACCCTGGGGGTCATGTATGGCCTTGAAACGGTGCGCGCCCTCGCCGAGACTCGCGAGACCCGTGACCTTGCGGTCGATGTTGCCTCCTGGATCGACGAGGAAGGCACCTTCTTCGGCCTTCTGGGAAGCAAGATGTTCTGCGGCCTCGTCGGGGAGGGCGCCCTTGACGGGGCAAGCAGTGCCGACGGCACGTCCCTGCGTGCAGCGCTGCGCGATGCCGGTCTCGAGGGGCGCCCCCTTGAACGCTGCGTACCCGACCGGTACCGGGCGTACATGGAAGCCCACATCGAACAGGGGCCGTGGCTCGAGGAGGAGAAGAGGCGCATTGGCGTGGTCACCGGCATCGTCGGCATCAGGGACGTGTCGGTCCGGTTCGAAGGCCAGCAGAACCATGCGGGCACGACCCCGATGGACCGGCGCCGGGACGCCGGTGCGGCGCTGGTGGCCTTCGCCGCCCGTGTTCACGAGGAGTTTGCCGCCCATGCCGGACCGCGTTCCGTGTGGACCATCGGCAACATTCGCCTCGAGCCGGGCGCTGCCAGCATCATTCCGGGGCGAGCCTGGCTCAACCTTCAGTACCGCGACGCCGACGAGGCACGAATGGACCGGTTCGAAGACCTCGTCCGGGACTTGGTCCGTGAGAGCAATGCACGTGGTCCGGTGGCCGTGTCGACGGAATCGACGAAGGACCGGACTGCCGCTGCCCTCATGGATGCGGGTCTGCAGCGGTACCTTGAGGCGGCGGCCGAGCGTCACGCTCCCGGCGCATGGATGTCCATGCCGAGCGCAGCGGTCCATGACGCCCAGAACCTTGCCCAGGTCATGCCCAGCGCCATGCTGTTTGTGCCAAGCAGGGGCGGCATCAGCCATGCCTTCGAGGAAGACACCTCAAGGGAGGACATCATCCTCGGGTGCCAGGTCTTCGCCGACGCCGTCGCCTCGGTCCTGCTCGAGGGAAGATAGAGCCCGGGCAATATCGTGCAACGGCGCCCCTCGTCGTGCATGATGTCCGCTCGGTGCACGAAGGGGATCCGCTCATGGAGCAGAGAACGTTCGGTCAGTCCGGACTGCAGGTGTCGCTTGCCGGCATGGGTTGCAACACGCTCGGCTGGTCGGTGGACGAGGAGCAGGGAACACGGGTTGTTCATGCGGCCCTCGATGCCGGGGTGGCCCTGTTCGATACGGCGGACATGTACGATGACGGAACCTCGGAGCGCATTCTGGGAAAGGCGCTTGCCGGTCGCCGGCAGGACGTTGCGATCGTGTCGAAGTTCGGCCTGAAGACGGCAAGTGACCAGCGCGACATTCCGCGCGGGTCGCGTGACTACATCATCCGTTCCTGTGAGGGCAGCCTGCGCCGGCTCGGCACCGACTACATCGATCTCTACCTGCATCACGCGCCCGATCCCCGGACCCCGGTAGCGGAAACGCTCGATGCCCTTGACCGTCTGATCGATCAGGGAAAGATCCGTTACTATGGTTGCTCCAACTACAGGGGCTGGCAGATCGCGGATGCGGCCTGGCAGGCCGATACCCTCTCCGTTCCCCGTTTCGTTGCGGCGCAGAACGAGTGGAGTCTTCTCTCACGGGATACCGAAACCGAGGTCGTTCCCGCGGCCCGGCGGTTCGGACTTGGCATCATGCCCTACTTTCCACTGGCGATGGGATTTCTGACCGGAAAGTACACTTCAGGCGCCAAACCGCCCGAATCGTCGCGCCTGGCGTCGGGAGAAGAACGCCATTCCGCACTGCTGTCGAAGGAGAACTTCGAGCGCCTCGACGGGCTTGCGGCCTACGCTGCTGAACACGGAAGGAGTCTCCTGGAACTGGCCATCGGCTGGCTGGCGAGTCACGATGCCGTCACCACCGTGATCTGCGGGGCCACCAGGGAGGACCAGGTGAAGGCCAATGCGGCGGCGGCCGGCGCCTGGAACATGACGGCCGGCGAAATCGACGAGATAGCCGCCATCGCCGGTCCCTGAGACCGCAACCCGGAGGGAATTGATCCCATGCCTTTTGTACTCCGCCATCTCCTCCTTGCCGCGGCCAGGCGGGCGGCGGCCGATCCCAGGGTGAGGGCGAAGGCGAAGGAGATCTACGAGGAGAAGGCCCGCCCGGTCCTCGCCAGAAAGGCGCGTGAACTGAAGGAGGAAGCAGCCAGGCGCGATCCCGAAGAGCATCCCGCACGATTTGTGGGGCGCGCCTTCAAGCGGTTTCTCGACGGCTGATCGTTCTCCCCAGGATCATGGATCGTTCCTGGAGATCACCTCTTGTCGTGATCGCCGCGGGTTGCGTCATTGCCATGATCGGCTTTGGCGTTCGTTCCGTCTTCGGGCTCTTTCAGGAGCCGGTG
>JAJEHK010000038.1 GCA_022823765.1 Alphaproteobacteria bacterium | reverse complement strand
TACCCCTTCCGACGCCACCTGGCGGGCGATCCGGGCCGGGCTGACATCGATGTCGGCGCTCTGCCCGCCTGTCATCGCTACGGCATCATTGCACAGGATCTTGTAGGTGATGTTGACGTTTGCCGCCGCGGCGGCACGGATCGCCAGCAGGCCCGAGTGGCTGTAGGTGCCGTCGCCCAGATTGACAAAGACATGGTCCGTGTCGACGAACGGGGCCTGGCCGATCCATGAGGCGCCCTCCGCACCCATGTGGGTGAAGGTCGCGGTGTTCCTCTTCATGCCGAGCGCCAGGTAGTGGCAGCCAATGCCGGCGAGGGCCCGGCTTTCCGGGGGCACCCTGGTCGACGTGTTGTGCGGACAGCCGGCACAGAAGTAGGGCGTGCGCTCAAGGGGTGGCGCTTCCACGTCAGGGGTTGGCTGGTGGCGGGCACGAAGTCGTCCGGCGAAGGTCGTGGAATCGGTGAGCGCGTCGAGACGGGGCGCGATGATCCGGGCGATTGTCGACGGTTCCAGCTCGCCATCCGACGCCACGAGAGGTGTTCCCGCCGGATCACGCTTGCCGCTCACGCGTGGCCGGTCCGTCGCCGGCAGATGATAGAGAACCTCCTTGATCTGCGTTTCGATGAGAGCGCGCTTTTCCTCGATGACGACAATGTCCTCGAGACCCGTGGCGAACTCGGCGAGCCCGTCCGGCTCCAGGGGCCACGTCATGCCTACCTTGTAGAGACGCAGACCGACAGCCTCCATCGCGGCGTCATCGAGTCCGAGATCGTCCAGGGCCTGGGCCAGATCAAGCCACGATTTCCCGGCTGCCACGATTCCAAGACGCGCCCTGTGGCGGCCTCCGGCAATGCGGTCGAGACGGTTCGCCCGGGCGAAGGCCCTTGCGGCGCCGAGCTTGTGGTTCTGCAGGCGCTCCTCCTGGCGCATCGGGTCATCGGGCCAGCGGATGTTGAGCCCCCCGGGCACCGGATCGACCGAAGGAGGTGCGATGATCGACCGGTCCGCCACGAGCTCGATCGATGAGGATGCATCGAGGTTGTCCGCCGTCGTCTTGAAACCGATCCAGCATCCCGAATGGCGGGACATTTCCATGCCGATGATTCCGAAGTCGAGAATCTCCGCCACACCCGCCGGGTTGAGAACCGGAATGCCGGCCGCCACGAAGGCCTGTTCGCTCTGGTGCGGCAGTGTCGAGGACCGGCAGCCGTGATCATCACCGGCAATCAGCAGTACACCGCCATGCTTCGCCGATCCGGCCAGATTGCCATGTCTGAAGACATCACCGGAACGGTCGACCCCCGGTCCCTTGCCATACCAGTAGGCGAACACCCCGTCGTGGCGTGCGTCATCGAACAACTGTGTCTGCTGAGTGCCCCAGATGGCCGTCGCCGCGAGATCCTCGTTGATGCCGGGCTGGAAGTGGATGCGGTGCTCTTCCAGGTGTTCCGCGGCACGCCAGAGCTGCTGGTCATAGCCGCCGAGGGGTGAACCGCGGTATCCGGAAATGAACCCCGCCGTGTCGAGTCCCGCCCTGGCATCGCGCCGGCGCTGCTCCAGGGGCAGGCGAACCAGGGCCTGGATGCCCGTCAGGTAGACACGTCCTTCTTCAAGAACGTACTTGTCATCGAGGCTGACCTCGCCTTCCGGCATGAATGGAGGACCGCTTTCCTGGAGGGGCGAATGCTTCTCACCATAGCGGTCATGAGCCATACCGGCGAGTCGCGATTGACCGCCCGCGAGTATAGCCTTCTGCGGGGAAGTGGACTAAAGAGAACGGAACCTGACCAGACCTGCCAACGAGGATCCCGTCATGACCGTCATCCCGAATTCTCCCCATGCGCGCGACGCCGCAACCCTCATCCACCCCTATTCCAATCTGGTGACACATGAGAGGGAAGGCCCGCTCATCATCGAGAAGGGCAACGGCGTCCATGTCGAGGATCTCGAAGGCAACACCTACATCGAGGGACTCGCCGGCCTGTGGTGCACCTCGCTCGGCTTCAACAACGAACGGCTGGTTCAGGCAGCGGCCGCACAGATGCGCAAGCTCCCCTACTACCACGCCTTCTTTCACCGCTCCTCGATGCCGTCCATCGAACTGGCCGAACGCCTGATCGACATGTCACCGGCACCGATGGCGCGTGTCTGGTTCGCCAACTCCGGTTCCGAGGCCAACGACCATGCGGTGAAGTTCGTCTGGTACTACAACAACGCCCGCGGCAAGCCGGAAAAGAAGAAGATCATCGCCCGCCTCGGCGGTTATCACGGTATCTGCGTATCGTCGGGCAGCCTCACCGGCATTCCGCTGATGCACCAGGGCTTCGATCTGCCGATCGCCAACATCATGCACACGGGGTCACCGCACTGGTACCACGAAGGCCTGGAAGGTGAATCGGAAGAGGATTTCGCGACCCGAAGGGCCGAGGAACTCGAACAGATGATCCTCGCCGAGGGACCCGAGACCGTGGCCGCCTTCATCGCCGAGCCTGTCATGGGCGCCGGCGGTGTCATCGTGCCACCCGCCGGCTACTTCGAGAAGATCCAGGCCGTGCTGGCGAAATACGACGTGCTGATGATCGCCGACGAGGTGATCTGCGGTTTCCACCGCACCGGTCAGCTGTTCGGTTCCAACACTTACGGCATCAAGCCCGACATCATGGTCGTCGCCAAGCAACTTTCCTCGGCCTACCTGCCGATCAGTGCGGTGATCGTGAACGAAAAGGTCTATGGACCAATTCGCGATTTTTCGGATGAAAACGGCGTGTTTGCGACAGGCTTCACCTATTCGGGCCATCCCGTTCCGGCAGCGGTTGCTGTCGAGACCCTCAAGATCTACGACGAAATCAACATCGCCGACCACGTCGCCAGGATAGCACCGGTCATGCAGGAACGACTCATGGCCCTCGGCGATCACCCGATCGTCGGCGAAGCGAGGGGTGTCGGCCTCATCGGCGCGGTGGAACTCGTCAGGGACAAGGGGACCCGGGAGAACTTCCCGCCCGCCATTGCCAACTACTGTGGCGAACGGTGCCTCGCGCATCGCCTCATCGTGCGGGCGGCCGGTGGGAACTCTGTCGCGGTCTGCCCTCCTCTCATCATCGAGGAAGAGCAGATTCACCAGATCTTCGATCGCCTGAAGGCAGCACTCGACGACACCCTTGAGTACGTCCGCCAGGAGAGCCTGCTCGACGCAGCCTGATCACCTGTCACGGGCGCCCGCTGCCGCCAGGAGGTCAGCGGGCGCCACCCAGTCTTGACGGCGACAGGGTTTCCGAATCCAGACCTGCGTCGAGGAGATCCTGTGGCAGGCCGTTGCCGAGGATGACGGAGGCGGCATAGGCCGACAGACCCGTGGACGTCTGGATTCCGGCTCCTCCCTGGCCGACATTCCAGAAGAACCCCTCACATGAAGGGTCGAAGCCTGTCACCGGCAGCCTGTCCGGGACGAAGCTTCGCAATCCCGCCCACCGGCTTTCCATGCGCCGGATGTCGAGTGTGGTCCACTCCATGATCCGGTGGGCGGCGAGGGCGAGGTCCAGTTCCTCGGGCGCGGCATCGCAGGGTTCGCTTGGCTGTTCGTCGGCCAGGGAACCGAGGATCAGTCCGGCCTCCGGCTTGAAGTAGAAACTCTCGCCATCATCGGCGACCAGCGGCCAGGCGCCATGGTCCATGCCGTTCGGCCCACGGAACGTGAAGGCGGTGCGGCGCATGGGTACGAGGCCGACTGGCGCGGCCCCGGCAATGCGGCCGACGACATCGCCCCAGGCACCGGCGCAATTGGCCACGACGGGCGCCTCGAGGGTCTTTCCGGGCACCGTCACGTGCCAGACCCCGCTGCGGTGTTCCATCTCAGTGACCGGCGCATTGAGGAACATGGTGGCACCGGACGCTCGCGCCGCCCGGAGATAGGCGCCGTGGATGGCATGGACGTCGATATCGCCGGCAGCGGGTTCCCAGAGCCCTGATTGGATCTTCTCCGGCTTGAGGACCGGACACAGTTCGAGGCACCCGTCGCGATCAAGTTCGAAGAGCTGGTGCCCGATCACATGGCTCAATCCGTGAAGCGTGAACGCTGCGTCCCGGGTTCCGGTTCCGAAGAGAAGGAGAACGGGGCGCCTCCTGATCAGGGGTACATCGGTGAACCCTGGCGGCGGATTCTCGAGAAAGGGCCTGGTGGCGGCGCTGAGGGCCTGGACGACCGCGCCGCCGATCACATCGGTGTAATGCGCCGCCGATCGTCCCGTGCTGTGATAGCCTGGCTGGTCTTCCGCCTCGACGATCGCCACCCTGCAGGATGACGCAAGGCGCCAGGCGAGCGACGCTCCCACCACGCCTGCGCCAATGATGACGACATCAAATGCGGCCATGGTTCCAGATTGATCCGGCAGAATGGTGCCGAAGGGGAGATTCGAACTCCCGACCTACTGATTACGAATCAGTTGCTCTGCCACTGAGCTACTTCGGCTGGGGCACCCGTTCAGGGCGGGGAACCTAGTCACAAGCCGGCACCAGGGTCAATGCCGCAAGCTCACGACAGCGTGACGGGTTCGGCCGGTCCCGGCGATGCCAGGACCGTGGGGCGGGCCTCTTCCACGGTGCCCGGACTGCGCCAGACCATGGAGTCGAAACGCCCGCAACCGTCACAGACGGCACGCCATGTCCGGGTGATGTGGCCACATCCGTTGCATTGCCAGGTCCTGTCCGGGCTCGCCTCGATCATGCGCGCCTGCCACTTCGCGGCCTCCTCGGCGTTTTCCTCGCTGGCCTCGAGGTCGACCCACAGGCGAATCTCCCGGGGCGCCAGACCCGTCGTGCCAATGGCATTGAGGTGGCGTCGCATCTCTCCTGTCAGCTTCGAGTCCATCGCCACCCGCGCTGCAGCCACATGGGCCTCCCGGTCATCCTCGTTGAGGTTGAGCAGGCGTTCCATGCGGCGATAGCGGCTGGCCCCTTCGTCACCCCAGGCTTCGATGTAGAGATCGGCGAGATCCGGATGCGGCGCCACCTTCCAGGTCTTCTCGACAACGCGGACAGCCTGGGTTCCCTTTCCGGAGTCGATGAGAAGCCGGGCGAGGATACAGCCCGCAGGCACCAGATCCGGCGCCTCTCCGTGGGCTGTGCGGGCAAGCTTGAGGGCCTCTTCGTGACGCTCTTCCTCGTGGGCCCGCACCGCTTCCTCGACCAGCAGGACGGCATGGCGTCGCCGTCCCGGTGCGGCCTCCACGACCTTGCGATCGCGTGCGGACTTCAGCGTCTGGCGGGCGGCGGTCCAGTCTCCGGCCCGCGTCTGCAACTCGAAGACGGCCTCAGCTGCCCACGCGGCATCGGGTCTGAGCGCATGGGCCTGGCGCGCATACCCTGCCGCAGCCTCGTGATCGCCCTTCCTCAGGGCCGCCGCCATCAGGCCGCGAAGGCCCAGAAACTCCGTCTCCGGACGCTCCAGCATGGCGCGAAAGCGACGGTCCGCCTCGCTTTCATCCCCGTCGAGCTGGGCGGCCTGGGCCGTCAGGAGCAGGGTGAGCGGTGGACGATCGAGCAGCCTGTCGGCTCTCTTCGCATGGGCCCGGGCGCCCGGGGCGTCGCCGGCCGCCACCGCCACAAGCCCTGAGGTCAGCGCCTGCCAGCCCTTTTCCTTGCGGCGATCGCCCAGTGCGAGCCGGATGCGGCGCGGTCCGCGCCAGACCCACTGGAGAAGGAGCACCGCCAGCACGGACACGACGACGAGGAGAACGATGCCGAGAATCAGTATCGGCGTATCGGTCGTCACTTCCCAGACATCCCAGACGAAGGTGACGCTGCCGCCGCGATCGGCAACCCAAACGATGCCCCCGATCACCGCGGCCATGACAATGACGTAGAAGAGGAGAGCGATCATGGTTGCACGATGCCGGCGACGGCCCGTTGATGGAGGCGATCGAGGGCGCCATCGGCATCGATGCGTGCCCTCGCCTCACCGGCCCATTGCGCCATGATTCCGGCAGACCGGGCGGGAAGGGAATCGATCTCCCGCAACGCCTCCTCAAGGTTTCCTGCGGCCACCGCAGCCTCAATCCTGAGGATTGTTGCCTCGTTGCCGGTGCCGTCACCCTCGCCGTCGATCCGCCTGACGGTAACGAGGCTTTCGATATGGGCCAGGGTTTCGTCGACCCACCCGCTGGCCGCCGCCACCCTGGCGGCATTGCGAGTGGCCGTGAGTACATCACCGAGGGACGCCCCGAGTGCGTGATGTGAGGGAATGCCGGTGCCGGCATGACGGGCCAGGATGTCGAGATCTGCCTTGACACCGGGATCATTCCCTTCGAGGGCAGCGACGGTTTCGTGTTCCGCAGTGAACGGCCGGCCGCTGTCGACGGCGTCCCGCAACTGACCAAGGGCAACGACAAACGCCGCACCGTGATCACCGGACCGGGCGGCGAGGGTATCCAGCATCTCGCGAAGGTTCGCCACATCCCGACGAAGCGCATCAATCAGGCGGGCTTGCTCCCTGTCCGCGGCATCGGGAGTTTCGATGTCCGTGTCCGGAACGACCGGGGGCGGTGCATCGCTCAGTGTTTCATCGATGCGATCGACGCGCCCGACAAGTTCTGCAAGGTCCGTCTCCAGCCCGGAGCGAGAATCACCTTCAGCGGCGAGCGCAGCCTCCGCCACATCGAGGCGTTCCGCGAGTTGCGTCACGGTGAGGCCGATGTCCGTCTCGCCATCCTCCGCTGCGAGGTGAAGAACCCGCTCCTCGAGGTCGGCAAGGCGTGCCGTGGTGTCGCGCATCCCGGACCACAGCCAGGCCAGACCGGCGACAAGGGCCGCCATCGCCAGAATGAGGATCCCTGACGCCATCCATCCGGAGTACCGTGCCAGAGACAGCTTCACGGCCTGCGCCGGTCTCCTGGTCCAGGGGGCATCGGTGGTGCCGTCTTTCGCCGGATTGCTGCTGTCGTCAGACGTCATGAATGTTCTCCGGCAAGGACGATGCACCCCGCAAGACTCTCTGCATCACTGCGAGGGGCCACGACAAGACCTTTCCAGCCCGATCCCTCAAGGGTCCGGGCGACAGCGTCGCTCAGACAGAACCCGATGAGCGACTGCAAGCACGTTTCGGCACCCGCCTCGCGAATGAGCCCCATGAAGATTGCGGCCGTTCGCGGCGAAAAATGGGCCACGCCCCGAAGATGACCTCCCCGCAATGCGCTCAGGGCCACCTGTGGAAGGCTGCTGACAGCGTCCGCATGATAGCCGACCACTCGTTCGACGACGAATCCGTCCCCCGCCAGGAGACCCACCAGATCGCCTGCGACTTTCGAGCCCGACACATGAATCAGTCGCCCGGTTCCGGGATCAAGGTGCTGACGGATGAGGATTGCAAGGCTCTCCAGGTTGCCTCCGGCAGCGCGTACACCGGTGAAGCCGTGATCCCGTGCCCGGCCTGCCGAGACCGTGCCGACGGCCAGGACAGGAACCGAACGGTTGGCCGTGGCCCGTGCGAGGGCATCGGCGCCATTGGCGCTCGTCACCACACATCCCTGGACACCGTCAAGGTCGCCAAGCGTGACGGTGATGTCGACGATCGTCAGCACCGGAGCAATGAGGCACTCGATGCCGCGAAGCCGGAGAATGGCCGCGAAGGCCAGGGAGTCCTTCTTCGGCCTTGTCACGAGAACGGTCATGACATCCGGCTTCCGTAAAGATCCCTGCCGGCCCGGCTCAGAAGCCTCTCGCCGACCGCCCTGCCCACGGCCTCGGCCTCTGCGCCCTTCTCTTCGCTCATCGTCCACCGGCTGCCATCGTCCGACAGCACCTGGGCTCGAACCCGCACGCCGTCGCCGGATCGTGTGGCGAGGGCAGCAACGGGTGTCCGGCACGATCCATCGAGGACCGCGAGGACGGCACGTTCCGCCTCGACACACTGTCTGGTGGGCGCATCGTCGATAGCCTCGAGCAGGGCCAGGATGCCCGACTCCCCGGCACGACACGTCACGCCGATGGCGCCCTGTCCGGCAGCAGGGAGCATGTCGCCCGGATCAAGGAGCGCCGTCGCCTCGTGGAGAAGGCCCAGACGTTCCAGGCCGGCTGCCGCGAGCAACGTCGCTGCAGCCTTTCCCTCCTTCAACCGGGCAAGGCGCGTGTCGACGTTGCCTCGCCAGGTCACGATCTCGAGATCGGGCCGAAGGCTGAGGAGTTGCGCCCGGCGGCGTATCGACGACGTGCCCACCCGGGCGCCCCCGGGAAGGTCGCCAATCGAGCCGGCAACGGTCGAGACGAGGGCATCGCGAGGATCGGCGCGTGGCAGGATGGATCCCAGCACCACCTCCTCGGTGACGGTGGTTTCAACGTCCTTCATGGAGTGAACGGCAAGGTCGGCATCGCCCCGGACCACGACACGGTCGATTTCCGCGGTGAAGACACCCTTGCCCCCCACCTCGGCGAGAGGGCGGTCCCGGACCCGATCGCCTGTGGTGCGCACGATCACCAATTCCGGCCCCGCGAGGTCGGGATGACGCATCATCAGGGCCTCGCGGACAAGATTGGCCTGGAATCGTGCCAACCGGCTTCCCCGTGTGGCGATTCTCAAGGGTTCCACGTCTGTCGTCCCTCAAGGATCCAGGATGTGAACGATGCCGGCGCGTATGCGATCACCTGAAGCCCGTTGGTCGTGATTCTACCATGGTCGTGCAAATGCACTTCGCGGTTGTCAAGTGGCGCTCACTCCCTCTCAAGACGCCGATGTGTTTCCGGTTATCACAATCGCAGTGCCCGCTGCCATGCCGAAAACTGAAGCTCCGGACCCTCCGGGGGATCAGTCGGCACAGCCCCGCGTCGCAACGATCCGTCCCCTCGAAGCAGGTGACGGCAGACGGCCCTCCTCTACTGAGGGATGACCTGCCAATCCTCCACGATCAAGGCGCCATGGACTGTCCGCCGGGGCATCGCTGCCGGTAATATCCGTGGTGTCAACCGGACGCCGCGGGTCAGATCCTGGCTTCGATCAGGAACGGGCCCGGAGTCGCAAAACCGGCTGCCAGTGCCTCGTTGAATTCCTCGGCAGTATCCGCCCGTCGGGCCTCGACACCCATGGAATGCGACATCTCGACCCAGTTGATCTCGGGCCGGTCGAGATCGAACATGTCGTGGGCCTTCGGTCCCGGAGTGGCGCCGACATTCAGAAGTTCGGTGTGAAGAATGGCATAGGTCCGGTTGGCATAGACAACCGTGACCACATCAAGCTGTTCACGTGCCTGGGTCCACAGGGCCTGGACCGTGTAGAGCGCACTGCCGTCACCGGTGAGGCAGAGCACCTTGCGGTCGGGGCAGGCGACTGCGGCTCCCGTCGCCTCGGGCAGGGCACGGCCGATGGACCCTCCGGTTCCGAACAACCAGTCATGGTGGGGACAACCACTGGTGTAGGGGTGAAGCATGCGTCCCGATGTGATCGCCTCGTCGGAGACGATGCACCCTTCAGGCATCAGGTGGCCGATTGCCGCTGCAATCTTGTGGATATCGAGGTCTCCTGATGCAGGGTCGGGCCTTTTCGCCGCCTCGCGGCGGGGCTCGCATGCCATGGCGCCCAGATCATCCGCGAGTCGTTCGAGTGCATCCAAGACATCGTCCGCCCCTCCCGCAAGCTCGACCGGGCGCGCGGTCTCGGGAACGAGCAGGCTCGGCTTGCCGGGATAGGCAAAAAAGGCAACCGGCATCTTCGCACCGACAAGAACGACATGACGTATTCCGGCGGTGGCGGCGAGGGCGACATCAACCACATAGGGCATGCGTTCGGGGTTGACCCGGCCGGCGCCACGCTCCGTACGGGCACCGGCAAACTCACTCATGAGGAGAGCGCCAGTCCGCTCGGCGATGCGCCCGGCCAATTCCGTTGCATCGGCTCGCAATGCCCGACCGCCGAGCAGCATCAGCACCGGCTCGCCGGACGTGAGCACGTCCCGGCATGTCCTGACCCGGGCCTCGTCCACACGTTGCGGCGCCCGCACATCAGGAACCGGGGCCGGGCCCTCCGCATCGTTCCACGCAGTGTCCGCCGGAAGAACGAGGGTGGCGATCTGACCTGGCAGGGTACGTGCCGCGGCAATCGCCGCCGCCCCGTCGGTGGCGACCGACACCGCGTCCGCGCTGGTCCTGACCCAATCGGAAACCGGCCAGGCGATGCCTTCGATATCGGCCGTCAGTGGTGCGTCATGGGCAATGTGGTAAGTCGCATGCTCACCAACGATGTTGACGATGGGTGTGTGCGCCTTTCTGGCATTGTGCAGGTTGGCCAGACCGTTTCCCAGTCCGGGACCCGTGTGGAGAAGCGTTGCCGCAGGGCCGTCCTTCATGCGTCCGTAACCGTCGGCGGCGCCTGTCACCACGCCCTCGAAGAGACCAAGGATGCACCGCATGCCATCGACCTTGTCGAGGGCGGCGCAAAAGTGCATTTCCGAGGTGCCGGGATTGGTGAAACAGGTGTCCACTCCGCCATTGACGAGAGTGCGCACCAGGCTCTCGGCCCCGTTCATGACATTGCCTTCCATGGGGTTTCCCGTCAGTTCTTGTCAGGATTCATCAAGAAATCGGTTGAGCTTGCCGGCAAGGTCCTTCACCGATGCGTCCACCAAACGGCGTCCCGCATCGGGAGTGGAGAGGGACGGCAGGCTGCCGATCCGCCCGTCAGGATAGCGCCTGCGGTAGTCGTCGGAATCGTGAAATCCCGACCAGGCAGGCGCCCTGCCCGCCAGATTGACCTTCTTGATGTGGTCGGGATAGGCAAACCAGGTGACCGAAACCTCGCTGCACGTCGCGTGCTCGCCCTCGTCGGCCCCATAGAGTTCCTTCGAGATTGACCGTACACCTGCCGAATCCCACCAGTTCGACAGCGCGCAGCGCAGCGGCCGTTCCACCGGCCGGGTGCGCATCGAGACCTCGGAGTGAATCTCGGCGATCGCCGCATGGATGGTGGCAATATTCCCGCCATGCCCGTTGAGAAAGAAGAACCGGTCGAATCCGTGACGGGCAAGGGAAACGACACAATCCCGGATGACGCTCATGAGCGTCGAGGGACGCAGGCACATTGATCCGGAAAAGCCGAGATGGTGCTGCGCGACACCAATACCGAGGGTGGGCGCCACAAGGACACCGGTCTCCTCACCGAGACGGCGGGCGACGACTTCCGGACAGATGGCATCCGTTCCAATCAATCCCCCCGGGCCGTGCTGTTCCGTGGAGCCCACCGGCATGATGATGCCGGAACGCGATTCCAGGTAGTGCTCCACTTCCTGCCATGTGGAAAGACTGAGCTGCATGATGTCCCCCGCTGCGCCTGCGCCAAGACTATCCCGCCCGGCCATCACCGAACAATGGTGCCGGGCCTGCAATGTTGCGACCGGATTCAGATCGACACAACGCAGGGCAGTCGTCGGTTCTTCGACGCGCGAGTCCGCAAAGCAGCGGTCAAGGCAACGACACGGGCTTCCGTCAAGCCTGATGAGTAGCAACTGTCTGCCCACGCGCCGCCGACCTTGGTCTCGCCTTTGGGTGGTCGGGAACGCACCGTACTCGTCGTCCAGGTCGCGAAGTGACCACATGATCACCGGCATTGTTGCCGAATTCGCTCGCAGCTTGCATAGTTTCGCCGACTTGGCCCTGGCCTGAGCCGGACATCAGGGCAACAACCGCAACGAAAGGTAAATCGATGAGAAGAATCACGCTCACGGCGCTTGTAGCCGTGACTCTGGGCAATCCTGTTTCGGTTCTCGCCGAACCCCAGGCCGAGGTCCTGCACTGGTGGACTTCGGGGGGTGAGGCGAAGTCCGTGGCCGTGCTTCAGCAGGAGTTTGCCGCAAACGGCGGTACCTGGACCGACATGCCCGTAGCCGGCGGCGGCGGCGACGCCGCGATGACCGCGCTGCGTGCACGCGTTCTGTCGGGCAACGCACCGACCGCGGTTCAGTTGAAGGGTCCGGCAATTCAGGAATGGTACGAAGAAGGAGCTCTGGCCGACATCTCGGCCGTGGCCGAGGCCGAGGGCTGGGTCGACGTGCTTCCGGCCTCGATCGCAGGCCACATGCGATGTGAAGGAACCTGGTGCGCCGCTCCGGTCAACGTTCACCGTGTTGACTGGATCTGGGCCAATGCCGGCGTCCTGGAAGCCAACGGCGTCTCCATGCCGAGCACATGGGAAGAATTCAACGCGGCCGCCGAGAAACTCCAGGCGGCGGGCATCATCCCGCTGGCTCATGGCGGGCAGGCCTGGCAGGACGCGACCGTGTTCGAAGCGGTCGCGCTGGGCATTCTGGGGGCCGACGGATTCCGCAAGGCCTTCGTCGAACTGGACGAGAATGCCCTGACGTCGGATGCGATGGTTGCCGTGTTCGATCAGATGCGCATCTTGCGCGGTCATGTCGACCGCAACTTCTCGGGCCGCGACTGGAACCTCGCCACGGCCATGGTGATGAACGGCGAAGCCGCCTTCCAGATCATGGGGGACTGGGCCAAGGGCGAGTTCCTGGCCGCGGGCAAGGTGCCGGGAGAGGACTTCCTCTGCGCTTCGACGCCAGGCGACGGATTCCTCTACAACGTCGACAGCTTCGCGATGTTCAACGTGGACGGAGACGACAAGCGGGCTGGCCAGGAACTGCTCGCCAAGCTGATCGTCGGCAAGAACTTCCAGAAGGTGTTCAACCTGAACAAGGGCTCGATCCCGGCGCGCACGGATGTTTCCCTGGACGAGTTCGATAGCTGTGCGCACCTGTCTGCCGAGGACATGGCCGCAAGCTCGGAAGGTGGTTCCCTCCTGCCCAGCTACGCCCATGGCATGGCCCTGCGCGGAGCACAGGCCGGCGCGATCACCGACGTTGTGACGGCGCATTTCAACTCGGACATGTCGTCCGCCGACGCTGTCGAGATGCTGGCCAACGCGGTTGCCAACTCGATGTGACGCGCCCCGGTCCCGTGGCCGCATAGTCGCGGGCACGGGACCGGGAAGGTCTCACTCCATGGCCGCATGGCTGGAACGCAACGTTCCGAGAATCCTGCTTGCGCCGTCCTTTCTGGCCGTCCTTGTCTTTGTCTACGGATTCATCGCCTGGACGGCCTGGGTGTCGATGACACGCTCGCGCCTGTTGCCGAAATACGAGATCGAAGGATTCATTCAGTACGAACGGCTGTTCGCGGCGCCCCGCTGGGACACAGCCATGAACAACCTGTTCATTTTCGGTGCGCTGTTCATCGTGGTCTCGATGCTGCTGGGACTCCTTCTGGCGATTCTCCTCGACCAGAAAATCAGGACCGAAGGCGCGTTGCGCACGATTTACCTGTATCCCATGGCGCTCTCGATGATCGTGACCGGAACCGCGTGGAAATGGATCATGAATCCGGGCCTTGGAATCGAAGCCATGGTACGTGGCTGGGGCTTCGACGAATTCGCCTTCGACTGGGTCATAGACCCGGACATGGCAATTTACGCAATAGTCGTCGCCGCAGTCTGGCAGGCCAGCGGTTTCGTCATGGCGCTGTTCCTTGCAGGCCTGCGCAGCGTGGATGAAGAGATCATCAGGGCGGCAAGAGTCGACGGAATTCCGACCTGGAGCATCTATTCCGCAATCATCATTCCTTCGATGGCGCCGATATTCCTCTCCGCCTTCATCGTCCTGGCTCACCTGGCAATCAAGAGCTTCGATTTGGTCATCGCGTTGACGGGTGGCGGACCCGGCTACGCCACGGACCTGCCGGCGACCTACATGTATGCAATGGCGTTCTCGCGTGGCGATATCGGCCAGGCTGCCAGTTCGGCCATGGTCATGATGACCGTCGTCTTTGCAATCGTCGTGCCCTACCTCTATTCGGAACTGAGGGCGAAGCGTGGTTGACGCAACCCCAGCCCCGCTTGTCAATCCCCGGGCGGGCCAAGTGGCCTTGCGGTGGTTGTTGTTCGCGATTCTGGCGCTGTTCGCCCTGTTCTACCTCATGCCGCTGTTCGTGATGATCACCACGTCGCTCAAGAGTCTGGATGAAATCCGTTCGGGAAGCCTGGTAGCGCTCCCTGTCCAGGTGACGTTCGAGGCCTGGAGGACGGCCTGGTCCAGCGCCTGTTCCGGCATCCAGTGCGAGGGGCTGCGGCCGTATTTCTGGAACTCCGTGGCGCTGACGGTGCCGGCGGTGGCGGTCTCGACCCTGATCGGCGCGGTGAACGGCTACGTGATCGCGCAGTGGAAGTTCCGGGGCGCCAATCTGATCTTCTCGCTGATGCTCTTCGGTTGCTTCATCCCGTTCCAGGTGGTGCTTCTGCCGATGGCGCGGACTCTGGGATTCATGGGTGTGGCGGGGACAATTCCGGGGTTGATCTTCGTTCACGTAATCTACGGAATTGGATTCACCACCCTCTTCTTCCGCAACTACTACGTCACCATTCCGGTCGAGTTGGTCAAGGCGGCCAAGGTGGACGGCGCGGGGTTCTTTCGCATCTTCTGGTCCATTTTCATGCCGCTCAGCCTGCCGATCATGATGGTCACGGTGATCTGGCAGTTCACCCAGATCTGGAATGACTTCCTCTTTGGCGTGAGCTTCAGCCAGGCGGGGACGCAGCCAGTGACGGTGGCCCTGAACAACATCGTCAACTCGACCACGGGCGTGAAGGAATACAACGTGAACATGGCCGCCGCCATCATCGCCGCGTTCCCCACGCTGTTCGTCTATGCCGTCGCCGGCAAGTACTTCATCCGCGGACTGACCGCGGGTTCCGTGAAGGGGTGATCCGATGGAAGCGATGCTGGAGATACGAAATCTCGACAAGAGCTATGGCGCGACGGAAATCCTGAAGGACATCAACGTGTCGGCGGAGCCTGGCGGCTTTCTGGTTCTGGTGGGCCCGTCCGGCTGTGGCAAGTCCACCCTGCTGAACTGCATAGCGGGGCTGGAGTCGATTTCCGGCGGGTCGATACATATCGGCGGGCGCGACATGACCCATGTCAGCCCCAAGGACCGCAACATTGCGATGGTGTTCCAGTCCTACGCTCTGTATCCAACCATGTCCGTGGCCAGGAACATCACGTTCGGCATGAAGGTGCGCGGGGTGGACCGTGCGACCCGCGCCAGCAAGCTGCAGGACGTGGCCCGACAGCTTCAGATCGAACAGCTTCTCGATCGACGCCCCAGCCAGCTCTCGGGCGGGCAACGCCAACGCGTGGCCATGGGTCGGGCGCTCGTACGCGATCCGCAGCTGTTCCTGTTCGATGAACCTTTGTCGAATCTCGACGCCAAGCTGCGAGTCGAGATGCGGCTGGAGATCAAGAAGCTGCATCACGACCTCGGTGCGACGATGGTCTACGTGACCCATGACCAGATCGAGGCGATGACGCTGGCGACAAAGATCGTCGTTCTCAAGGATGGCGTCGTGCAGCAGATCGGGTCGCCGGCCGAGATTTACCGGCGCCCGGCGAACCTGTTCGTCGCCGACTTCATGGGAAGCCCCGCAATGAATCTGATCCCGGCCAGAACTTCGCGCGAGAGCGGAGGCACAAGGATTGAGATCGAGCGGACCGGAGGGGCACCCGTCGTGCTGATCGACACCCGCAACGGCGACCTGCCCGAGGAGGTCATCCTTGGATTGCGACCCGAAGACATCGCAGAGGCGGGGTTCCGCGCAGGCGAAGAGGTGCAGGAAGTGAAATGCCTGATCGACATGGTTGAGCCGGCCGGAGCGGATACGTTTGTCGTTTCCCGGCTCGCAGGCAGACAGGTCACGGCGCGGCTTCATTCCGAAACCACGGCCCAGCCAGGATCGACGCTCGATCTGGCTTTCGATCTCGGCAAGGTGTCGTACTTCGCGCAGGATACCGGTGAACGTCTGAACTGATCGATGCACGCCGGTTTCCGCATGATGGCGGAATTGCGTTCAGCGAAGGTTCTCGCAAACGGTCGAGCCATGTCCCGGTCACGCCAGGCGTTCGGCAATTGTTCGACGAAGGCCGCAGAGTGGCGTGGACCGAATGTGTCGACAGCGGGCGAACACTTCACCGACAAGGAGATGACATTCGTCATCGCCAGGAAGAGGCCTCAGGAGACGTGGCAGTCAAGGGCCTCTTGAAACGACCGCCTGTGCCGGACGGGTGGATTCTTGATTCCAGGAGCCGTGTCGGGCCACACTTCCGGGCGTTCAGCGACGAGGTTCCCATGACCGACGATGTTGTCCATGGCGTTCCATCCGGATGGGCTTCACGGGCCCATGTCGACAATGATGCCTACCTTGCCATGTACGAGGAATCGATCCGTGACCCGGACGGATTCTGGGCACGGCACGGCCTTCGGATCGACTGGATCACACCCTACACGAAGGTCAAGAACACGACCTACGACGATGGCGTGGCAATCAGGTGGTTCGAGGACGGCGAACTCAATGTCGCGGCCAACTGCCTCGACCGGCACCTTGAGGCACGGGGCGATCAGGCGGCGATCATCTGGGAGCCGGACGATCCCGGGGAGGCCTCGCGCACGCTGACCTACCGGGATCTCCACGAAGATGTCTGCCGGATGGCCAACGCTCTCCTCGAGATGGGCGTGGGCCGTGGCGACCGGGTCACCATCTACATGCCGATGATCCCCGAAGCTGCCTCGGCCATGCTCGCCTGCGCCCGAATCGGTGCGGTTCATTCCGTCGTGTTCGGAGGGTTCTCGCCGGACGCCCTTGCCAGCCGGATTCACGACTGCGATTCGCGCTTCCTCATCACGGCCGACGAGGGTTTGCGCGGCGGCAGGAAGGTTCCGCTCAAGAACAACGCGGATCAGGCACTCGAGGATTGTCCGGATGTCGGTGCTGTCCTGGTGGTCCGCCGCACCGGCGCTGACGTGACGATGAAAGAGGGCCGCGACCGCTGGTGGCATGACGTGAAGGCTTCGGTCGGCGCCGACTGCCCTGCTGCGACCATGAACGCGGAGGATCCGCTCTTCATCCTCTACACGTCAGGCTCGACCGGCAAACCCAAGGGAGTGCTGCACACTTCCGGCGGTTATCTCGTCTATGCCTCCATGACCCACAGCTATGTCTTCGATTATCACGATGGCGACATCTACTGGTGCACGGCCGACGTCGGCTGGGTCACCGGTCACAGCTACATCGTCTACGGGCCGCTGGCCAACGGCGCCACCACACTAATGTTCGAAGGCGTTCCGAACTGGCCCGATGCCAGCCGTCACTGGCAGGTCGTCGACAAGCACTCGGTCAACATCTACTACACCGCGCCGACGGCCATACGCGCCCTCATGAGGGAGGGAGACCAACCCGTCACATCCACATCGCGTGCCAGTCTGCGTCTGCTCGGCTCGGTCGGGGAACCGATCAATCCGGAAGCCTGGGACTGGTACTGGCGTGTCGTGGGCGACAGCCGCTGTCCGATCGTCGACACCTGGTGGCAGACCGAAACCGGGGGCATCCTGATCACGCCCCTGCCCGGCGCCACAGATCTCAAGCCGGGGTCGGCGACCAGGCCGTTCTTTGGCGTCAGACCGGCCATCGTCGACAATGACGGCCGGGTCCTGGAAGGAGCGGCCTCCGGAAATCTCTGCCTTCTGGATTCCTGGCCGGGCCAGATGCGGACGGTCTACGGCGATCACGAGCGCTTTATCCAGACCTATTTCGCCACCTATTCCGGCAAGTACTTCACCGGCGACGGCGCCAGGAGGGACGAGGACGGCTACTACTGGATCACCGGCCGGGTAGACGATGTTCTCAATGTCTCCGGCCACCGCATGGGGACCGCCGAGGTCGAAAGCGCGCTGGTCGCGCACCCCAAGGTTGCCGAGGCGGCCGTAGTCGGCGCTCCGCACGACATCAAGGGACAGGGCATCTATGCCTATGTGACGCTCAATGCCGGCGAGGAACCCGGCGACGAGCTGGCCCGCGAACTCGTTCAGTGGGTGCGCAAGGGAATCGGCCCCATCGCCAGCCCCGACTGGCTGCAGTGGGCCCCTGGTCTGCCCAAGACCCGTTCAGGCAAGATCATGCGGCGCATTCTCCGCAAGATTGCCGAAAACGACTTCGGGAACCTGGGAGACACATCGACCCTTGCAGAGCCCGGTGTCGTGGACGACCTCATAGAGAACCGGCAGAACAGGTAGTCCCGCCACACCAGGAGAATCGGGACCATGCCGACGCTTGATGCGGACCTCCTTGGAGGCTTCTGCAAGGACATTCTCGTTGCCGCCGGCATGCGTGATGGCGACGCCGGCGCGGTTGCCGCCCATCTCGTTGACGCCGAACTCAAGGATGTTGTCTCCCATGGCGTCAACAGGATTCCCTACTATCTCTCGTTTTTCGAAAGCCACAGCGCCGAACCGGTTGCCGACATCACCGTGACACGGCACGGGCCTTCGGTGGCACGTGTCGACGGCGGCAGCGGACTTGGCATTCTGGCCATGGAACGGGCCGTCGATGAACTGATTGACATGAGACATCACCAACCGGTGGTGACAGCCGGTATCGTCAATGTTGCCCACACCGGGCGCATGGGCGCCTATGCCGAACGACTGGCCCGGCATGGCCTGCTGGCCATGATCTGCGGTGGTGGCGGACGGGAGCGCTGGCGCATGGTGGCCGCCCATGGCGGTCGCGGCGGGGCGCTGTCGACCAATCCGTGGGCACTCGCCATGCCGGCTGGCGAGGCCGGACCCGTATCGGCGGATTTTGCCACCTGTGTCGTGGCAAACGGCAAGATTCGCCTGCGACGTCGAACCGGTGAGGAGGTGCCCGAAGGCTGGCTGATCGACCGCGACGGTCATCCCACCACGAATATCGATGATTACGACAACGGCGGGGCCCTGCTCCCGGCCGGCGGCCACAAGGGTTACGGTCTCGCCATTATTGGGGAAATTGTCGGAAGCGCCATGCTCGGCCCGGCATTCGAATTCAACTGGTTCATTGTCGCCATCGCCACTGACATCTTCAGTTCGGCCGAACTCTATGACGAAAATGCAAGGGCCATTGTCGAAAATCTTCGTTCCTCTCCGCCAGCCCCCGGCGTCGACCGGGTTCGGGTTCCAGGAGATCCCGAAAGGGAAAGCGAATGTCGGAAACGGATATCCGGCATCGAACTTCACTCGGAAGTCTGGCAGGGCCTCGTCGATGCTGCCCGCAAAACCGGGGTGCCGGTACCGTCGACCTGAATGCGGCGCCGGCCCCGATTTCAGCTGGCGACGTATCGATATCCGTCGCGATGCACACTGCCTTCCTTAAGAAGATCCTTGACAGCCCGTGTCGCGTCGGCGGTGGAAAGCGACACACCGGTCGCCTGCTCGACGCCCGCACGAATGGCGGACATTTTGCAGCCTGTTTCTCCGGCCTGAGCGATGACGCCGGCAACCGCGGCCATCGCCTGCGCAACTTCGTCGGAAACAGGCTTGCGGGGCCGCCCACGCCTGGCGCCTCCCGACGGCGCCTCCGGTGCGGTCAATTCCAATTCGCCAGCTACGCCTGTGGCCGGATCTTCCTCGAACGGAATCGAATCGCCCTCGGTTTGTGCCGCCTCCGGTTCCTGGTCGCCATCATCCGAGGGAATTTCGGTTTCTGCCTGAACGATCTCGGGCGCGGCCTCTGATGCAGCCTGCTCCACCGCCACGAAGCGGTAGCCCTCGCGACGAATGCTCATTTCCGAAAGAAGCGCCTCCAGCGCCTCGTCAAGCGCCTTGCGGGTCGGCTCCTCTCCCTTGCGATTGGCCAGCAATCCGCTCAGGGCTGAACGCTTGACGCCGCGTTGTCCGGAACCGGAAATCACGGCGAGAACCTTCGCAGGTGCAACCCTGTCATGTCCCCCGACGGCCTTTCCGGAGGCCTTCCGTCCGCGCCCCTTTCCGGACCGGGCCTTGCCGGTTTTCCTGGCGGGACGTCTGCCTCTCCTTGCCGGCTGGCGTTCCGCAGCGGCATCGCCGATCAGCGCCTCCAGGCTTTGTGCCGCCTTTTGCATTTCCTCAATAGATTTCCCGACTGCTGCGGCTTCGGCCAGCAACGTCCGGTGCCTTTCTTCTTCGGAAGCAATTTCCCTGTTAATCATCGTCAGGGCTTCTGCAATCTTGGCGTTGCTCACGTGGATTCCCTTTCCCGGTTCGCTTCGAGATTCCGGTGTGTTTCAATGTTCACTAAGGCCGGGGTAGGTAAACGTCAATCCTTTTGTGCAGGAAGACGAAGTATATTCGCGGAACTATGGTAGGTTCCGCATTCAATTGCAGTTGGAGTTCGGCAGATGGCA
This sequence comes from Alphaproteobacteria bacterium, assembly GCA_022823765.1. Classification (GTDB taxonomy): domain Bacteria; phylum Pseudomonadota; class Alphaproteobacteria; order SP197; family SP197; genus SP197. Next base: position 13,747 of record JAJEHK010000038.1, on the reverse strand, counting down.
GACAGTGACACCAAAGAAGGCTGGAGTGAAGGTGATTCACGCCACTTCATCGACTATGGCGCCTACTTTGTGCCCGAACGGGAAACACAGATTGACACAATTTGCAGTGTCATTCCGAGTCCGCAGGAAAACGCCCTCATTGTCGATATCTGCTGCGGTGAAGGGCTGCTCGCTTCAGCCCTGGCCCGAAGATTCAGCAAATGCCATATCCTGGCACTTGACGGCTCATCGGCCATGCTCGAGGCAGCGGGCAGACGCCTCGGCAAAACCGGGGCATCCTGGACAACATCAATCATGGATATTGCCGATTCAGGCTGGCGGCAATTCGACCGCCCGGTCCACGCTTTCGTGTCGTCGCTTGCCGTCCACCACCTCGACGGACCGGGAAAGGCCGGTCTGTTCAGGGATCTCGCGACTGCCCTCGCACCCGGAGGCGTGATCGTCCTTTGCGACCTCGTCGAAGCGCGACACCAGGAAGGTCTCACGCTGTGGGAGCGCCACTGGGACGACGGCGTCAGGGAAAGGGCCATGCGTCTCGATGGCAACGAGGACATGCTGCACTTTTTCCGCGAGGACGGCTGGAACTACTACAGCGATCCTGAAGCCGATCCGGTCGACATGCCATCCGGCCTGTTCGAACAGCTCAAGTGGCTGGAGGGAGCCGGTCTGGTGGATATTGATGTCCACTGGCTTCTCGCCGGACACGCAATCTTCTCGGCCCGCAAGCCCTGAGACCTGACGTCAGGCACATTTGGAGAACCCGCAGGAGGTACAGAGGTGGCACCCCTCCTGATGGATCAGACCGGGAAGGCCGCATCGCGGGCAACTGGCGGAGCGGCGATCCGGTTCGCCGACGGTGCCGATGGTCTCCGTTGTGTCGCTGATGAAACCGATGCTGGTCATGTGGGTCTCGAGAACATCACCGATGGCGGCCAACAGCGAGGGCACATAGCGACCGTTCATCCATGATCCGCCACGCGGATCGAACACAGCCTTCAGTTCCTCAACCACGAAGCTCACATCACCGCCACGGCGGAACACCGCCGAGATCATCCGGGTGAGACCCAGTGTCCAGGCGTAGTGATCCATGTTCTTCGAGTTGATGAAGACCTCGAAGGGCCGCCTGCGGCCATTCCTGACCACATCGTTTACGGTCAGGTAGATCGCATGGTCGCTCTCCGGCCAGCGTAGCTTGTAGGTCCTCCCCGGGAGAACCTCGGGACGGTCGAGGGGCCGGGTCAGGTGAATGACGCCGGCGGTCTCGAAGGTATCTCCCGGGGTTTCGGGCCCGGGCTCGTCAAGGGGCAGAAGAGGCTCGGGGTCGGTGGCCGGAGGGGCCTCGAGGACAGCACCCGTGACATCGTTCGGCCGGTATGTCGTGCATCCCTTGCATCCCAGCCGGTAAGCCTCGAGATAGACATCCTTGAAGTCCTCGAAAGGCATGTCCACGGGCACGTTGATAGTCTTGGAAATCGAGCTGTCGATGTACTCCTGGACGACCGCCTGCATGCGGATGTGATCGGCCGGCCTGAGTGTCTGGGCATCCACGAAGTAGTCGGGCAATGGCGCGTCCTCGCCGCGAATCCGGCGCCACAGGCGGAGCGCATAGTCGGTGACCTCTTCGCTCCTCCTGGTTCCGTCGGGCATCAGCACATTGCGCGTGTAAGAGAAGGCAAAGACCGGCTCGAGACCCGAGGAGATGTTGTCGGCGAAGAGCGAAATGGTGCCGGTCGGGGCAATCGATGTCAGCAGCGCATTGCGAATGCCGTTGGCGGCGATCGCGTCGCGCACATCCTTGTCGAGTCCGGCGACCGTTTCGCCTGCCAGATAGGCTTCGGCATCGAAGAGCGGAAAGGGTCCCTTCTCCTCCGCCAGGCGTGCCGATGCAAGATAGGCTCCGCGACGCAGGCACGCGAGCCAGGTGCGGGTCAGCGTGACCGCTCGTTCACTGCCGTAATGCGCCTTCATCATGATGAGTGCGTCCGCAAGTCCGGTGACGCCCAGACCGATGCGCCGCTTGGCCACCGCCTCCTGGCGCTGTTCCCTGAGGGGAAACCGCGAAACGTCGACGACGTTGTCCATCAATCTCACAGCTGCGGCAACCGTGCGGGAAAACGCCTCGTGATCGAACCGCGGCTCATCGCCAAAGGGGTCGGTGATGAAGCGCGTCAGGTTGAGCGATCCCAGGAGGCAGGCGCCATAGGGAGGCAGAGGCTGTTCGCCACACGGATTGGTGGCGGAGATGGTCTCGCAGTAATGCAGATTGTTCCGTTGGTTGATGCGGTCGACGAAGACGACGCCAGGCTCGGCACAGGCATAGGTGCCACGCATGATCCGGTCCCACAGGCCGCGGGCCGACACCGTGCCGTAGACGACACCGTCAAAGACGAGTTCCCAGGCATCGTCCTGCCGGACCGCAGTCATGAAGGCGTCGGTCACGAGCACGGAAAGATTGAACATGCGCAGCCGCCCGGCTTCCTGCTTGGCGTCGATGAACGCCTCGATGTCCGGATGATCGCAGCGCATGGTCGCCATCATCGCGCCGCGACGATGGCCGGCGCTCATGATGGTGCGGCACATGGAATCCCAGACATCCATGAAGGTCAGCGGTCCGGAGGCGTCGGCGCCCACGCCACGAACGGCAGCACCCTCAGGTCTCAGCGTCGAGAAGTCATAGCCGATCCCGCCACCGGCCTGCATGGTGAGAGCCGCCTCCTTCAGGTGATCGAAGATCCCACCCATGTCGTCGGGAATGGTCCCCATGACAAAGCAGTTGAAGAGCGTGACATTCCTCTCGGTGCCTGCGCCGGCCAGAATCCTGCCCGCGGGCAGGAAACGATAGCCCGACATGGCCTCAAAGAACTGTTCTCCCATCCGGTGTCGGTTGGCGGAGTCCTCCACCGAGGCGCATGCCTCGGCCACCCGTCGCCAGGTTGCTTCGACGTTGTCGTCCACCGGCGTGCCGTCGGGCTTCTTCAGACGGTACTTCATGTCCCAGATCTGCAGGGCAATGGGGGATTGTGCGTCGCTCATCTAGGCATCTCTTCCGCCTCTCCTGGCATCATAACGTTCCTGAAATGTACTCTCAAGGCCGGCCCCTGTTTCTGGCTTCGGCGATGAGTTCCCTGGTTCCGGTTTCTATCCTTGATTCAAGCTCTTCCATGAAACGTGTCCGCGGCAGAGCAGGCGGAATCGCCTCGAGGAAGGCCATGACGGCGCACCCCGACCTCTTCCTGAACTGCCGGCGCGGCCAGAAGATCCCGCTGTTGAGCGCCACCGGAACCACCGGCACGCCCAGGGCGGTATAGAGTCCGGCCACGCCACGCTGGTAGGCGACCCTTTCGCCGGGGGCAGTGCGTGTCCCCTCGGGGAAGATCACCATGCACCGGCCCTCATTGGTGACCGTTGCCGCGTGAACCAGGATCCGACGCATCGCGGCGAGGCCGGCGCTGCGGTCGATGGCGATGAAGTCCATGGTCGAAATGAACCAGCCGACAACTGGAAGTCGGGCAATTTCCTGCTTGATGATGAAACAGGCGTCCGGGAACAGCCGCAAGAGGGCATAGGTTTCCAGGGCGGACTGGTGCTTGACCGCTATCAGCGCTGGACCGTCCGGCAGGTTGTTCCTGCCCCTCACCTCGATCCTGAGTCCGGCCACCACGTCGAGGAGAAAGAGTTGCGCACCGGCAAACCAGACAGGGACCCGGGCAGCCAGGCGGCGTGCAAGGAGCAGTGTCGGCATCATCGTGACGCCCAGAAACACCATGACGCCGAGCGACAGGGTGAGAAACGCGCATGACCGGATGAAGGTCATGCCGGAGGCCAGATCAGACTGACGAGGTACTTGGAGTATTCGCTGGCAAGAAGAAGCAGGGTCCGCGGGTGACGCCACCAGATATCCAGATGCACCGCGCCTGACACCACCGGGTAGGGAATGACATCGATCGCCGGCATGAACCGGTGAAAGAGGACGAGACTGCGCGGCATGTGGTAGTTCGCGGTCACAAGGATCATGGACGTGCGCCCTCCCGCCGCCATCCAGTTCGCAGTCTCGCGCACATTGCCCACCGTATGGCGGGCATCATGTCCAAGATCGATGCAGCAGGCCAGGGTGGTTGGCGCCTGACTGTTGAGATCAAGGATCTCGGCGACATCGACGCCACTGTGAACACCGCTGACAAACAGGCGTTCGGCCATTCCCTGCTGCAGGAGATCGATCCCGGCGGGCAGCCTTTCCCTGCCTCCCGTGAGCACGACGATGGCGTCCGCCTTCTGGCTCGCCGCCGGTGGGGTTTCCGGGGCGATCTGCGTGACAAAACGCATCAGTCCACCAACCCAGACCGCGGCCAGAATCACCAGCAGGACGATGACCAGCCGCGTCTTCAATGTGCGTTTCCGTCTCACGGCATGCGGCCCAGTGAGGTGATCACCGTCACCCGCGCCGCGACCATCGCCACCAGCGCCGCGACAACGGGAAGCGCACCGAGAAAGAGCCACTCGCGAACCGAGAAGGAGACCGCCGGCAACAGGGGCGCCTCGATATCGCCGGACAGTTCGCCCATCAGGATTATGATGATGATGGCCAAAACGTTGCCGGGAATGCCTCCCATCAACGCCAGGATCAGGGACTGGTTCTGAAACTGGGACGCAATGTAGCTGTCCTGGGCTCCGACCTGGTGCAGAATCTCGATGGTGTCCTGATGAATCGAAAGCGCCGTGCGCGTGACATAGATGATCGAGACGACAGAGATCAGCGCAATGATGATCAGCATCAGGGCGGTCACCAATTGAACGGTACCGACGGTGCTGCGCACGGCAAGGAGCCACTGCGGTTCGACATAGACCGTGACGGCACCGACAGTCTCCTCGAGAATCTGCTCGATGACATCACCTCTCAGGGATTCGGGTGACACGGCCTCGACATCGATCAGCACCGGTAACGGCAACAAGTCCGGGTCGGGTCTGCCGCCTGTCCACGCCTCGATGGTCTCGAGAATCTCGTTATCCCCGACCAGGTGGACCCGGCTGATTCCCGGCAACTGTGCCAGCACGTCGATGGAAGCGGCCACGGCCTCTTCGCTGGCGTTGTCCCGGGACATCTCGATGGTGGCGCCATACTGCTGACCGGTGATCTGCCACCGGTCCGCGACTCCTTCCATGGCCAGCGAGGCACTGAGTACCAGGGTCGACAGGAACACCATGGCGCCGATGATGGTCGGAACAAAGCTGGACGAGGGATCCGAAGCGAGCGGGACCTCCTGCGGTCGCTGCCTCCACCTCACCATGGGCGGCCCGCTTTCAGGAACCCTTCCTTGAGGTGGAGGACCGGATGGGGAAACCGCTGCGGAAGCCTGGTGTTGTGGGTGGCGATCACCAGAGTCGTGCCATGGCGATTGAGCTCCATGAAGAGCATCATCAGACGATCCGCCATCGGCTCATCGAGATTTCCTGTCGGCTCATCTGCGAGCAGCACATCCGGTTGTCCGATCACCGCCCTTGCCACGGCCACCCGCTGTTTTTCGCCACCCGACATGAAGGGGGGCTTCACGTCGGCCATGGTGTCGAGGCCAACCCATTCCAGCAGCTGGTACACGTGATCTCTCACCATGCCCGGGTCCGTGCCGACCAGGCGCAGCGGCAGCGCAACGTTGTCGAACGCCGAGAGATGATCGAGCAGGTTGTAGTCCTGGAAAACGACACCGATGCGCCGGCGAAAGCCCGTGAGGGCGCTTCGCGTTGCCGTCGCCACATCCTGCCCGAACATGGTCAGCAGCCCGCGGGTGGGCCGCCGGCCAAGATAGAGCAGGCTCAGCATCGACGTCTTGCCGGCGCCTGTGGGGCCGACAAGGTAGTGGCCGGACCCCGATTCCAGGGTGAGATCGATATCATGGAGGACTTCCGGCCCGCTGCCATAGCGCAGACCGACGTTTTCAAACCGAATCACGCCAACTTTCCCTGCTTCAGGCCCGATGAGGAGGCAAGGTCCTCCGGACACTAGCACAGAGCCGGAGGCAACGGCATGCCTTCACCGGACGGTGTGTCAGAACCGCCTGAGCAGGCGGCGGAGATACTCCTGCTCCTCCTCGGGCCTGTGCTGTTCGGCGGCGCGTCGCTTCAGTTCGTCAAGTATCTGGCGAACGCGGATGAGGGATCCCTTGTCGGGAATGTTGATATCGTCAGTGGCGGAACCGATGGAGTTGCCAAGGCTGCGGCCGATCGGGTCCCTGGGCGCCGAGAAGAACCCCTGGGAATCACCCCCCACGCTCTCGCCGAGGAGATCGAGAATCTGCGCCATCATGTCGCCGGCGCCTTCCTTCAGGAAATCAACGGCCTCTGTCTGGTGATCGACCGCATGGCCCGGGCGGTTGGCCTTCAGTTGGCGAACGGCGCGACGCATCGAGCGGTTGGCCCGGCTGTAGTGACGGGGCACGTCGTAACCGAATTCCTCCATGCGCTCCATGAAACTCTTGAGAACGTCCCTTACATCAGCCTGGCGTTCGGCCTGCTCGGTCGTGTCAACGTCCTCTTCCCCGACATCGCGCAGAATCCTGAAACTCTCGTCCAACAGCTGCTGCTGTTCGCTGATGATCTGGCGGATGGTCTGGATCATTTCCACGGCTTCGGCAGACGAGCTTCCCGAAAGGTCACTGAGATTGCCCACCGAAATGCTCTCCATGATCTCCTGGAGACGGGTCAGCAGGGTCCGGGCCTGCTGGCGTGATCCGGTGCGCACCAATTCGGATATCCGGTCGACCAGATCAGTCAGTTCGCGGCTGCCGACCGCCTTCAGCGCCTCGGTGGGGTCGAATAACTCCCCCGGATCCGAACGCAGCCTGTTCGAAAGAGCCCGCATGTAGTCGTCCATGGCGTTGCGCAGTTCTGCGAGCAGACGTTCGATCTCGGCATCCGATGCACCGCCACTGAGAGCCTCGAGAATCTGCTGCTGCAGATCGCGCACCCGCTGTTCAGCGAAGGCCAGCGGGCCCTCTTCGATGGCAAGTGCCGTTTCCCACATCAGTCCGATCACATCGTCGGCTGTCGATTCCCGGTCGGCGCTGTAGTCCAGGCGCAACGCGCCCGTCACCAGCGCCAGGTGAACGTCGACTTCCGAGAGGTAGGCTTCAGGTTCCCTTGAAAGACGGTGCAGCACCGAGACCGTCTCGCCTGCGAGGTCCCTGTCGACAGCGAAGGCCTTGCGCTGCTTCGCTATCTCGCGCGCCACCGGGTGAAAGAAAAATCGCTCGGGCAACTCGAAGGTATGAAGGACACTCGTATTCCTCTGACCGATCTCGTCCGTGGCAACCAGAACCAGCTCCACCTCGTGACCGGCCCATGGATGCGCCATCAGATTGTAGAAGGCAGGACCCGACACGGTACGGATTCCCGGCTGCGCCAGTGGCACGGAAATCCGCAGCACTTCATCGTCGGTGCCGTCAGGTCGGCGGATCTCGCCGGTGACGGACTCGAGACCGTAGTCGTCGCTGGCTGCGACATCGAGGCGCAGCCCCGTCCGCAGTGTCTCGGAGGGCTCCGCCGTGAGGGCAACCTCGGGCGGTTCGTCGGTGATGAGGGAAATCGTCCGCCCAGCCAGCAGAATGCCGGACTGGAGGATCGAAAACTGCGTGCCGCTGACGAGCACGTGGGCGATCTGCCAATTCTCTCCTCCGGCATTGGTGAAATCGAACGACGTGTCATCGACCGTCAGCACCGGTGTCCGGGAGCCGCCACGGACCTGCACCACCAATTCACTGCCAACGGGAACCGGCACCGGGTGATCCCCTGCGCTCTGCTCAAACCAGATGGGAGCAACGTCGGTATAGGCCGGAGGCGTGATCCAGAATGTCGCCTCTCCGGCAGCACCGGCGCCTCCGCTCACGGAGTATCCCGGCTGCAGCAGGGCGGTGAAGTTGGCCCGGGCCTGTGACCAGCCGGCAATCACCCCCCAAACCAGAACCAGCAGGGCAAGATATCTGAGGGCGAAACGGTCACGCGAGGCCAGCGCGCTGCGCGGCCAGCCGACCCGCAGGCGGCGTACGCGTCCGGCCGCTCGCGCACGATGCATTTCGAACAACGCCTGACTCGCCCCGTCCTGGAGATCGCCCGCATAGACATCGTCGAGCGCCATCAGCGGTCTGTGCGGCACACCGCTCCCGATTTCGAGGCGGCGTCGTACTTGCTCTTCCCGGGGCCAGCTGAATCCCCGAAAATCCCGCCACAGGGCAAGAGGCGTGGCAATGCCGAAGAAAACCAGGAGGGCGATGTGGAGTATCCCGGGAAGCGATGACACCACTCCGAGCAGGACGAGTCCCAGGAAGAGGACGACGAGGGACGCAGCACGCCAGGACCGGATAAGGAGGTCCTCCCAGACGAGCGCCAGGCGAGCCAGGAACAACCGCCGCGCAACCAGGGCGGGGCCTGCCCTGTTGTCAGCGGACGGTGTCATGACGTTGCAGGTCCGGAACTGTCTCCAGCGCCATCATTTCATCATGTCCCGGTCGCCTGCGGACCACGGCATGGCGATCTTGGTCCACCATCACCTCCGGTACCAGCAAGCGTCCATTGTAACCTGAGGCCATGACGGCGCCATAGGCTCCGGCATGGCCGATGGCCAGCAGATCGCCGTCGTCGAGACCAGGCAGCAACACGTCGTGGGCCAGCACGTCCCCCGACTCGCAGACCGGCCCCGCCACCACGGAATCGAAGAGGGGTGGTGTTGCCTCGCGGTGCGGCCAGACCGGATGGCGGGCGTCATAGAGTGTCGGCCGCACCAGATCATTCATGGCGGCATCAACGATGACGATGCGCTTCGATCCTGCCTGCTTGACCGTGTTCACCCCGGTGACAAGGACGCCGGCCGACGCGACCAGCCAGCGTCCGGGTTCAATGGCGAGTTCCGCGTCCGTCCGGCGGCGGATGTCCGCCAGAAGACGTGCATAGCCATCGAGGTCGATTGCTTCTTCCTCTTCGTGGTATGCGATGCCCAGTCCTCCGCCAAGATCAAGCGAGGAGACACCATCCAGCGCGTCGGCCAGGTCCAGCAGCCTGTCGAAGGCGGTGCGGTAGAGTCCGACATCGTGTATCTGGGATCCGATATGAACCGCGAGTCCGACGGGCCGGATCAGGGGATGAGCCCGGGCCCTTGACCACAGGTGCCGGATGGTTGCCGCGGGAAGACCGAACTTGTCGGTCTGCCTCCCGGTGGAGATCTTCTCGTGTCCGCCCGCATCGACATCCGGATTGAACCGGAAGGCCACGGGCGCTTCCATGTCGAATTCGTCGCAGATCTTCAGGATACGATCGAATTCGCCTTCGCTCTCGATGTTGATCTGCCTGATGCCGTTCTCCAGGGCGAAGACGATCTCATCACGGGACTTGCCAACTCCAGAGAAGACAATTGTGTTCGCGCCGAGTCCTGCAGCAAGACAGCGGTGTATCTCGCCCGCCGAGACGACATCCGCCCCCGCGCCCAGGCCGCCGAGGAGATGAACGACCGCGAGGTTGCTGTTGGCCTTGACCGCATACAGGACCGATGTACCGGTCCCGGCCAGCATGTTCCGAAGGTGAAGGAAGCGGCGACGCAGCGCCGTCGCGCTGTAGCAATAGAAGGGTGTGCCGATCTCGCGAGCGATGGTCGCGAGATCCACATCCTCCACGTGCAACCGCTCGTTGCGGTACTCGAAGGCGGTCAACTGTCGTCTGACTCCCCGTCCGTACCGGGACGTGTCAGATCCCCCTTGCGCCCGCATGCGGCTGCGAGGGCTGCAAGCACCAGCATCAGGGCATTGCGTCTGGTCATGCAAGGTACCTCCTGCGGGCTTCTTCCACCGCTTCAGCCACTCGTCTTGGCGCCGTACCGCCCGAACTCGCACGGCTGGCGACCGAAGCATCAATCGTGAGAACCTGGCGCACCGAGGCATCGAGACGGTCGTCCACCCGACGCATCGCGTCAAGCGGCAACGATACCAGATCACATCCCGTCTCCTCGGCAAGCGCGACGAGACGGCCGGTGATGTGATGGGCCTCCCGGAACGGAAGTCCCTTCTCGCGAACCAGCCAGTCCGCAAGATCGGTCGCGGTCACAAAACCGTCATCCGTGAGCGCCCTCATGGCCTCCGTGTCGACGGTCATGCCGCGTATCATGGCCGCTGTCGCCGGAACCACCAGCATCAGCGTCTCGGCAGCATCGAAGAGCGGTTCCTTGTCTTCCTGCATGTCCTTGCCGTAGGTCATCGGCAAACCCTTCAGCATGGTCAAGAGCGACACCAGCCCACCGGTCAGGCGTCCGGCCTTGCCGCGCACCAGTTCGGCAGCATCGGCATTGCGTTTCTGGGGCATGATCGACGACCCCGTGGTCAGACTGTCGGGCAGGCGCACAAATCCGAAGGTCGGACTGGTCCACAGGACGAGTTCTTCTGCCAGGCGCGACAGGTGCACGCCGATGATGGCGCCTGCGGCGAGAAACTCCAGGCAGAAATCCCGGTCCGACACCGCATCCATGGAGTTGGCCGCCGGCCGATCGAAGCCCAGCGAGGCGGCCGTCGCCTCACGGTCCACCGGGAACGATGTCCCGGCCAGTGCCGCAGCCCCCAAAGGTGATTCGTTCATTCTGCGTCGACAGTCAGTCAGCCTGCCGCGGTCCCGGCCGAACATCTCGACATAGGCCAGCATGTGATGGCCGAAGGTGACGGGCTGGGCCGGCTGCAGATGTGTCATTCCCGGCATGACCGACGCGACATGACGGTCCGCCTGGTCGATCAGCGCCTCCTGGAGACCGGTGAGCGCGTCATCGAGACGATCGAGGTGATCGCGTAACCACAGGCGCAGGTCCGTCGCAACCTGGTCATTGCGCGAACGCGCCGTGTGCAGACGCCGGGCCGGCTCGCCGATGAGGTCGGCAAGACGCGCCTCGATGTTCATGTGCACATCCTCCAGCGCCGGGTCCCAGGTCATGGTTCCTTCCTCGATCTCGCGGGCGATGCGATCGAGACCCTCCTGGATGGCATCGTTGTCGGCGGCCGAGAGGATGCCCGTGGCCGCCAGCATCGAGGCATGGGCCCTGGACCCGGCGATGTCATAGGGCGCCAGCTGGCGGTCAAAGCCCACCGAGGCGTTGATCCGCTCCATGATGGCGGACGGTTCTTCGCGGAAGCGCCCGCCCCGGACAGGATTGGGGTTGTTCGTTGCTGACATGCCGATCAGGCACCGGAGCGGAGTGTCGATACTGGTACCGGCCCGCCGACGCATGCCCGCCGACCGGAACGTGGCGTGGAGTGTAGCGGCCGCCGGCTACCGTGTCCAAGACGGTTGCAAACGTGGCGTTTCCTTCTCAACCGGGTATTCTCCGCTCCTCCTCGATACCGCGATGGCGCTTCCCTTGTCATGACTGCCCCCGAGGCGCCGGCCCACGGTCTTCTGTTCCTGGTGGGCCGCGTCTTCCTTCCCTTCGCAGCAGGTTACTTCCTCTCCTATCTCTTCCGGACCGTGAACGCCGTTCTCGGACCGGTTCTCGGCGAGGAACTGGCCCTGGATGCCGCCGCCATCGGCCTGATGACCAGTGTCTTCTTCCTTGCCTTTGCCGGTATCCAGTTTCCCCTCGGCATGGCGCTCGACAGGTTCGGACCCAGGCGAACCCATGCGGTGCTGCTCGTCATTGCCGCAGCGGGTGCGGTCCTCTTCAGCCAGGGTGACGGCACGCCCGTCCTCACCCTGGCGCGCGCCATCATCGGCATGGGCATGGCCGGGGGCCTGCTGGCCGCCATGAAAATGTTTGCGCTGTGGTTTCCGGGGCAAAAGCTGCCTCTGGTCAACGGCATGGTCCTGGCCGCGGGCGGGGCCGGAGCCATGGCAGCGTCCGCTCCGGTTCACGCCATGATTGCGCTCATCGGCTGGCGGCAGCTGTTTGTCGTCCTGGCAGGAGTCACCGTTCTGGTGGCAGTTATCATCCTCGTCGTCGTGCCGGAGCGGCGGGCGGCGGGCGCGCCGGTCACACTTTCGGACCAGCTGAAGGGACTCCGGCTCATCCAGGCTTCGCCGGCCTTCCGGGCCGTGGCGCCGCTGGTGATGACGACACAGGCGGCATGGCTGTCGACCCAGTCGCTGTGGTTCGGGCCATGGCTGCGCGACATGGCCGGCCTTGATGCCGGCCCTGCGGCCGAGGCCCTTTTCGTCGGCGGCCTCGCGATGATCGCCGGGTATGCCTTTCTCGGCTGGCTCGCCGAACGGCTGAGCCGGATCGGCATTCCGGTCTCCTTCGTCGCGGCTCCGGTCACGCTGGTGTTCATTGCCGTACAGGCGATGCTGGCGCTGGGCAGCGGATTGCCTGCATGGGTGCTGACGGCGGCGTTCTCCGCGACCGGAGGTGCGGTCATCATATTCTATGCCGACATGACCCAGAGGTTCCCGGCGGCCATGGCAGGCAGGGTCAACACCACGCTCGCCCTCTATACCTTCGGCCTCGGAGGCGTCCTCCAGATCCTGGTCGGTCTCGTCCTCGATCTCTTCCCTTCGGGCGAAGGTGGCTATTCGCCTTCAGGCTACCTCGCCGCGTTCGGCGGCTGGGTGCTGGTCCAGATTGCCTGTTTCGTCTGGTATCTTGCCTGCCGGCGCCACTGCTGACGCCAGGTCCCGATTGCACGATCGAGGTCCCATGGCAATGACGTCGCGATCCGTTTGTCAGACCCGGCTCAGCAGTTCCAGCGCCTTGCGGGCGGTCACAATTGGAATGCCGTCAACGTCCAGGAGCGCAAGCATGTGCCTTTTGTCTCCGGAGATGATCAATTCGACGCCGCCGGCGATCGCGGCCGCCAGTATCTGGTTGTCCATGGGGTCTGGAGAGTAAGACACCCCCGGGGGGTCATGAAGGATGACGGCGCGCGTGCCAATATTCTCGACAATGGCAGAAGCCTCGTCAGCGTTGACGAAGCTCCTGAGACGATCTCTCCCGAGCACATCTGCCAGTTCGCGAATCTGCGCGATTGAAGTCACAACGTCCATCTCGCCGCGCAGCCACGCCTGATACAGGCTATCCGGCGGAGTACCCTTGGTGATGAGGGCGCCGATCAGGATGTTGGTGTCAAGAACGACCCGCACCCGCCGCACTCACCTCATCGTTGATCAAGTCGAGAATCTGCCGTTGGTCCAATTCGGCATTGCGATCCTTGACCTGTCTGATGGTGAGGTCGAAAACACGCTGACGAACTGATTCATCGACAAACCGGGAGAGATCACCCTTCTTTCCTCCGTTGCGGGCAAGAAAGGTGCGTACGGCACGGTCCGTCTCCTCAGAAATGGAGAGGTTCCATCGAGTCATGGTAGCAGCTCCGCGCATAGGCGTTTAAACGTATATGCGCCTATCTTGTCAATCAAGGGCAGATAGTCAGCCTCATGACGGCGCTGACTGAACGACACATGAAATCGACGAACTGCTGCACGGGACTCGTCCCTCTCACGCGCGTGGCAAGAGTACGGCCAGACCGGCACACTGAGTGGATACGGAGATGATCCTCGCCCTTTCACGAACGGCCTCGTGATGAAGTGCTCGTGGACGCCGGAAGGGCGATCAGCGAGTCGGGACCGGGGTTTCGCCCGAGTAGTCGTAGAAGCCGCGGCCGGACTTGCGGCCGAGCCAGCCCGCCTCGACATACTTGGCGAGCAGCGGACACGGGCGGTACTTCGTGTCCGCTAGACCGTCATAGAGCACCTGCATGACGGAATAGCAGACATCGAGACCGATGAAGTCGGCGAGTTC
>JAJEHK010000293.1 GCA_022823765.1 Alphaproteobacteria bacterium | reverse complement strand
TTCATATCGCGCCCCGGAGCGCCTATACTGCTCATGAGTGGCCTCGTCCCAAGACATGGGAACCTCCTCGTCTGGTGTCGTAGCCGACAAGGACATACCACATGTGGCGAGGCCATTCGCACTTCTAGGTCAAGCTCTTAGGCCCTGCCGGCCAACGGCTATGCCGACCCGTTCACCCTCCTTCCCGGCACTGCCCTCGAAACGGAGCCCGCCGTTGTCCCGCGCCGAACCTGGTTGAGGATGACCGGAGCTGTCAGACGCCGGGAACAAGGACGGCAACGAGCGTGCCTATGGCGATGGCCGGAGCGAAGGGCATGCCGCGGTGCCGGCCGCCGGCAATGAGGAAGGCCAGGGCGATGAGAGCTCCGGAGAGCGCCGTGGCGCACAGGAAGGGAACGAGACCGCCGAAACCCGTCCAGCAGGCGACAGCTGCCATCAGTTTTGCATCCCCGGCGCCGAGCCATCCGACCCATGCGAGAGCAAGGCCGATGACGAGAATGGCGCCGCCGCAGGCAAGGTGCCAGGCGATATCCCGGTCATCGCCAAGGAAGACGGCGAGGGGTGAGGTGACGGCGATCGCCAGCACGACGGGATCGGGGATCCTCTGCCGCCGCAGGTCCTCGACCGCCGCGATCGCGACGAGTATCACCGGCACAAGCGCGACGCCACTCACCCCTCGTCCTCCCCGCGCCACGGATGATCATGCCGCCGTCGGGCACGCCGGGTTGCGCACCTGCGGTGCCAGGCGCCCGAATGATCGCCTTGTTCCGGACACCGCATGAACGACATTGACGGCATGTCGTTCAGAGATGGACGCGTGGACGGTCTGAATCAGGGGGCATGGCGTGCATGGGGCCGCTCTCAGCCGACAGGCTCGACACAGCGGGGGTCGTCGTTGGCGGCCTTGTTCACCATTGGACTCACCCGATGAACGCTCATCGTGTCCGGGGAAAGGGGACCGAGAGACATGTCGTCTCCCGCAAGCCAAGGCCCGCATGACTCGAACGGCAGGATCACCGGCATGCGGTGGTGTATCCGAGAGATGTCTGCGTTGGCTGCTGTCGTCAGGATGGTGCAGGTTTCCAGCGCGTCGCCCTCCCGCAAGTCGGCCAGCATTCCCGTCAGCTCCAGGCCTGCCGGCACCCTCCAGCGCTCCCACAGGCCGGCGAAGCAGAAGAGGCCACCCTCCTTCATCGTGATCAGCCAGGGCTGCCTCGCCTTGCGCTCCCCCGTCCACTCGTAGAACCCGTCGGCCGGGATCAGGCAGCGGCGCGACCGCCAGGCCGAGCGGAACGATGGTTTCGTGCGGACTGTCTCCGAGCGGGCGTTGATCAGCCGGTAGCCGATGTTGGGCTCGTTCGCCCACGGGGGGATCAGGCCCCAGCGCAACCTGGCGAGGCGCCGCCCGCCATCCTCGGTGCGCACGGTCGCGACCTGCTGTCCCGGCGCCACGTTGTAGCGTGGCGCCAGGTTCGCCGGTGTTCCGATGAGGTCGAGCAACTCGTGGAGCTCGCGCCAGCTGAAACGCTGTGTGAAGCGGCCGCACATGTCACCACCTTGGCACAGTTGCCGGGAACCTGCATCTCGCGTTCACCGATGCCAGGAATTTGCCCGCGCGATCTCCGATGCAGGGGTGATGACGTTTGTGCGCTCGAGTGGCGCGGGCTAACATCCACGGCGTTCTGGAAGCGGCCACATGGAGAGCCGCTCCATTCATGGAGGAGGATACCGGAACCATGCAAATCAGAAAATTGATGCTGCGCTGTGCGGCGGTCGTTGCCGCGGCGGGCCTCGTGTGTCCTGCGGCAGCGGAAGGGACCTATGGGGGCACGCTGGTGGCGGCGTTCTCGGCCGACCCGGGAGGATTCGATCCGGCCCGCGGCCCGAGCGGCATGTCGCACGTGGTGATCGAGCAGGTCTATTCGACCCTGCTCAACCTGGACGAGAATGCCCAACCCTATGCCGGGATCGCCGAATCCTGGTCCCAGGCGGATGATGGACTGTCGTGGACGTTCACCCTGCGCGAAGGCCTGACGTTCCACAACGGCGAGGCGCTGACCGCAGAGGATGTCGTCTTCTCGTTCGAGCGCATCCTCGCCCCCGACTCGGGCTATGCCTACAGTTCACAGATCGAGACCATTGCAGAAGTCGTGGCGGTGGACGACCTGACGGTCGAGTTCCGGCTCAACCGGGTGACGGGACCGTTCGAGATCTACATGGCCTTCCCCGGTTCATCGATCGTGCCGAAGGATCTCGTGGAATCGGACTGGGATCTCAATGCCCATCCGGTCGGCAGCGGACCCTTCAAGTTCGTTTCCTACACACCCCGCGATTCGATCGTCTTCGAGAAGAACGCGGACTACTACGAGGAAGGACGGCCCTACTTCGATGGCATGGTCTACCGGATCATCTCGGACCCGACGGCTCTTTCCAACGGGTTGAAGTCCGGCGAGATTCACTTCTCCAACGAGGTGCCGCCCAAGGACTGGAGCGCCATTGTCTCGCAGGACAACATGGTCGATGCGGCGATCGAGGGGTCCCGCTACTTCTGGATGGTGCCGAACCATACCCGTGCACCTCTGGGCAATCCTCTGGTGCGGCGGGCCATTGCCCACGCCCTCAATCGGGCGGCGATCGTGCAGGGTGCATTCTACGGTCAGGCAACAGCCATCCTGGGCGGGGTAATTCCCGAGTGGAACTGGGGCTTTGCGGGACTCTCCGAGTTCGCGCCCCAGGGCGACATCGAAAAGGCGAAGGCGCTGATGGCCGAGGCCGGAGTCGCGGAAGGAACGCCGCTCTCGCTCACCATGGTGTCGTCATGGCCTCCGATGATGTCGATGGCGCCGATCATCCAGGCCAACCTGGCGCAGATCGGCTTCAGTGCGACGATCGACACCATGGAAGTGCCGCGCTACTGGGACGAGGTCTGGGGTCCCTCCAACTTCGATCTCACCGTCATGTACTGGCTGTCGCCCCTGGCGGATCCGGATGATTTCGTGACCAACACCTACGCCACGACATCTGCCGTCAACGTGCAGCTCGGCGGTTCGCAGGAGATGGACGATCTCATGCTGGCAGCCAAGTCGGCCGTCACCGTCGAGGAGCGCAAGGCCCTCTATCTCGAGCAGCAACAACTCTCTCTCGACACCATGGACGTCATTCCCGTGGTGAACGGCTGGGTCCTGACGGCCCACAGCGACAGCCTGAAGAACTTCAAGCCGATGCGGACCGGGTTTCTCAAGACCCTGAAGGACGCCTGGCTGGAGTAACAGCAAACCCCGCGCTCCGGTGCCGGCTCACGCGAGCCGGCACCGGGTGCACCTGACGATGCTGGCGCTTGTCTTCTGGAGGCTTGCCTCCTTCATTCCGACGCTGATCGTGGCGTCGGCCATCCTGTTCGTCGCTGTCAACGTCGTTCCCGGTTCGGCGGCGCTGTCGGCGCTTGGCATCCACGCCACACCCCAGGCCCTCAAGCGCTTCGAGCACCAGCACGGCCTCGACCGTCCCCTCGCCGTCCAGTACGTGGAGTGGGCCGGCAAGGCGCTGCAGGGCGATTTTGGCACTTCGTTCCAGAATGCGGTGCCTGTCGGCCCGGAGGTGAGGAAGCGCATCCCCGTCACCCTGCAGCTGGCGGGCATGGCCTTCGTGGTGGCCATCGTTCTCGCGATTCCCTTAGGGGTGGTGGCCGGATTCCGTCACCAGACCGGCGCCGACGGAGTCGTGACGACGCTGGCCACTCTCTTCGGCTCGACGCCGAATTTCTGGCTGGCCACGCTGCTGATCTGGTTCTTCTCGCTGCAGCTGGGCTGGCTGCCTACCGGCGGCTACATTCCGTTTGCCGAGGATCCGGCGGGCAATCTCGAGCGCATGCTGCTTCCATGCATCGCGCTGGGGGTCGTCTCGTCAGGCCTCCTCATCCGCATCATGCGCACCGCGGTCATCGAGGTCATGTCCTCGAACTTCATCGAGACGGCACGCTCAAAGGGCGTCGGCGATTTGCGCCTCGTCAGTTTTCACGTGCTGCGCAACGCCTTCATCCCGTTCTTTACCGTCAGTGCCGTCGAGTTCGGATTCCTTGTCGGCAGCGTCGTCATCATCGAGGACGTCTTCCGCATTCCGGGAATCGGTTCGCTCGTCCTTGTGGGAATCATCAACCGCGACTATCCGGTGCTCCTTGCGGCGGCCATGACCGTCACCGTCATCGTTCTCGTCGTCAATCTCATCGTCGATCTGGCGGCCCAGGTGATTGACCCGCGCCAGGTCCGCACCGGACACGGATCATGATCCGGCGGCTGAACTGGCGGCGCTACGGTCTCGTCGTTGTGACCCTTCCGGTGGTGGCGATGGTGTTCCTGGCTGCCGCCCTTGCCCCCTTCATCGCCCCTTACGATCCCTTCGAGCTCGATGTGCTCATGATGCTTCAGGGTCCTGGAGCAGACCATCTCCTGGGCACCGACGAACTGGGACGCGACATCCTGTCGCGGGTCATTCACGCCTCGCGCGTTTCCATCGTCGTCGGTCTCGTCGCCGTCGCCATCGGCGCCACCGGCGGCACTCTCATCGGGGTTCTCGCGGCCCACTTCGGCGGTGCCGTCGACTCCGTCCTGATGCGCTTCATGGAGATCGTCTTCTGCTTTCCGGCGATTCTCCTGGCCGTCATCCTGATGGCCAACCTGGGGACGTCCGTCCTCAACGCAATGCTCGCCATCGGCATCATCTTCATCCCCGGTTTCGCGCGGTTGACCCGGGCCGTGGCCCAGACGGTGCAGCGTCAGTCCTTCCTCGAGGCGGCGATCTGCCTCGGAATGGGGCCGGTGCGCCTCATCACGCGCGAGATCCTGCCCAATGTCATCGGCCCGGTTCTGGTCGAGGCCGCCGTCGCCTTCTCCTACGCCGTGCTTCTCGAATCGGCGCTGTCGTTTCTCGGCCTTGGCGCCCAGCCTCCGGAGCCGTCATGGGGCAACATGATCAACACCGGTCGCGGATTCATCGACCAGGCGCCGTGGATCAGTCTCGCACCCGGCGCCGCGCTCTTCGTCACGGTATTCAGTTTCAATCTCCTGGGAGACGGGCTGCGCGACGTGCTCGACCCGAAACTCCATGACTGATCCTGGCCAGGCAGCGGAACGCCTTCTCGAGGTCGAAGGCCTCACCATTGTGCTCCGGCACCGCCGCCGGCCACCGGCGGCCATTGCCCGGGACGTGTCGCTCCACGTGAATGCCGGCGAGATCGTCGGTCTCATCGGCGAATCGGGCAGTGGCAAGACCATGACCGCCAAGTCGCTGATCGGCCTGCTGCCCGACCGCATGGAGGTGGTCTCCGGCGGCGTCCGGTTCCGCGGGCGCGATCTTCTCGACGGCGGGGACCCGGGACGTGTGCGTGGCCGGGACATTGCCCTCATTCCCCAGGATGCCCTCCATGCGCTTAATCCGGTGAAGACGATCGGCTGGCAGGTCGGCGAGCCGCTGAAGGTGCATGGCGGATGGCGCCAGAGGCGCATCGCAACCGTTGTCGGGGATCTTCTCGAGCGCGTTCACATTCCCGATGCGAGGCGCCGTGCCGGCGACTACCCGCACCAGTTCTCCGGCGGCATGCAGCAGAGGGCCCTGACAGCCATGGCGCTTTCGATGGAGCCGCCGCTCATCCTTGCAGACGAACCGACGACGGCGCTCGATGTCACCATCCAGGCGGAGATCATCGATCTCATCGGCGAGTTGCGGGACGCCACGGGAGCCAGTTTTCTCTTCATCTCCCACGATCTGGCACTGGTCTCCAGTTTCTGTGACAGGATCTACGTCATGTATGCCGGAGAGATTGTCGAGAGCGGAACGACAGACGCCATCTTCAATCACACCCGCCATCCCTACACGCGGGCGCTCATCGGCGCCGCGCCGCGCCTTGCCGGCAATCCGGAGAGGTTGCCGACGATCCCGGGAAGGATCCCCCGGCCCCACGAGGAGATCCGCGGATGCCGGTTCCGCGAACGGTGCCCCGAGGCCGGTGCCGCGTGCGGGGAGGCGCCGCGCCTCGAGACGGCGGGCGGTAATCATGCGTATCGCTGCTGGTACGCCTGAGGCGATGCTTCTCGTTGCCAAGAATCTCTCCAGGACCTTCCGTGGCGGTGGCATGCTGCGCCGTGGCGGCGACGTGCGGGCCCTGAACGATGTCTCCTTCAACCTGGCGGAAAACCAGACTCTGGGCATCGTCGGCGAATCGGGGTCAGGCAAGTCAACCCTGTTGCGCGTCATCCTGCGCCTCACGCCCTATGATTCAGGAAATCTCGCGTTCGACGGGGCCGAGGTCGCCTCGCTCACAGGCACGGCCCTCAAGGATCTGCGGCGGCGTGTCCAGCCGGTCTTCCAGGATCCCTATGCGACGTTCAATCCGCGGTTCTCCATCGGTTCGTCGATCGGCCTGGGTTTCGAACTCCTGGGGGAACATCGGCGCCAGGACGTCCGGGAGGAGGTGAGGCGGCTTCTCGACGATGTCGGTCTCGATCCCGATCTCGAGCGGGCCCTGCCGCACGAGCTCTCCGGAGGCCAGCGGCAGCGTGCCGCCATCGCCCGGGCGCTGGCCGTCAGGCCGGATCTTCTGCTCCTCGATGAGCCGACGTCCGCCCTCGACGTGTCGGTCCAGGCCCAGGTCCTGAATCTCTTCAAGGATCTTCGCCGGCGCTATGGTTTTTCCCTCATTCTCGTGACCCACGATCTTCCGGTCGTCGGCTTCATGTGCGAACATCTCCTCGTCATGAAGTCAGGAGAGGTGGTCGAAAGGGGCGCGACAGCGACCGTGATCGGCAACCCGGTGTCGGAGTACACCCGTACGCTGATCGATTCGGCGCCCGAGGTGTCGGGGACGAAGACGCAACCGGTAGCGAGGCCATGATGAGCGACATCAGCAACGACACCATCGCCGCGGCCGAGGCCGTGCTCGGCGTGCGCTACAGTGAGTCGGAACGCACACTGATGCGCGACAACCTTGCGCCGCAGATCGAGAACGCCAGACGACGCAGGGCGCTCGTCTTTGCCAACGATCTCGGGCCTGCCACCCGGTTTGATCCGCGGTTGCCCGGATTCCGGGCGCCGCCGCCCGGGCCTCCCCCCGTCTGGCAGAACCGGGATGTGCCGCCGCTTCCCGAATCGGACGAGGACATCGCCTTCGCCCCGGTTCACGCGCTCTCTGGGTGGATCCGGTCGGGCGCCCTCACCAGCCGCCGGCTTGTCGGAATCTGTCTTGACCGGATCGAGCGCCTGGCCGGGCGTCTCGAGTGTTTCGTCACGGTCACGGGCGAGCGGGCGCTCGCCGAGGCCGACGCCATGGATGCCATGACGCGCGCCGGCCACTGGCAGGGGCCGCTTCACGGCATTCCCTATGCGCTGAAGGATCTATTCGATGCGCGCGAAACCCTGACCACCTGGGGAGCCGAACCCTTCCAGGAACGGATCGCGTCGGGCGATGCCGCGGTGGTGACGAGACTGCGCCAGGCAGGCGCCGTGCTGCTCGGCAAGTCGACCGTCGGTGCTCTCGCCTATGGCGACATCTGGTTCGGCGGCAAGACCCGCAACCCCTGGAACCTCAACGAGGGAGCGAGCGGTTCGAGTGCCGGTTCGGCAGCGGCGACCGCGGCCGGTCTGTGCGCCTTTTCTATCGGCACGGAGACCCTGGGCTCCATCACCTCTCCCTCGGAGCGCTGCGGCACGACGGGGCTGAGGCCCACCTTCGGCCGGGTGTCGCGCACCGGCGGGATGGCGCTCTGCTGGTCGCTCGACAAGGTGGGACCGATCTGCCGCACCGTCGAGGACACCGGATTTGTGCTGGCCGCCATCAATGGCGGCGATGCGACGGACCCGGGCTCCATCGACATGCCGTTCAACCACGACGCGACACGGCCGCCGGAGGGTTTGCGTCTTGGCTGGTTGCCTCAAGCCTACGAGGGTGACGATGTGACGGATGTCGACCGCCAGGCGCTGGAGGCCGTGCGCTCGCTCTTTCCCTCGATTCGCGAGGTGAACCTGCCTGATCTTCCCTACGACACCCTGATCGCGGTGCTCTATGCGGAAGCCGCTGCGGCCTTCGAGAACCTCACGCTCGACGACATCGATGACACCCTGACGCGCCAGGACGAGGGGGCCTGGCCGAATGCCTTCCGCAAGGCGCGATTCCTGTCGGCGGTGGATCATGTGCAGTTCGACCGTCTGCGCCGCCTGGTGATGGAGGCCCTCGACGGGCTGTTCACGGAGGTCGACGTGCTCGTCGGTCCGTTTTCCACGGGTCCGATGCTGGTGGCGAGCAACTTCACCGGTCATCCATGTCTGCACTTGAGGTGCGGTTTCGAGGGCCTGGCGACCCGCTCGGAACTCTCGCTGGCTGAAGGGCGGCTCGAACTCGGCCATGCGACGTCATCGGAACGCACCTTCACCGTGCCCCGCGGTCTTTCGCTGTGGGCCGGGCTCTTCCGCGAATCGCACCTCCTTCATGTCGGCGAATCCCTGGAACGCCTGTTCGATGTCCACCACCGCCGGCCGACCCTTGCCACCTGAGACGGCGCCCCTGGTGCTCGCCTCCGCGAGTGCGTCAAGACGGCAATTGCTGCTCGATGCGGGCGTGCGGTTCCGGGTCGTGCCGCCTGACGTCGACGAGGTTGCGCTGCGCCGGGACCTCGAAGCCCGCGCCACGCCGCTCGCCGACATGGCCATGGCCCTGGCGTGCGAGAAGGCTCTTGCCGTCAGCCGGGACGAGCCCGGTTCCCTTGTTCTCGGGGCCGACCAGATGCTCGAATGCGACGGCCGCCGATTCGACAAGGCAAAGGACATGGCCGAGGCTCGCCGGAATCTCGAGGTCCTCCAGGGACGCACCCACAGGCTCGTGACCGCCACCGTGCTGGCGACTGACGGCGAACCGGGTTGGCGTCACACGGAGACGTCCTGTCTGACGATGCGCTCCCTTGATGACGACTCGCTGACGGCCTATATGGCCGCTGCCGGAGAGCGCATTCTCGCAAGCGTGGGCTGCTACCAGGTCGAGGGGTGCGGAATCAGGCTGTTCGAACGGATCGAGGGCGACTGGCATGCCATCATCGGGCTGCCGCTCGTTGCCGTTCTCAACGAACTGGCGGCGAGGGGGGCGCTCGGCCCGTGGGACTGACCGGAAGTGCGCGCATCGCCGGAGTTATGGGCTGGCCGGTGGCCCATTCGCGATCCCCTCTCCTGCACGGCCATTGGCTCGAATCTCTTGGTATCGACGGCGTCTACGTGCCCCTTGCCGTGCCGCCGCACCGTTTCGAGGCCGCCTTCCGGGCCTTGCCGTTTCTCGGCTTCAGGGGCTGCAACGTGACCTTGCCGCACAAGGAGAAGGCCCTGGCGCTCGCCGACAGCGTCGATGATCTCAGCCGGCGGATCGGTGCTGCCAACACGATCGTCGTCGGCGATGACGGCTCTCTCGCGGCAACCAATACGGATTCCTTCGGGTTCCTCGAGAACCTGAAGAGCCGGGCCCCCAGGTGGCGGGCGGACCGGCCGGCCCTGGTGCTGGGAGCCGGTGGATCAAGTCGCGCCGTCATCGTCGCCCTCCTCGATGAAGGCGCCCGGGAGGTGCGTGTCGCCAACCGGACACTCGAGCGCGCCACGGCGCTCGGCGAACGCTTCGGGCCTTCGGTGACGGCCGTGCCCTGGGAGGAACGGGCCGCGGCTGCCGGCGACGTTGGCCTCCTGGTCAACACCACCCAGCTCGGCATGACGGGACAACCGGCACTCGATTTCGCACTTGATGGCCTGGATGAAGAGGCGGTGGTCTGCGATCTCGTCTACGCGCCGCTCGTCACGGATCTCCTGCACCGCGCCCGCCGGCGTGGACACGTCACGGTCGATGGCCTCGGCATGCTGCTCCACCAGGCGCGGCCCGGATTCGCCGCATGGTTCGGCGTCGATCCACCCGTGACGGAAGCCCTTCGCTCCGTCGTGTCACAGGGACTGTGATGCGGTCGCTCCCATGGGACGCCGCGGAGGCCTCCTTACCAAGGCGGTCCTTCCGGTCCCCGATTTCGGTCTTCACCTGTCCGGGCCGCGCGACCAGATGACGTGCCATCCGGACTTGTTGCCACGCTCCTAATCTTGCAGGCTCGGACGGTGACGTGATCGGGGATGAGTTTCGGTGTTCGTGCTCGGCCTGACAGGTTCGATCGGCATGGGAAAGTCCGCCGTAGCCGGCATGTTCGCCCGCTGTGGCGCCCTCATCCACGATGCCGACCTGTGTGTGCACCGGCTCTACGGTCCGGGCGGCGCCGCTGTCGGGCCCGTTGGCAGTGCCTTTCCCGGTGTGGTGATCGGTGAGGGACGGGAAGCCCGCATCGACCGCCAGCGCCTTGGCGCCCGTGTCATCGGCAATGCCGGATTGCTTGCCCTACTCGAATCGCTGGTCCATCCCCTGGTGCGCCGGGATCAGGCCCGCTTCCTGAGGCGAGCCACCCGGAACGGCTGCCGCCTCGTGGTGTTCGATGTGCCGCTGCTCTTCGAGACCGGCGGCGAATCGCGGGTCGATGCCACCTGCGTGGTTCATGCGCCGACGTTCATCCAGGCCGCGCGGGTGCTGCGTCGTCCCGGCATGACCCGGACGATCCTCGAGGACATTCGCCGCCGCCAGATGCCGGACCGGGAAAAGCTGCGCCGGGCGGACCATGTCGTGATGACCGGCCTCGCCAAGGGCCATACCCGGGCGCGCGTCATCAGCCTGTGGCGCCATCTCTCGGTCCGCCAGGGGAGAATCTGGCCGCCGTAGACGCTGGTTCCCGGTCGCCTGTTGATGAGCAGGCCCTGAGCGTGTCGATTTCCGGGTGCCGACGGGATACGATCATGGCCCCTGACCCCTCGATCGTCATGCGCGAGATCGTTCTCGATACGGAAACCACCGGCCTTGACATCATGGAAGGTCACAGGCTCGTCGAGATCGGTTGCGTCGAACTCGTGGACCGGGTGGTGACCGGGCGCACGTGGAACACCTTCCTCAATCCCCGGCGCTGCAACCATGCGGAAGCCTTCGACATCCACCGGCTGCCCGATGCCTTCCTCAGAAAGCAGCCGCTGTTCAGGGAAAGGGCGAAGGACCTGATGGACTTTCTCGCCTCCAGCCGCCTTGTCATGCACAATGCGGCGTTCGATCTCGCCTTCCTCAACAACGAACTGGTCCTGGAAGGCATGGAGCCGATCCGCGGCTCCAGGGCCATCGACACGCTCAGCATGGCGCGGAGTACCTTCCCCGGAAGAGCCAACGATCTTGGCGCCCTCGCACAGCGCCTCGGCATCGAGATCGTCCCCGGGCGTACCCATCGCGCCCTCGCCGACGCCAGGCTGCTGGCCGCCGTCTACATCGCACTCCTCCAGCACCGGGAAAGCCATGCGTGAAGTCGTCCTCGACACCGAAACCACAGGGCTCGATCACACCGCCGGTCATCGCGTCGTCGAGATCGGCTGCGTCGAACTCACGAACCACGTTCCCACGGGGCGTTCCTGGAGCACCTATCTCAATCCCGGACGCGACAGCGAGGAAGCGGCTCTCGCCGTTCACGGATTGACAGCCGCCTTCCTGGCCGAACAGCCCACGTTCCGGGACAAGGCCGAAGAGTTCCTGGAGTTCCTGGGAGACAGCCCTCTTGTCATCCACAACGCCGAGTTCGATCTGGCGTTTCTCAACAGCGAGCTCGAGCGATGCGGTCGGGGTCCGATCGACACCGGCCGCGCCATCGACACCCTGACCCTGGCGCGGCGGAAGTATCCCGGCGAGCAGAACAGTCTCGATGCCCTGACAAGACGCTTCCGCATCGACGCCTCGACCCGACAGGAGACCCACGGCGCCCTTGTTGACGCACGACTGCTGGCGGAGGTCTATCTCGAGCTGGTGGGCGGCCGCCAGTCGGTCCTCGACCTCGCCGGCCCCGAGGCCTCCCTCCTCACCGCGGCATCCGGCGATCCTTCGCGCACCTTCCGCCCTCCGCGTCCCCACGAGGCCACGGCGGAAGAGATCGCCCGCCACAAGGCCTTCCTCCTCGAACACGTCAAGGATCCGATCTGGCTGCGCTCATGACACTCCGTGTTGCGCACCGCCATTCCATGACGATGTTGGCAAGGCCGAAGCCCTCGTGCCCCCGAGGACGCGCTCGGGCGCCGGGATCGTCCTCGTTGCCGCAGGAAGCGGCGCGCGACAAACGGGCCGGTGATTGGGAGTCGCACTGAAGACAGAGCTCGGACGACCGATCAAAATGCGGTCTCCGGGTTGCCCGAGTCCTGGACACGATAAATGCCTGCTCTCATTTTCTGACTGTATCGGATGAGCGTGATCGATGCGGCGAAGTTCAAGGAACAGTGCCTGGCGCCGCTCGACAATCTCGGCAGCGACGGACTGATCATCACCAGGCGTGGCAGGCCCGTTGCCCGCCTGCTCCCGCTGGAGCCCCACGACGC
Source organism: Alphaproteobacteria bacterium (assembly GCA_022823765.1). Classification (GTDB taxonomy): domain Bacteria; phylum Pseudomonadota; class Alphaproteobacteria; order SP197; family SP197; genus SP197. Next base: position 10,779 of record JAJEHK010000293.1, on the reverse strand, counting down.
GGAATTGATCGGCAGTCTGCGTGACAAGATCATTGTCCGGGGCGATATCCTTTCCACCAGGATCGATTGGGACGCGGATGCTCAATCACGATACGCATATCATCATCTCTTCCCTTGCCGGACGCCGGTATACCCGTCGGAATTGATCCGTGAAGACCTTCGCCAACGTGCTGGCGAAACAGGCAGAAAGTGGCGTGAGATTGCCGGAGGCCGGGTCCCCCTTTACTGTCCCGGTGCATCGCCACAGCCACGGGTTCAGGAATGATGGAAAGATCCGGACGTTTCGGTGACGTCGTGACGACGACGGATGAACTGCGCGAGATCGTGGGCGACGTCTTTCCGACCGCGGTCACCAAGGTGATCGATCACCTCGATGAGTACTGCATCGATTTCATCCGTCACGCACCGTTCTTCATCATCGGTTCGGGAGGCGGTCCACGCGACGTCGACGTCTCGCCAAAGGGAGACCCCGCGGGATTCGTGAGGGTCATCGATCGCGCGACCCTCGCCATCCCGGACCGCCCGGGCAACGCCCGCATGGATACCTTTCTCAACGTGCTCGAGAATCCCCGGGTGGCCCTCATCTTCCTGGTTCCCGGGCGCAAGGACACGCTGAGGGTGGCCGGCCGTGCCGAGATCGTGGCCGACGAGGGCCTGCGCCGCTCCATGACCGAACAGGGCAAGGTGCCTCGCCTCATCATGGTCGTTCACGTCGAACGCGCCTTCTTCCATTGCACGAAGTGCATGGTTCGCTCGAACCTGTGGAGGCCAGAGGCGTGGCCGGACACCTCCGGCATGCAGAGTTTCGGGGCGGCAATCGTGGCCCAGGCGAAGCTCAGGGAGACGGCGGCCGAGGCGGATGCCTACATGGAGAGCGCCGAGCAGCACAGACTCTACTGATACCGACGGACCATCGAGCGCCGCCCGCATCTGTTGACGCGAGTCCCTCACCCCGGGTCCACCTCGATCAGGAGCCGACGATGGTCGCTCGGCCCCCACGTGCCGACATCGTTCATCGCCCGGACGTTCACCCGTTCGTGGAAGCCGCACACGGGGCGCGGTGTCAGTATTGAGGATCCACCAGCGCCTCGAACTCTCCGTCGATGCTCATGCCCGACAGAAGCCAGGTAAACTTGGCCTCCCACATGGTGCTGGTGCGAAGGTCGCAGGCAACGAGGACGAGCGTCCTGGCGAAGAGGCCGCGCATGCCGCCGGGCCCCCTGTCCCAGACTGCGTGAAACCCCATGCATTCCCTGTACCTGGCATGTGATCTGTCCTTCACGACATCGAAGGCATACACGACAACGTCTCCGATCGCGGTTTAGATGATGGGGCCTTCCTCGGCCTTGCAAATGTCGGAGCCTTCGGCATTGTGGCACCCTTGCCGATGCACATCCCTGCGAAGGAGCACAACGATGACCAAGGCACCCGGGACCAGCCAGGGGGCCATGTCGGCATCCGAGGTCCGCGAACGACTTCTCGCGCAGGCGGCCGAGAGCGAAGAGTTCCGCGCACGGCTGCTCGCGGACCCACGAGCAACCCTGCGCGAAGACTACGGTATCGCCCTGCCGGAAAACCTGAAGGTGTGCGTCCACGAGGAGGATGCGAAGACGACGCATTTGGTGCTGCCGCCTTCGAAAGAGCTCGCGGACACTGAACTGAAAGCCGACTCGGGCTCCGGCAGCCACAACTGATTGCTCCTCCGGAGCCGGCTGCCGAGTGTTGCCCGGGGTGCCTGGCGTCAAGCCCGGCCGTGCCTCATGCGGGCCCACAGTGTGACCGGACCGATGCGGAGTCCGTCGCAGCGGGGATGCCGTCAGGGCCTGCCACAGATCCTCCCCCTGCCATCAGGGGATGATGACGGTGGATCCGGTCGTGCGCCGCTCCTCCATGAGTTCGTGGGCCTTTGCGATGTCGGCAAGGTCGAAGGTCTGGCCGATGGTGACCTTCACCTTTCCGGTTCCCACCATGTCGAAGACGCGCCGGGCGCTGGCTTCGAGTTCGAGGCGCGTTGCCGTGTAGTCGTCGAGAATAGGTCGGGTCACGAAGATCGACCCCCTGGCCGCAAGCAGCAGCACGCGGAACGGTTCCGGCTCGCCCGAGGACTGACCGAACGAGACGAGGGTGCCGCGCCGGGCAAGGCACGCAAGACTGGATTCGAAGGTCGTCCGGCCAATCGAATCGAACACCACGGGAACACCCTCACCGCCGGTTTCGGCCCTCACCACGTCTTCGAGCGAGTCCTTGCCCCAAATGACGGGGACGTGACAGCCGTTCATGCGGGCGAGGCGCGCCTTGGCGTCAGTGGAAACGGTGCCGATCACCCGGGCGCCAAGCGCTCTCGCCCACTGGCAGGCGATGAGGCCGACGCCGCCTGCCGCCGCATGGAAGACGATGGTCTGGCCGCGGCGCACGGGAACACAGCGCTCCAGAAGGCACTCGACCGTCATCGCCTTGGTCATCAAGGCGGCGGCAACGGTCTCGTCGATGTCCGCGGGCAGTCGCACCACCCGGGACGCATCGGCGTTCATCACCTCGGCACAGTTCCCCGGACCGGTGAGAACTGCGACACGATCACCTGTAGCCAGGTGCCCGACACCGGCGCCGAGCGCCTCCACCACGCCAGCCGACTCCGAGCCAGGCGTGACGGGAAGGTCGACGGGATAGAAGCCCCTTCGTTCGTAGATGTCGTAGAAGTTGAGCGCGATCGCGGTGTTGCGCACCCGCACCTCGCCGGCGCCGGGCGGATCGAGCGCGACGTCGGCGAATTCCAGGACTTCAGGGCCGCCACAGCGCGCAAGGCGCACTGCCCTTGTGGTTGCGCTCACGGGAGGAGGACCGTCGAGCCCGTCGTCCGACGGCCCTCGAGATCGCGATGGGCGCGCTCGACATCGTCGAGAGGATACCTCTGGTTGACCTCGATCCGGACCTTGCCCGAGTCGATCATGGAGAAGAGGCGCCCTGCCGAAAGATCGAGGTCCGCGCGGCTGGCAATGTAGTTGGCGAGGCCGGGCCGCGTGTAGTAGAGCGAGCCGCCGGCGGCGAGGCGCGCCGGATTGAAGCTCTCGACCGGGCCTGAGGACTGACCGAAGGAGACCAGGGTGCCGCGTGGCGCAAGGACGGCAAGCGACGCGTCGAATGTGTCCTTGCCGATCGAATCATAGACGACCGGAACGCCCTTGCCGCCGGTGATGTCCATCACCCTTTCGGCAATGTCCTCGCTGGACGTCACGATCGGATGGTCGCATCCGTGTGCGGACGCGAGAGCGGCCTTTTCCGCGGTCGACACGGTTCCGATCACCCGGGCGCCCAGGGCTTTCGCCCACTGGCAGGCGATGAGGCCGACGCCGCCCGCGGCGGCGTGAAAGAGAATGGTCTGCCCTTTCTCGACGGGGAATGTCCGCATGAGCAGGTACTCCACCGTCATGCCCTTCAGCATCATGGCGGCGGCGGTCTCGTCCGACACACCGTCGGGGATCCCGACCAGGCGGTCTGCCGGCATGATGCGCTCGCTGGCGTAGGCGCCGGCGGTCATCGGGTAGGCGACCCTGTCACCGACGCCAAATTCCGTGACGCCGGGACCGAGCGCCTCGACGATGCCGGCGGCTTCCATGCCCAGGGTCGCCGGCAGGGCGAGGGGATAGAGGCCGGATCGTTGATAGGTGTCGATGAAGTTGAGGCCGATCGCGGTCTGGCGGACCAGGACTTCGCCCGCCCCTGGCCTGCCGGTGTCGACCGTCTCGAGGGTCAGGACGTCGGGGCCACCGGTCCTGTGGATACGCACGGCACGTGTCATGGGATTCTCCTTCAGTCTCCGGGCGGCCTCAGTGGACGGAATCGCGGACCAGAGGGCAGGTGGAGCAGTGTATGCCGCCGCCGTTGAGATAGACCTTGTCGTAGTCGATCTCGGTGGTCTCGATGTTCATCGAGGCAAGAGTGTCGGCTGTCTGGTTGGAAATGCCGCGCGGCATGATGACACGGCCGGGCCGGACCGCAAGGCAGTTGATGATGGCGTGGTTGTCCTGGGCCGTGATCTCGACGGTGCGGATGTCGAGCTCCTTCAGTTTCTCGAGAAAGGGATAGGGAAGCATGTCGGGATCGATGATGGCGACGTCGACGTCGATCATCGTCATGGCGCCGTCGATGTGGATGGAATAGCCCGTCAGATCGACGCGCAGCAGTTCGACGCCCTGCCAGGCCAGAACTTCCTCGAGCTGGCGCGCTCCCTCCTCGTTGACGCAGATGGAGCGGCCGATGACGGCCGTGCGGTGGTTGAGCCAGGCGAAACTGCCGCCTTCCACCATGCCCGTGCCGTGGATGGTGCGCAGGACCGGCATGCCAAGACCGGCGATGGTCCTGGTGACGTGAGCCTCCTCGCCACGCCGGATCGAACGCGCCAGGCGGCAGATCACGCTGCCTCCCTTGATGGCGACTGACGAATCGCGGGTGTAGATGGATTTCAGGCCATCGGGTTCGATGCTGTCCAGAAACACCACCTCGACACCCTCGTTCTGCAGCGTGCGGACCAGGCCGTCGTGCTGGGCGCGGAACTCCTCCCAGTCGGGAACCGTGTCGCTCTGGAAGTACCAGCCGCTGTCGAGATCTCCGAACGAGCCGATCTCCTCGATCCGCCGGTTGCGGTCGACGATCTCCATCTCGGGCCCGGGACGGTGCATGAGGCAGACGCGCAGGGTGCCGACATCGTTGTCGCATCCCCATTGCCGACCCCACACGTCTGTCTGCCCGGCCTCGCTTTCGAAGGCAGGCTCCGGGTGGGAGCCGAAGAGCTTGATGGTCTGTCCGTAGATGCTCGTCATGGTTCTGGTCCGGTCGCCCTGGAGTGCGCGGTCTTTCTCACCCGCCGACCGGCTCCGGGTCAAGTATCGCAAAGCCGGGCAGGCGGGCTTGGGGCTAAACCACGTTCCGGGCGTGTCTCGACAATTGATGAGTTGCCGAGAAGTCCCCTTCTCTGGAATGATCTCCCCTGATCAGGAGACGGGGGAGACGGTCCGACATGCGGTATGAAGCACCGCGAACACTCGCTGACGCCACCGGAATGCTGGCATCATGCCCGGGCGCCGCAAGGGTCCTTGCCGGCGGCACCGATCTTCTCGTCGCCCTGCGTTCGGGCCTGGTGGAGCCGGAACTCGTTGTTGACATCAAGCGTATCCCGGGGATGGAGGACATCGTCGCCGAGGACGGCGGCTGGCGTGTCGGCGCCGCGGTTCCGGGAGCGGTCCTGTCGCGCCATGACGGCGTGCGCCGTCAGTGGCCTGGCGTGGTCGAGGCCGTGGAACTGATCGGTTCGACGCAGATCCAGGGCCGCGCCACCATGGTCGGGAATCTCTGCAACGCCTCGCCGGCCGCCGACAGCGTGCCGGCGATGATGGCGGCCGGCGCCCTGGCGCGCGTTGCCGGACCGGACGGGCGGGAGCGCGATGTTCCGGTCGGCGATGTGGCGACCGGTCCCGGAATCACCTCGCTCGCGACGGGGGAGGTGGTGACGTCAGTCTTCCTGCCGGAGGCCCCGGCACGTTCCGCGGACGCCTATCTCAGACTCATTCCGAGAACCGAGATGGATATTGCCGTGGTCGGCGCCGCGGTCAGCCTGACGCTGGACGAGGGCGGTCGTTGTGCCGCCGCGAAGGTGGTGCTCGGCGCCGTCGGACCCCGGGCGCTGGTGGTCGAGGACGGCGCCGCGGCCATCGTCGGCACGTCGCTCGATGACGAAGCCGTGGCGGCACTTGAGGCGGCGGCCTCGGCGGCGGCGCAGCCGATCGACGATAAGCGCGGTACCGTGTCCTACCGCAGGAAGGTGGCCGGAGTGCTCGCCCGCCGGGCGGCGCGCATCGCCGCCACGCGAGCCGGAGAAAGATCATGAGTCTTCAGCATGTCACGACAACGGTGAACGGCGATGCGGCGGAGTTCCTGTGCGATGCCACGGAGACCCTGCTCGATGCCTTGCGCGATCGGCTCGGCCTCACCGGATCGAAGGAAGGATGCGCATCCGGTGACTGCGGCGCCTGTTCGGTGATGCTCGAAGGCCGCCTGGTGTGTGCCTGCCTGGTGCTGGCGGCGGAAGCGGACGGCCGCGAGGTCGAGACCATCGAAGGCATGGCCGGCACCGGGGAACTTCATCCCCTGCAGACGAAGTTCCTCGAACTCGGGGCGCTGCAATGCGGTGTCTGCACGCCGGGGTTCCTCGTTGCCGCGAAGGCCCTGCTTGAGGAACACCCCGATCCCGACGAGACCGAGGTACGCTACTGGCTCGCCGGCAACCTGTGCCGCTGCACCGGCTACGACAAGATCATTCGCGCAGTGCTGGAAACCGCTGCAGACCTGAGGGGACAGTGATCCATGGAGCTCGAATTCACCACCCGCACGACGTTCGACAAGGTCGGAACCCGTCCGCCCCGCCCCGACGGCACCGACAAGGTCACCGGCCGGGCGCTCTATGGCGCCGATCTCGCCGGCGCCGGCATGCTTGTCGGCAAGGTCCTTCGCAGTCCCCACGCCCATGCCCGCATCCTGGCCATTGACACCTCCAGGGCCAGCGCCCTTCCCGGCGTCAAGGCGGTCGTCACCCGCGACGACTTTCCGGGCATCGGCCCCGACGGAAAAGTGAAGGGAGAGGTCGAGGAGAACGTCTGGGACGTGGCCCGCAACGTCATGGCCCGGGACAAGGCGCTCTACGAGGGCCATGCGGTCGCCGCCGTGGCGGCGACATCGACGGCGGTTGCCCGTCAGGCGCTCAAGCTCATCGACGTCACCTGGCAGGTGCTTCCCCATGTCACGGATGTCGACGAGGCCATGAAACCGGGCGCTCCCCTGGTGCACGAGGACATGATCACGGCCGGCATGGATCCGGCGCCCGAAGAGCCGTCCAACATCGCCGAATACACCAGGATCGAAATGGGCGACATCGAAGCCGGATTCGCCGCTGCCGATGTCATCGTCGAGCAGACCTTCAGGACGGAGGCTGCGCATCAGGGCTATATCGAGCCCCATGCCTGCGTGGCCTCGACTTCCGAGGACGGCGTCGCCGAGTTGTGGTGCTGCACCCAGGGTCACTTCTCCGTCCGCGACATGTGCGCCAACATCCTGGGCATGGATCTCGCGAACCTGCGCGTCACATCCTCTGAAATCGGTGGCGGGTTCGGCGGCAAGACCACGGTTTTTCTCGAGCCCGTGGCCCTTCTCCTGTCCCGCAAGTCCGGGCGGCCGGTCAAGATGACGATGAGCCGCGACGAGGTCTTTCGGGCGTCCGGGCCCACGTCTTCGACGAGCATCACGGCCAGGATCGGCGCTACCCGCGATGGCCGGATCACGGCCTGCGATGCCTCCTTCAGGTACCAGGGAGGCGCGTTCCCCGGTTCGCCGGTGAGCTACGGAGCCGTGTGCGGCATGGCTCCCTATGACTGCCCGAACGTGGTTCTCGACTGCTATGACGTGGTGGTGAACCGTCCCAAGGCTGCCGCCTACCGCGCCCCGGGCGCGCCGATGGCTTCGTTCGCCATCGAATCCCTTCTCGACGAAATCGCCGGCAAGCTCGACATCGATCCTGTCGAACTGCGCCTCAGGAACGCCGTGAAGGAAGGTTCGAGTTCCGTCTACGGCCCGACGTTCGGAGCCATCGGATTCGTGGAATGCCTCGAGGCGGCCCGGGATCATCCTTCGCTCGAGGCCGCTCCCGGGGCCAACCGGGCGAGGGGCATCGCTGCCGGATTCTGGCCGAACTACGGCGGCCAGACCAGCGTGACGGTCAACGTCAACAACGACGGCACCGTTCTGGTGTCTCTGGGCACGCCCGACATCGGCGGCAGCCGCGCCAGCATGTGCCTGATGGCCGCCGAGGAACTCCAGATTCCCTACGAGAGGGTGAAGGCGATCATCGCCGATACCAGTGCTCTCGGGCACAACGACACCACCGGCGGCAGCCGGGTCACCCATTCGGCCGGTCTCGCCACCATCGAGGCGTCGCGCAGGGTCATCGACACCATGAAGCAGCGCGCCGCCGCCCTCTGGGACATCGATGTCGAGGCCGTGGTCTGGGACCAGGGATGCGTGCGTCCCTCGGGCGCCAATGCCGGTGATCACGAACCGCTGACCTTCGAAGCGATTGCCGCCATGGCGCCCTCCACCGGTGGACCGATCGCCGGCCATGCGGAAATCAACGCCGAGGGCGCCGGGGCGAGCTTCGCCGTGCATGTCTGCGATCTCGAGGTGGATCCGGAAACCGGGCGGGTCACCGTCCTCAACTACCTGGCCGTCCAGGACGCGGGCAAGGCCATCCATCCCGACTATGTCGAGGGCCAGTACCAGGGCGGAGTCGCCCAGGGCATCGGCTGGGCTCTCAACGAGGAATACATCTACGGCAGCGACGGGGTCCTGCAGAACCCGGGCTTTCTCGATTACCGCATTCCCGTTGCCTCCGATCTGCCGATGATCGACACCGTCATCGTCGAGGTGCCCAATCCCGGCCACCCCTACGGCGTGCGCGGCGTTGGCGAAACACCGATCGTGCCGCCCCTTGCGGCGGTGGCCAATGCCGTGTCGCGTGCCATCGACCGCCGCATGACCGAAACCCCGATGTCGCCTCCGCGCATTCTCGCGGCCATCGACGGGTCGCCATGATCGACGTCCGGCTCGGCGCGACGCTCCGTTCCATGGCGGGTGGACGGCAGTCGTTTCCGGTCGAGGCCGGCACGGTCGGGCAGGTGCTCGAGCGTCTCCAGGGCGCCTATCCCGAGCTCTCGGCGGTGCTCGACCGGGGCGTGGCGGTTTCCATCGACGGCCGCATCTACCGCGATTCGCTGCTGCAGCGCGTGCCTGACGGCGCGGAGGTCTATCTCATGCCGCGTGTCGCAGGAGGGTAATCATGGCGGTCCTGGATCCCGTGACGCCGCTGGAAGAGGACTCGGTGGAGGAGTTCCTGAAGGACGGCGTCGTCTGTCTTCGCGGTGTCTTCTCCGAGTGGGTCGACATGCTCCGCCTGGGGATCGAGAAGAACCTCGACGAACCGGGAGAGGACGCGAAACTCTACCATGACGAGGCCGGCAAGCTGTTCATGAGCGACTACTGCAACTGGCAGAGAATACCGGAGTACGAGACCTTCGCGCGGCACGGGTCCGGGGCCAGGATCGCGGCCGAACTCATGGGTTCCGCGACGGCCCGCTTCTTCCACGAGCACGTGCTCGTCAAGGAGGCCGGCGCCGATCTCGGGACGCCGTGGCACCACGACCAGCCCTACTATTGCGTCGACGGCCGGCAGAACGTCTCGATGTGGGTGCCGGTGGATCCGGTGGCGCGCGACACCAGCCCGGAGTTCATTGCCGGCTCGCACAACTGGCAGCGCTCCTTCACGCCCGAGCGGTTCAATGGCCAGCCGCTCTATGGCGACGACGATGACCACGAGCCGCTGCCTGACGTCGACGCCGACCGTTCGGCCTTCGACATCCGCGGCTTCAAGCTCGAGCCGGGCGATGCCGTCTGCTTCCACTTCCTGACGGTCCATGGCGCGCCGGCCAACCGTTCCCTCGTGACGCCGAGACGGGCCATCTCCATGAGATGGATCGGCGATGATGCGCGCTTTGCGGCGCGGCCCGGTCCGACATCCCCGCCCTTCCGGGGCGTCACCCTCGAACCGGGCGCCGAGATGATCGCGCCCGAGTTTCCGCTCTGCTGGTCCGGGGCATCGTGCGTCGTCTGACCACGGGCCCGAGCCGGACCCGTCTCTTCACCCCCGATGCCGGCGATACCGCCGCGGCCGTCGGCAATGCCGGGGTCGACGTGGCGGCGACGGTGACCCTGATCCTCTGGATGGAAGAGGTGTGCGGTGATCTCCTGCATCCGGCGCTCGAGAAGGGCGAGGCGTCCGTTGGTGCCCGCGTGGCCGTCGATCACACAGGTCCCGCCTGGACGGCAAGGCCGGTCGCGGTCGAGGCCAGGATCACGGCGGTCGAGGGGCGCAGGATCACCTTTGCCGTGGCCGCCCGCCAGGACGGCCGCGAGGTGATGACGGGGGAGCACGAGAGGGTCGTCGTGTCCCTGGCGCGGTTCCTCGAGGGCGTCTCCAGCGAGGGCCCGGAATTCACGCCTGCGACAGGGGAACGGGTCTCCTTCTGGTTCGACGTCATTTCTCCCTGGTCCTACCTCGCCTCGCTCACCATCGGCCGGCTGGCGCGGCGCCGGGGAGTCGGCGTCGACTGGCGGCCGGTCCATCTCGCCAGTCTCATGGACGCGGTCGATGGCATGAGGCCGATGGAACAGAGTCCGCAGCGCCGCGCCTGGTACCTCCAGGACATCGTTGACCACATGGCCGAGGCGGGACTGCCCTACCATCCGCATGACGGACAGCCGATGAGGCCGTCGCGGGCGCTGCGCTGCATGGCCCATGCCGCCGACAGGGACCTTGCGGAGCCCTTCGTGGAACAGGTGATGCGCGGCTACTGGGCCGAAGGCGCGGACATCACCGATCCGGACGTGCTCCAGGAGATGGCGGACCGGGTCGGCCTCGGTCCCCGGTCCATGGCGGAAATCGCCGCCGATCCCCACTACAAGGCAGTCATTGGCGCCAACACCCGCGAGGCCTTCGATGCCGGCCTCTTCGGCGTCCCCGCCTTCATCTTCCGCGACAAGCTCTATTTCGGCAGCGACCACATGGACATGCTTGACGCAGCCATGGCGTCGCCAGGGTTCTAGCCGCCTTGTCTCATACTCCCCTGCGAGAGCCGTGTGATTTCGCCGTATTTTGCCTTCCGGGCGTCCTGATCGCCGTGT
>JAJEHK010000153.1 GCA_022823765.1 Alphaproteobacteria bacterium | reverse complement strand
TCTCCCGGGATCCGGGAAGCAGCCGATAGACAATCTGTCGATATTCGGTATCGTCCGCCATGCGCGGTCGGCCCTCCATTGGCCGTTTGGTGGGGCGGGGCAGGCGACCCCAAACCACACGCGCATCATCCCGCAATATCGTCGTTCAGTCAAGGATGTAATCGCCCAATGTTTCACGTGAAACACGGGAGTCAGTCGCGCTTTGCCGGGTTCAGCATGTGACGCCACATCTCCATCATCTGGTTCATGCCGTCACCCGATGCCCCGGTCCATTCCTTCAGCATCGCTTCGGGATCAAACCGGGACAAGGCCTCGTCCATGCGCTCCTTCAGTCGGGCCATGATCTCGTCCTGCAATGGACGGATGTCGGGCATGCCCAGAAAGGCGCGGGCTTCTTCCGGTGTGCAGTCGATCTTGATCGTCACTTTCATGGCGGATACCGGTTGAGAATGTGGAACACAACCGTCAGGGTAGGGTTCCCGAACCGGTGAACGCAACATGGCTCTGGATTTCCGCCGCAACAACCTCGACGGGGAAACCAGTCCCTATCTCCACCAGCATCGGGACAACCCCGTCCACTGGCAACCGTGGCGCCAGGATGTCCTTCAGCATGCCAGGGAACACGACAGGCCGATCCTGCTCTCGGTCGGCTATGCCGCCTGCCACTGGTGCCACGTCATGGCCCACGAGAGCTTCGAGAACGAAGAGATTGCCGGCGTGATGAATGACCTCTTCGTCAACATCAAGGTCGACCGGGAGGAACGGCCGGACATCGACGCTATCTACCAGTCGGCCCTGCAGTTGCTTGGCCAGCAGGGGGGATGGCCCCTCACCATGTTCCTGACTCCAGACGGGGAACCCTTCTGGGGCGGCACCTACTTTCCGTCGGCGCCGAAGTTCGGACGCCCGGGATTCACCGAAGTGCTGAACGTCGTGGAGACGACCTACCGCAATCAACCTGAAAGGGTCGAGCACAATCGCGCGGCTCTCGCCGAGGCGCTGGCGAATCTCTCGTCCGGGCAAGGAAAGGGCGATGTCCCTCACGATGTCGCTGACACCACGGCGCGGCGCCTGCTCGACATCGTCGATATGCGGTTTGGCGGTCTTGGTGAAGCGCCGAAATTCCCACATGTCCCCGATCTCGACCTGCTGTTGCGCGCCTGGCGCCGGGAGGGAGAGGGCGCGTTCATGCAGGCTGTCGAGGTGTCAGCCGATGCCATGGCCCGCGGCGGCATCTACGATCACCTCGCTGGCGGCTGGGCGCGCTATTCCGTCGATCGCTACTGGCTTGCCCCGCACTTCGAGAAGATGCTCTACGACAATGCTCTTCTGGTCGACTTTTACACGCGGCTGTGGCTCGTCACCGGAAAGGACCTCTACCGCCGCCGGGTGGAGGAGACCGTCACCTGGCTGCAGTCGGAAATGACCACCTGCGAGGGCGCCTTCTGTTCCAGTCTCGATGCCGACTCCCTGAACGCCGAGGGTCACGGGGAGGAAGGCGCCTTCTATGTCTGGACAGAGTCGGAAATCGACACGATCCTGGGGGAGGAGTCCCCATTTTTCAAGGAGTTCCACGACGTCAGATCACACGGCAACTGGGAGGGAAAGACCATCCTGAACAGCCTTGTGAGAGAGCCCGATGCAGCCGGAGAGGTCCGCCTCGCGCCGCTGCGCCGGCGTCTGCTCGACCAGCGCGCGGCACGTCCCCGACCTGGTCTTGACGACAAGGTCCTGGCGGACTGGAACGGTCTCATGATCCGGGCGCTCGCCCGCGCCGGCGCCGCCTTCGGGCGGGCGGAGTGGATCGCGATGGCACAGCGCGCCTTCGATCATGTCTCGGGCGCCATGGCGTCAGGGGACCGTCTTGGACACAGTGCGCGGGCCGGTGCCACTCTCGATGTCGCGATGATCGACGATTACAGCCACATGGCCGAGGCGGCGCTGGTCCTTCATGACGTGACCGGTGACGAAACCTGCCTTGAACGGGCCCGCACATGGGTCCGCGTGGCAGACCGCTTCTATCGCGACGACAAGGGCGGCGGTTACTTCTTCACGGCGGACGATGCGGATGCCCTCATCGTGCGCACCAAGACCGCCATCGACAATGCCACGCCATCGGGCAACGGCACCATGGTCGGCGTCCTTGCACGGCTGTGGCATCTGACAGGAGAGGTGCAGTACCGGGAAAGGGCCGAAGAGACTGTAGCCGCCTTCGCCCGGGACGTGGCGAGGAATCCCGCCGGCCATGCGGTCATGCTCCTCAATCTCGACCTCCTGGCGAGGGCGCTCGACGTCACCATCATCGGAACAAGGGGCGAGAAGGCGACGGACTCGCTCATTGCCGAGGTGTGGAAGTCCGCACACACGCATCTGGTGCTTCGTGTCATCACGCCCGGAGAGTCCCTTCCCGCCACCCACCCTGCCGCCGGCAAGGGCTCTGTCGACGCCCGGCCGACGGCCTACGTCTGCCGCGGCCAGACCTGCTCCCTGCCGGTGACGGACATCGAGAGCCTCGCACAATTGCTTCATCAACCATGACACAACATATTGTATTCAGGGAATTTCCATGACCGAGACACCGTTTCCCCATGTTTTCCGCCCGGTGACATTGCGCGGGCACGAATTGAAGAACCGCATCGTTTTCGGTGCGCATACCGCCAACATGTCCGAAGGCGGCCTGCCGCTCGACAGACACTTCGGATACTACCGGGAGCGCGCCCGGGGCGGGGCAGCGATGATCGTTGTCGAGCCATCGCCGCCGCACCCGACGGCCATCCTCACCCGGGGCAACTTTCTCGCCGAGGACGTGGTCATTCCACATTTCCGCAAGGTGACCGATGCCTGCCACGAACACGGCACCGTCATGTGTCACCAGATCTACCATACCGGCGCCCACGGCGATCAGGACAATTCCTGGACCGCCTACTGGTCTCCCTCGGGCCAGGTGAGTCATCACGACCCCTGGGGCAGCCACGTGATGACGGATCAGGAGATCGAGGAACTTGTCGACGCCTTCATCCGGCAGGCAGAACGCGACCAGGCCGGCGGTTTCGATGGTGTCGACCTCTTCGCTGGCTACTCCTGCCTGATCGACCAGTTCTGGTCGCCTCTCACCAACCGCCGCGACGATCGCTGGGGCGGCAGCCTCGAGAACCGCCTGCGTTTCGTGACACGCATCGTCGAGGGCATCCGACGGACCTGCGGTGAGGACTTCATCGTCGGCATGACCGTTTCGGGTGGCGAGCCCTACCCGGGCGGTCTGACCATGGCCGACAAGCTGGAGGTCTTCGCATGGCTCGATGAGCGGGGCCTGTGCGACTATCTGTCCTGTGGGGCAGGAAGCTATCTCAACCAGTTCTCGAAGATCGTCCCGAGCTTTCACTTCGACACTCCCCTTGGCCCGGACGAAGCCGGCGAGATCAAGAGCGTGGTGAGGCACGCCCTGGTCACGGCAGAAGCGCGCGTGAAGACGCCACAGCGCGCCGAGGAAGCACTCTCCGCCGGAAAATGCGATCTGGTCTCGATTGTCCGCGGCCAGATTGCCGATCCCCACCTCGCCAACAAGGCAGCCAGCGGGCGAGCCGACGACATCCGGCCGTGCATCTCGTGCAACCAGCTGTGCCTTGGCCGGCGACTGCGCGACTACTGGATCTCCTGTCTCGTCAACCCATCGGTGGGACGGGAAACGCTGTGGGATGGCGACGGCGCACCACAGACCATCAGCCCCCGCCACATCCTCGTCGTCGGGGGTGGTCCCGCCGGTCTCGAGACGGCGAGGGTGGCGGCGATGCGCAGTCATCGCGTCACACTCGTCGAAAAGGACGCCGAACTCGGCGGCCAGTTCCGCCTTGCCGCGGGTCAACCAGAAAGGGGAGAAGTCGGCGAGTTCCTGACCTGGTGCAGCCACCAGCTGGAAAAACTCCAGGTGCGGATCATTCTCAACACCAAGATGTCGGCCGATGACGTCCGGGCCTTCGGGGCGGACGACGTGATTCTTGCGACAGGATCGGTCCCTACGCGAACGGGCTTCCAGCGCGCCTTTCCGCATGTCGAACGCCTGGAAGGGGCTGAGCAGGACAACGTCATGACAGCCCACGACATTCTGGAGGGCAGGGCGGTTCCGGGCACCAACGTTCTCCTCCTCGATGACATCAACGGCTGGTGGCCGGCCTCCGGAACGGCCCTGCATCTCGCCCTGGCGCGCCACATGGTGACGGTGGTCACCGCGGCCGAGAAGCCCGCCGAGCAACTCGACTTCTCGCGGACCGGCGACACCACCCGTGAGAGGTTCTGGAAACTCGGAGTGGAGGTCATCTGTGGCCATGCCTTGAGCGCATGGAGAGGCAACACCGCCACGCTCATGAACCTCTACACCGCAGACACCGAGGAACGCGACTTCGACAGCCTTGTTCTCGCCACCACGAACACGGTGGAAGACAGCCTGCGCCGCGAACTCGCCGACGACGATCTCCGGATTCACAACCTTGGCGATGCCGTCGCCGCACGCACGGCTTCCATGGCCATCTTCGAGGCCCGCACCCTCGCCATGACCCTGTAACGCTGCTCGCCGAAGCAGGCCTTGTCGATCTCGAGTGCCCGCCCACAACGATGTTGTTGTGAGACAACGGCGTCGTGGAGATTCGGTGAGGTCGCACAACAGGCCGTGTTGCCTTCGGGCGTGACAATCCCGCCGCCGGAGGCGGTCTTTCACGACGAACCGTGACGCGGAGTCTGGATCGGGCCGCCAAGGACCTCGCAACCGGTCCGGATATCACCGGCAAGGCGAGGCCTGCCGGTGTTGTTCAATGAAGGGATGCGAGCAGACTGCCCTGCCTCGTCACCGGAGCCATGCCGAGTGTCTTGAAGATGCGCCAGTAGAGCGCGATGTCGTGCGTGATCACGGGCTTGCCGATCATGGCCTCGAGTTCAGGCGCCAGCCCGCAGAATCGCCGGGTTACGCCGTCCGACGCACGTCGGAAATGGGCCGTGCCGTTGGCGAGATAGGCGTCGACGCGGGGCGCCTTGTCGGCAACGTAAGCCATGGATCGTGCCGCCAGTTCCTCGTCGAAGCAGAACACCTGGCCATTGAGCTCTTCCTGGCTGGCGAACCAGCCCTGGTCGACGAAATTGCCGGCCCACACGACGTCAAAGCCTGCCTCGCGCAGAAAGTCCACGGTCCCCTGCCACCAGTCGGGCCAGTGGTAGACGGCATTGAGTGCCACCTTCTCGACGTTGGCCGCGCGGAGCGCTTCGACCATGGCGTAACCCGCCATGTGGAACGCGGTCGCATAGGTCTCGCTCAGCTGCTCGATGTAACGGCGGATTCCCTCGACCCCCAGGTTCGAGGCATGGACCCAGTTCGAGCCGACCTGGGCGCAGACGTCGGCGCCGGCGTTCGCCGCACACTCGACCACCTCCTCGAGCAGCGCAAAGTTCTGCAGGCGCTGGTCGAGACGGTGTTCGTAGTCAGGTATGTGCAGCATGCGGCCATGGACTCCAACCGTGTCAGGCGCCATGCGTACGAAGTCTGTCGGCCCTCCGCAGAAATCGCTGGGCGGACAGGTGAAGACGACCTGGTGGGGATAGAGCTTGTTGCGCGGATCCTCCCACTGCACGGGTTTCCTGTAGGGTGGCAACCTCGTACCTCCTTTCCCCGACAAGCCTTGCGGATCCGGCGAGACCCGCAATGAGCATGACCGACGGGCGCCGGCCGCACAACCTCGGCAACGCCATACGCCCATGCCACCCGTGGACGACGCGCCCAGGGATCGGGTGACCGATAGCAAGAGGCCCCGGTCGGTCCCCCTTGCGACCCAACATCAAGACCGAAATTCCCGAGCGACCTGGCTCTGAAGTCGGGGTTGGGTCGACTGCGCCCCGCGTTGACGCGACCTGCCTCCCACGCGAGGGAGTGCTGCGCGACCGAACTATTGGCTCGTCGAACGTTCGTGAATTGCCCCGACAGCGGCGTGGGCGGCAAGCAGGGCGCCTTCCTGCCAACCGGGAAGCGCGGTGACCTGATCACCAGCGAAATGGAACGGTCCATCGCCCCTGCGCAGCGTTGCCGCTGCGTCTTCGTTTCGTCGCGGCCATCCACCCTTCTGGAAGGGAACGTTGAGCCAGGCCCGGCTGATCCCGCACTCCAACTCGCCGGCATATCCCGGATGCAGCGACTCGCCCTCCGACTGCGCCGCCCGCAGACGCTCCGGCGCCGACAGTGCCGAGTAGCGCAATCCCGGCTCCCGGTTCCAGATATAGGCGCCGATCAGAACGCCCTTGGGACGGTGGTAACCGTTGCAAGGATACCAGATTTGGGTGATGTCGCTGTCGGTCCAGGAAATTCCTCCATAGATCGCCGCGTCCTCCTCCCAGAAGCGCCGCTTGGCCTGGAAAGCAACCTTTACGGCCTCGACGAACTCGAGGGTTTCCATCGCTGTCCGTGTTGCCGGCGAGAAATCGTTCGGTATGTCCTTCAGCACCGGCGCGGGAATAGTG
>JAJEHK010000002.1 GCA_022823765.1 Alphaproteobacteria bacterium | reverse complement strand
CGGTCCTCCCGCTTCGAAGTTCACGATGTGACACGAACGATCGCAGATGACCTCGTCGCTAGGACTGCAGTGGGCCCTGAGCGCGATCTCGTTGCACATGGTGCCGGTCGGAAGCAGGACAGCGGCTTCCTTGCCGGTCAGGGCGGCGACCCGGTCACAAAGCTCGTTGGTTGTGGGGTCCTCGCCCTTCTGTTCATCCCCGACCCTGGCGCGAACCAGGGCCTGCAACATGCCCTCAGTCGGCCTTGTCTTCATGTCACTGTAGAAATCGGCCTTGATCCCGGCCGTGTCGCTTGGCTCAGGTAGCCAGTCTGCGCCTGTCGGCTCACCAGCCATTCCGGTCTCCGTTGCTTGGCTGTTTACGATCTGGTCGTGTCGTTTGATCAATTTGGGAGTCAAGTGCGAGTTCCAGTGGTATCCGAACGGTAGTTCCAGAAGTATCCGAACGGTGCTTCCAGCGATATACGAACGGCGGTTCCAGGAACATCCGCAGCAACCATCGCATTTGCCAGTTCGCCGGACGTATCGGGCGTCGTTCGGGGTTGGCAGTGTTCGGCCCCGAACGGTCCTGCCCGCACGTCGTCAATGGCCCTCGTGAAGTCTTCGGGCACCGCTTCCGGCCGGGCGACACCTGCATCCGGACCCCCGTGTCGGGACATGGTCCCCGTCAGTGCAACCTGCTGCCACCTGTGAGCTCGACAGGACCTTCATGGTCAGGGCCTTGCGGAAGTGACGGCATCGACGCAGCCAGGGTCGAAACGACCGGTCATGACCGGACGGACCTTTCCGCCGACGCGGATGGTCTCGGCGACGTCCAGGTACAACCGGGACGGGCGACCGATTTCGAAGCCCTGCTCGACCACGATGTTGCCACGCACGCCGAGCGAGCGAAT
The DNA here is from genome assembly GCA_022823765.1 of Alphaproteobacteria bacterium. Taxonomy (GTDB): domain Bacteria; phylum Pseudomonadota; class Alphaproteobacteria; order SP197; family SP197; genus SP197. Next base: position 3,746 of record JAJEHK010000002.1, on the reverse strand, counting down.
ATGCGCCGCGAACGCGGTGGTGGCACTTCCGGTCGCAGGATCTTCCCGCAGTCCACGGTGGTGGAACATGCGCGCGGCAAAATGGGCGTCAACGCTGTAGGCGCCTTCGGCAAAGGCGAATACCCCGATCTCGCTGCTTCCCAGGAGATCGGTGTACGCGTCGGGCCGGACCCTCGCGCGCCGCAGGGCATCGAGGCCGTTGACACCGATGAGCGCAAAGCTCGGCCCGACGGTGGCAAAGCCGCAAGGGTAGCGCGTATCGATGTCGTTCGACGGCAATCCAAGCAACGCGGCGGCCGATCCCACGCTCAGGGTTTCGCCCTGCTCGACGGGCGGAGGCTTCATCCAGGCAATGCCGCCCGCCTCGAATGTCACCTGCACGCACCCGGCCTGGAGGTGCAGGCTGTAGGAATCCCGGTCGCGGCCCAGCACCCAGGCCGTTCCGAGGGTCGGATGCCCGGCAAACGGAAGCTCTCGGGCCGGTGTGAAAATTCGTACCCGTGCCTCCCCGGAGTGCTCGTTCACGACAAACGAGGTCTCCGAGAAATTCATCTCCAGAGCGATGGCCTGCATTGCCGAGGTATCCAGGTGGCATGCACCACGGACCACCGCCAGCTGGTTGCCTGACAACGGCGTCTCCGCAAAGACGTCGACGATCGTACATTCCATTACCGCCCCGCATTACCGGATTGATTCAAGTCCGTCTCTGTTGCCGGCAACCAGTCCAACCGGATGCGGGCGGCACGCAGTCCCCTTCAGCCGTGGTCCCTGCGGGCAGTCACTTCGCAGTGCTAAGGCGCGAGGTAACGCACCAGGTCCGGGTCGTCGCGGATCTCCGCGGAGGGCCCGTCGAGCGCCACGGTGCCCCGGTCCATGACGTATGCGTGGTCGGCGACGCGCAACGCCAGTTCCACGTGCTGCTCAACGATGACCAGGCTGATCTCGCGGGCGAGGCGCTGCAGGCGCTCCGCGATTTCCTCGATCACCCCGACCCAGACACCCTCGGTCGGCTCGTCAAGCATCAGCAGCCTTGGCCGGCCCAGGATCGCCCGGCTGATCGCCAGCATCTTGCGTTCGCCGCCGGACAGCGTGCCGGCCTGCTGACCCAGCCGTTCGCCAAGCTTTGGGAAAAAATCGAGCGCCATGTCGAGGCTGACTGTTTCGGGCCGCGCCATGGTGCCGAGCGCAAGGTTCTCGCGAACGGTCAGCGAACCGAAGATCGCCTGCTCCTGCGGGACGTAACCGAGACCCCGACGCACCCGGTGCTCGGTGCCCTCGCTGGCGCACTCCTGGCCATCAAACTCAATGCTGCCGCCCATCGGCGTGATCTCGCCCACGAGCGTGTTCAGGAGCGTTGTCTTCCCCGCGCCGTTGCGCCCGAGAATGGCCACCGCACCGGTGCGCGGAGCTGTCATCGAGACGTTGAACAGGACCTGGCTGCGGCCATAGCCTGCGGAAAGTGCGTCGACGCGGAGAAGCGGCTCGTCAGACACGGGTTGTGTAGACCTCCTGAACCTTTGCCGAGCGTTCGATTTCCTCGACGGTGCCGTCATCCAGGATCCGGCCATTGTCCATGACCGTCAGCCGGTCGCAGATCTCCTTGATGAAGTCGAGGTCGTGCTCGACGATCACCATCGCACAATGCGCGCGGATCGGGGCCAGCAATTCGCCGGTGGCCCGGCGTTCCTCCGGGCTCATCCCGCCGGTGGGCTCATCGAGCAGCAGGAGTTTCGGGCGTTGTGTCAGCGCCATGGCGATCTCGAGCCATTGCTGTTGCCCGTGGCTCAACTCGCCCGCCAGGTCGTCTGCCCGGTCGAGCAGCTGGAACCTGTCGAGGGTTTCACTGATTTCCCCGTGCAGTGCGCGCCGCGAGTTCGACCTGAGAAGCCCCCAGATCGACTGGTGGGCCTGGAGGGCCAGCAGGACGTTGTCATAGACGCAGAGCTCCGGCAGCACGGCAGTGATCTGGAACTTGAGGCTCAGGCCGAGACGTGATCGCCGGGCCGGGCGCATGGTGGTGATGTCGCGACCGTCAAACCGGATGCGTCCGTTGTCGGCAAAGTGGTCTCCGGCAATGGCCTTGAGCAGCGTGCTCTTGCCTGACCCGTTTGGCCCGATGAGCCCGTGAAAACTGTTGGACACGACCGAAAGGTCGACGCCGTCGAGTGCCCTCAGCGCGCCGAACGTCTTTGCAACGCCGCTGACTTCAAGCAGTGCCACCGGAACCCCCGTCGTCCGGTTTCGCATGGTCCTGCCCGGCGTCCCTGATCAGGCCGAAGGTTCCGATGCGCTCGCGGGTCGAGACCAGAAAACCCATGATTCCGGTGGGCCGGTAGGTCACGACGACGAGCATGATGGCCCCCAGCACAACCGGCCAGTAGGGCTTCAGTTCATCGATGTCGGACAGGTTGAAGGCGATCATCTCGATGGCGCCGACGCCCAGTACCGGGCCGAGCAGGGTCCCGACGCCGCCGAACAGACCGTAGAGAACCGCGTAGGTCGATTGAACGATGCCCAGATTGCCCGGGCCGATGAACCCTTCGTGGAAGGCGTAGAGCCCTCCCGCCAGTCCCGTGATCATGCCCGCAAAGGAAAACACCAGCGCCTTGAACCGCTGAACCCTGTACCCGAAGAAGGCGAGCCGTTCCTCGTTCTGGCGCATGCCCGCCAGCACCAGTCCGAACTGCGAGCGCACGATCCATCGGCTGGCAACGTAGCAGGCGATCAGGAAGCCGAGGATGATGTAGTAGAAGGTTGGCCCCGGCTCGATCTCGTAGGGGCCGACCTTCAGGAAGTCCCAGACCGATATGCCGTTTGCGGCACCAATCCACTGCCAGCCCGCGACCAGTCGTTCCGCCGCGTAGGACGCCGTCAGCGTGCCGAGCGCGACAAAGATGATCGTGGGTGTGCGCCTTCCGAGCAGAAGGAACCAGCCGATCAGGAACGCGCTGACCAGCCCGACCGCCATCGAGACCGGCACGATTCCCCAGATCTGCACAAAGCCCGCCTTGTTGGCCAACAGGGCCGATACATAACCGGCCATGCCGAAGAACAGGGCCTGGCCGAAGGTCATGATGCCCGAATACCCCCAGCAAAGATCGAAGCTGATGGCCAGGATCGCCAGCAACAGCATGCGGGAGGCGATAATGGTGTGGAAGTCGTTCGTGACCAGGGGAACGAGCAGGAGCGCAACAAGCACGCCGACCTCCAGGATCGGCATGATCTTGCGCCGCTTGCGGAGCGGAGTGCCGGGCAGGGCCATCTAGTCAGGTCCGGGGCAGGAGCTCGCGGCTGCGGGACTGGCCCGCAGCCGCGTGTTCCTGTTCAGCCGATGCACTCTTTCGGATCGACCGCCTGGTCCGCCTGGATGATGTTCCAGACACCGGACCTGGATTGCGCAACGTACATGTTCATCTCGCAGTGCCCGGATCCGGGAACCATCCGTGCGCCTCCGCCCGGCCCCTGCTCGATCATGGCGTGGTCAATAGCGGCACTCGTCGCGTCGCGTGACAGGTCACCGTTCGTTTCGATCACGGCCGCCTCGTAGAACTTGATGCCCCGGTACATGCCGGTTGCCGCGGTTCCGGCGGTGAAGAGATACGGCGTATCCGGCCACATCTTGTTGTAGCCGGCGATGAGCTCGTGGGTGAACGGATCATCGACGGTGTGGAACATGTCGACGCAGGAATAGACACCCTCGAGCTCGCGCGGGGCGACGTAGTTCACCGAGTTCTCGTCGTAGTAGA
>JAJEHK010000013.1 GCA_022823765.1 Alphaproteobacteria bacterium | reverse complement strand
ACCGTAGTTAAGAATGCCGCCTTCGATAACGTCAAACTCGCTCATGGAGGTTCCAATAGCCTTACGTATCACGCCATCGTCGAATCCATGGATGATGTCGTACAACGCGAAATATCGATTGATACTCGTCTGGAGTCAACTGTCAAAGAGAGTTTGATTCAGGCTCGGAGAGGGCAGGGTAAGTTCCGCGCAAATGTTGAAGCAATTGATCCTTCGTGCCGTGTGACAGGCGTAAGCAACCCATCTTTACTGATTGCTAGCCACATCAGGCCTTGGCGGCTTTGTCAATCATCCAACGAACGCTTAGACGGTATGAACGGTCTCATGCTAACGCCGGATGCAGACCTCCTGTTCGATCGTGGTTATATTAGTTTCGAGGACGACGGAGACGTCTTGGTTTCCTCACGGATAGATCGCGAGGATCTTCTACGTCTTGGATTCTCAGAAACTCCCGTAACGTGGCACACCCGTAGTTTCCTTAATCCGCAGTTCAAGTACCTAGATTATCACCGGGGCGAGGTGTTTGTGCCATAATCACTAGTGTCATGTCAACGATGATATGTCGTATGGATTATGCTAGACTGTCCGTCCATTCGGGACGGAGGTCGGAGCATGAAGCGCTATGTGGTGACCCTGGACGAGGCGGAACGGGAAGAGCTTTCGGAGATCACGACCAAGGGTTCGCACCTGTCGCAGAAGGTGATCAACGCCCTGATCCTGCTCAACTGCGACGAGGGCGCGTTCAACGAACGCCAGGTGACCGGGGAGACCATTGCCGGGATTCTGCGCATCAGCATGCGCAAGGTGGACCGGGTGAAGAAGCGTTTCGTGGAAGAGGGGCTGGAGGCGGCATTGGGTGGCCGACAGGGACGCCGTCCCACCTACATGCGCAAGGCCGACGGCGCCTTCGAGGCGCGCCTGGTGGCCTTGAGTTGTGGCGAACCGCCCGAGGGTCACGCGCAATGGTCTTTGCGGCTGCTGGCCGACCGCGTCGTCGAGCTTGGCTACATCGACGCCGTGTCGCACGAGACGGTGCGGCGGGTTCTCAAAAAAACCGCCTCAAGCCATGGCAGCGGATCGGCTGGGTGATTCCTCCTCAAGGCAACGCCGACTTCGCCGCGGCGATGGAGAAGGTGCTCGATGTCTATCGCCGTCCCTACGATGCCGCCTTCCCCGTGGTCTGCATGGACGAAACGCCCCGGCAACTGATCGGCGAGACACGCCAACCGGTCGCCATGGCGCCGGGACGGCAGGCGCGTCAAGACTACGAGTATCGACGCTGCGGCACCTGCAACGTCTTCATGGCCACGGAACCCCTGGCCGGCAAGCGCATGACCAAGGTGACCGAGCGCAAGACCAAGATCGACTGGGCGCAGTTCCTGGCCGACATCGCCGGGCGCTACCAGGACGCCACCACCATCACCCTGGTGATGGACAATCTCTCAACCCATCGGCCCGGCGCCCTCTACGAGGCCTACCCGCCGGACGAGGCCAAGGCCCTGTGGGACCGCTTCGAGTTCGTCTACACCCCCAGGCACGGCAGTTGGCTGAACGTCGCCGAGGTGGAACTCAATGTCATGATCCGCCAGTGCCTGAACCGCCGCATCGACTGCATCGAGGTGCTACGCCGGGAAGTCGCCGCCTGGCAGGCCGCCCGCGACCGAATCCAGGCCAAGGTGGACTGGCAGTTCACCACCGATGATGCCCGCGTGAAACTCAAACGCCTCTATCCGACATTTGACGAATGACAGGACAGTAGTGGCGACAGACGGATTGATTGCGGGTTGGGCTGTTCCCGAGATCCATAACAGGTTTCCTGGACTCTCGATCGGTTCGGCCAAGGAGTCCAGTGAGGCTTCGCCTCAAAGCAGCAAGAGTTAGTTGTTGGTGTCCGGCATGTTGGCGCTGGTGACTCATGGTGAGTGTGTGCCGGTGGGCTTGATGGTGACGGTGCAGTCGGTGTGGCGGTAGATGCAGGTCGTGATGGAGTTGCCGTAGGCCTCCCAGATCCAGTCGCGCCAGAGGTTCGGGGGGTCGATTAGGAAGTGGTGGAGGAGAATGCCGGCGGCGAGGAGGGCCGGGGCGGAGATGAGGAGGGTGGCGAGGGCGAAGCGGTGGAAGAGGCTGCGCTCCTGGGCGCGGGCCTGGTGGAAGTCCGCTACGTGGGTTCTGATGGCAGCCTCGAGATCGTCGAAAGGGCGGTGCGGCGGATCAGGTTGGGCTTGAGGGATGATGCCGGGTGCGGAATGGCCGCCCAGGGTGACGTTATCCATGGGCTTTCTCCTTTCTGATGACGAAGGGGTTGGGATCGGCGAGGTGGCGGGCGTCGCGCTGCCAGTAGCGGGCGTGGCGGAGGTGGAGCGCATGACGCGGGGCGGCTTTGCCCGCGGTGACGACGTACTGCTCGTCCGGGGCCATGGTCATCAGCTGATCGGGGGTGACGATGCGTTCGCGCACTAGGGAGGTATTGGCCGAACTCTGTAGTCGCGAGGTGACCGGGATGAGACGGGTGGGGTCAAGCGAACCCGAAAGGGAGGCCGACGGGGCCTGGAAGGTCGCCGTGCCGATGGCCTTCGAGAGATCCTCCGCACCTCTGGTATCCGTGCGCGGAAACCCCAGGATCTGCACGACCTCTGCAAGGCCGATCAGGGTCCGCCTGGCGCCTTCTCCCCAGCTCTGATCGAGGGCCGAGACCGACTGGGCAAAGCACCAGAAGTGGACACCCTTGCCGGCGGCGAGGTTGTAGGCGTCCATCACAGGCTTGAGGAACCCGAGGCGCGGCATCTCGTCGATTATGACGAGGAGATCTCGGCTGAAGGCGTGGCGATTGGCAAGGGCATTGGGGATGGTGATCCACAGGCGTAGCCAGGGCCGGGCCGCGTCGAGGAGTTCGTCGGGGACGACGACGAAGAGGTCGGCATCGCCTTGGGCGATGATGGCGGGATCGAAGTCCGAAGTGGCTGTTTGTTGGACCAGTTCGGGGAAACTCAGGAAGGCGAGCTGGTTGGCGATGGTGGAGAACTGGCTCCCCGCCTCGTCCTTGCCCACTTCCGACTGGCGGGCAATCGCCTGGTGCGCGAGGCCGCCGCAGAACGTGGGAGATGTCGCGACACGGTCGATGAAGGCGGCGCGTTCCTCGCCGGTCTGCGACAGCAGTTCGCGGACCCGTGCCAGGGTGCGTCTGTCAGGGAGTTCGCGAAAACGTACCCAGGCGATGTAGCCGGCCATGATCTCGCGGGCCGACGTGTGGAAATGGAGAGCGCTGGCGTTTGCGTTGCCGGCAGGCGGCGTCATCAGGCCGTCGAGGAGGACCGTGATGTCGCGTACCGCCAGGGATTCGTCGTCGCGGATGAAATCCAGGGGATTGTGCCGCAGGCCTGTCGTGTGCGGTAGGAAGGCTTCCGGCGTGTTGCGGGCATGACCTGCGACCACGGAGAAGGGATCGATTAGGATGACGCGCCGCCCCAT
>JAJEHK010000165.1 GCA_022823765.1 Alphaproteobacteria bacterium | reverse complement strand
GGAGTGCGGTCCGTCAGCGACGTCTTCGATGACCTGCGGGACCGCTCTGCCAACCTCGGCGAAGTCGATCATGAGGCCCTGGCGGGTGTCGCGCCGCAGGGTCTCGCGCTCAATCCCGAAGGCACGTTCCGTCTCTTCAGGATCGGAGATGCCCTGGCGCCGCGTGACATTCACGCCGCCTTGCTCGATGCCAACCGGCTGTGCCGGGTGCTGTGACGCGATCAGACCCTGTCCAGATGGGCGATCAGTCCGCGCGAGGAGCCGTCGAGCTCCTCCGTTCCCGCCCCGTCCTGCACCATGGGCAGGACCTGCTGCGCAAGGTCCTTGGCGAACTCCACGCCCCACTGGTCGAAAGGGTTGAGGCCCCAGATGACACCCTCGACGAACACCTTGTGTTCGAAGAGGGCGACCAGGCGCCCAAGGGTCATGGCATCGAGCTGGCGATAAAGGATGGTCGTCGACGGGCGGTCACCGGGAAGGGTGCGATGGGGAACCAGGCGGTGGATGTCCTCTGCGGAGCCCCCCGATGCCTCCATGGCCTCCTCCACGCCGGCCGTGGTCCTGCCGAAGGCAAGGGCCGCTGCCTGGGCCACGGCGTTGGCTGCCAGGATGGCATGGTGGTCTTCCGGCGCGTCGAGGGGCCGGGCGGCAAGAAGAAAGTCGACAGGAATTGTGTCGGTGCCTTGGTGAAGCAACTGGAAGAAGGAATGCTGGCTCGCCGTTCCGCATCCGCCCCAGACGACCGGCGCGCTCGGTCTCGCCAGAGGTGAACCGTCGCGTCCCACCCTCTTGCCATTCGATTCCATGTCCAGCTGCTGGATGTAGTCGGGAAAGAGGTGAAGGCGCTGGTCATAGGGGATGAGGGCCCGTGTCGGCCAGCCCATGGCGTTGCGCCGCCAGATGCCGATGAGAGCAAGGATGACCGGCAGATTTCCTTCAAGGGCCGCCGTGCGGAAATGCCGGTCCATCATGCGTCCGCCCTCGAGGAAGGACCGGAACGTCTTGTCGCCGACGGCAATCGCGAAGGGGAGACCGATGGACGACCACAGGGAATAGCGCCCGCCGACCCAGTCGGCGAAACCGAAGATCCGTTCATCGCCGATCGCGAAGTCACGCGCCGCCGCCGGATGGCTCGTGACCGCCGCCATCTGATGTGCCGCAGCATCGCCAAGCCAGGTGCGCGCGGTGCGGGCGTTGGTCATCGTCTCGAGGGTCGAGAATGTCTTGGAGGCGACGATGACCAGGGTCTTGCGGGGATCGAGGGGTTTGAGCGTGTCCGTGATGTCCGCGCCGTCGACGTTGGAGACGAAATGGAGCCGCGGTCCGTCGTGGAAGGGGGCAAGCGCCCGTGTCGCCATCGCCGGCCCGAGGTGGGAGCCGCCGATGCCGATATTGACGACATCGCTGAATGGTTCGCCGGTGGCGCTCGCAACACGCCCGTGCCGCAGATCCCTGGCGAAGCCCAGCATGCGTTCCCGCATCGCCAGGACCTCGGCCATGACGTTCCCGCCGGCAGTTCCGATGTCGTCGTCAGCGGCGCCTCTCAGCGCCACGTGGAGTGCCGCGCGGCCTTCCGTGACATTGACCGTTTCTCCCCGGAACATCTCGTGGCGCCTGGCTTCGATGCCGGCGGCCCGCGCCAGAGCAAGGAGGCTGGCCATGGCAGGGGGATCGAGCTTTTCCTTGGAGTGGTCGACAAGGATGTCGTCAAGGCGAACCGACAGGCGGTCGAACCGGTCGGGGTCCGCGGCGAAGAGTTGACGAAGATGAAGCGGCTTCAGCCGTGCAGCCTCACGATGCACGTCATCCCAGCATCCGCTGATGTCGGTCATGATGCTCTCTTGGTCACGTGGCGAGAGTGTATCGCGTTACGCCGGCAAGCGGCGAGTTCCGGACATGTTACATTGGTGTGGGTGGCGATGAGGAAGGGATGAGGCGCCGTTCACGTGTTCTGACTGTCGCCACACGGCCGATTGCCGGCCAGGAACCGGGCACGTCGGGTCTGAGGAAGACCACCCGGACCTTCATGCAGCCGGGCTACCTGGAGAACTTCGTCCAGTCCGTCTTCGACACCCTGGGCGGTCTGGCCGGCAAGACCCTGGTGTTGGGCGGGGACGGCCGCTATTTCACCCTCGAGGCCGCCCGGACGATCCTTTCCATGGCGGCGGCCAACGGTGCCCGTCGCGTGGTGGTCGGAAGGCAAGGGCTGCTGTCGACGCCGGCCGCATCGTGCCTCATACGCCGGCACGCCGCCGCCGCCGGGCTCCTCCTCACCGCCAGTCACAATCCCGGTGGTCCGGAGGGCGATTTCGGCATCAAGGTCAACGCGGCCAACGGCGGTCCGGCGCCCGTCAACCTGACAGCCCGGATTCATGAACGCACGAAGACGATCGAGGCCTATCGCATGACCGAAGACGCCGACATCGATCTCGGGCAGCCGGGAACGGGCATGCTCGCCGGCATGACCGTGGAGGTGGTCGACCCGGTCGCGGACTACCGGAACCTGATGGCGGAACTCTTCGATTTCGATGCCATCCGCGCCCTCTTCGAGAACGGCTTCCGGATCCGCTTCGATGCCTTGAACGCAGTGACCGGCCCCTATGCCCGCCGGCTTCTCGAGGAGGATCTCAATGCACCCGGGGGCAGCGTGGTGAATGCAGTGCCCCTGGCGGATTTCGGCGGTCTTCATCCCGATCCCAATCCACAGACATGCCGCGACCTCGTGGCCCACATGATGTCGCCGCAGGCGCCCGACCTTGCTGCTGCCGCCGACGGTGACGGCGACCGGGCCATGATCCTCGGCCGCGGTGTGCGCGTGTCGCCGGGCGACAGCCTGGCCGTGCTCGCCGCAAACGCCGACCTCGTGCCAGGCTATGAGGGGGGGCTTGCCGGGGTCGCCCGCTCCATGCCGACGAGCCGGGCCGTGGACCGGGTGGCGGCATCCCTTGGGATCGACTGTCACGAGACCCCGACCGGCTGGAAGTTCTTCAACACCCTGCTCGATGCCGGCAAGGTGACGCTGTGCGGCGAGGAGAGTGCCGGTACGGGCTCATCCCACATCCGCGAAAAGGACGGTCTGTGGGCCGTCCTCTTCTGGCTCAACATCATCGCCGAGCGCCGCCTTTCAGTTGCCGAAATCCTGCAGGACCACTGGCGTCGGTTCGGACGTCACTACCATTCCCGCCATGACTGGGAAGACCTGCCGCCAGACGTCGCCGAGGATCTCGTGAGGTCCCTGCGTGCGCAGATCCCCCGTCTTCCCGGAAGTACGGTCGCCGGACTGACGGTGACGGCAGCCGACGAGTTCCATCACACGGACCCGATCGATGGTTCGACGGCCAGGAACCAGGGATTGCGGATCGCCTTCGAGGGCGGGATGCGGGTCGTCTTCCGCCTTTCCGGAACCTCCACGGGGCGTGCGATCCTCAGGGTCTACCTCGAGCGCTACGAGGCGGATGAGTCACGCCTCGATCTCGACTGCGAGGAAGCGCTGGCGCCGCTCGCCGCCGCCGCCGATGCCATGGCCGGCATCAGGACCCGAACCGGCCGCAGGCAACCGGACGTCCGCACTTGACTCCACGGCTCGCTGCGCACGAAGAAAAGAAACAAGACTTAACTTTCTTCCTGACGTCGGAGCCCCTTATGAAGATCACTATCGAGCTTCCTGACGCGTTGATTGAACAGGCGCGCCGTGTAGCCCATGGAGAGGGCGCCACGCTCCGTGCGCTGGTTGAAGAAGGTCTGCAGCGCAGCCTCGGGGCCCGGCGACGGGCGCCGCGCCGTCAGCTCGACTTTCCGAGCTTCGGCGGCACCGGTCTCACCGACGAGTTCCGGGGGGCGCCGTGGAGCCGGATTCGCGACGAAATCCATCGTGGGCACGGTGCGTGATCGCCGTCGAGACCACCTGCTCGTCTACGCGCATCGCCAAGAAATGACCTTCCATGAGCCTGCTCGACAGGTGCTGACGGAGGCAGTCGCTGCACCGGACCGGATTGTGTTCCCTGGCTCTGTGCCCACGAGTCCTTTTGCAGTGGTCTCCAACCCGGGTATCTTCCAGGATCACGCGGATGGCCTTGGATGTCGCAAGACGGCTTCGCGCGAGCCTCTCCGGCGGGTTCCTGGCCGAGAATGAAGGCCACCTGGACGCGCTCGATCTGACCGCCCGACCGGCCCTCCTGCAGGGCGCACTCGTGCACGATGCTCGGGTGGCCGCACTGTGTCTGTTTCACGGGGTGCGTGTCCTGTGGTCAGCTGATCGGGATTTCTCCCGCTTCCCTGACTTGATCGTGGTCAATCCACTCCCGAAGGGATGAGGTGATGGCCAGCGTCGGAAATGGCACGAAGAATGACCATCGAGGTGGCGATGGGCACCGAACCCCATTCGATCATGAGCACTACGAGGCTGATGGGTCGCGTGTCGGCCGACCCATGGCACGTCACTCTTTCGTGTGATGCCGCTTGCCTGGACGACGTCAAGGGAAGGGCTGTCGGAGAGTCCGGTACATGACACCCACGCCACCGCGCTACGCAATCAATCCGGCCATATCCACCCTTGCCATTCGGATTGGTGAAGAGTTCGACCGGTCACAAGCGCTGGCCGAGGGGGACAATCTGCACGCGCGACGCATCAACCGCATTCGCGCGATCCGGGGATCCCTGGCGATAGAAGGCAACACGTTGAGTGAAGGCCAGATCGCGACCATCCTCGAGGGAAAGCCGGTCATCGCGCCACCACGGGAAATCCAGGAGGCGCGCAATGCACTTGCCGCCTATGACATGCTCCCGCATTGGGATCCGGCGAGTGAAGCCGACCTCTGCACAGCTCACGAGACACTCATGGCGGGACTTCTCGACGTTCCCGGTCGCTATCGGCGTACTGGCGCCGTTGTAGCCGGAGGGGGCACCGTGCACCACATTGCGCCGCCCGCTGACCGTGTTTCCGGAGCCATGGCGAACCTGCTTTCCTGGCTGGGCGGAACGAACGAGCATCCCTTGATCGCCAGTTCTGTTTTCCACTGTGAGTTCGAGCTCATCCACCCCTTCGAGGATGGCAACGGCCGTATGGGCCGCCTGTGGCAGACGTTGATCCTGACGCGTTGGAATCCCCTCTTTGCTTCCATTCCCGTGGAGAGCATGGTCCACGCACGCCAGGGCGACTACTACACGGCCATTCAGGAGAGTTCTGCCAGGGGGGAGGGCACTCCGTTCATCGAGTTCATGCTGGAAGCGATCTTGGAAGCTCTCTCGACCCCCCATGAAACCCAACAAGAAACCCCCCAAGTACGCCGCCTGATTTCCGCCCTCAGGGGAGAGATGTCGGCGCGCGACATCCTGGAGGTGCTGGACCTGAACGATCGCAAGTCGTTCCGCCAACGATACCTGCGTCCTGCCCTGGAGCAGGGCTACGTGGAAATGACCAACCCTGGATCACCGAGGGCACGAAACCAGAGATACAGGTTGACCAGTCGCGGCCAGGCAGTCTTGCGAGAATGCGGATAGTGCTGACCTGACTGCGGTTGAACGATTCGATCAGTGCACACGCGTGAACCGAGGCGCGCAGCGGGATTTCGTGCGTGCCTTGCGACAGCTTGAATCTCCCAGCATCGAGTTACCGTCACCACGGTTGTCCTGTCGTACAACGATGGCAATGTTCTATTCGCTCGTCGGCATGAGTGGACGCAAGATTTCCGTTACTTCGTGGCAGCATGCCGCCGTTGGCAGCCGATTGACGGACATGCACGATCACTTGCGACAGTTGATCGGAAACGCCATCAGTTCCCTTTCTGATCCATCATGACACAAGGACGCTCTTGAAGTATACAGTAATACCTACTATATGACGAATATAAGGGGATTAAATTGAGGATTCATCGTTGAAGACTGTCGAAGCGGTCAAGACGCTCTGGAACTGGGACCGAAGGGGTCGGTCGGTGTTCCTGGTGGCGGATCTTCGCAAGATGTTTCCGGACCGGTCGCCCAAGACATTTGCCGAAGGCCTCAGGCGTCTCGTGAGGCAGGGGTTCCTCGAACACGTGGCGCGGGGCGTCTATGTCAATCCCCTTTCGAGGCTATCGAAGCGATACCTGATCGAGAAGATCGCGGTGTGTCTCCGGCGCGGCGAATACAGCTATGTCAGCCTGGAATCCGCTCTCTCGGAATACGGTGCGATCTCGCAGATCCCGATGAGCCGGATCACCGTGATGACCACCGGACGCAGTGCGACGATCCGCACGCCCTACGGTGTCATCGAGTTCACCCACACCAAGCGTTCGCCGGTCGATATCCTGAACAACACGTTCATCATGGAGAAGCGGCCCCTGAGGATTGCCCGGGTTGAGACGGCGCTGCGCGATCTCCGCCGGGTCGGGCGCAATCTCGACATGGTGAACCTGGATGACTACGAGGACATTCTGGAAGAGCAAGCTGAAGCGGCGGCAAGGGCCACGCCGACATGATGCAGGATCTTCTTGCATACCTTGTTGACCGGGCCATGGAAGATCTCCGGCTGGACGGCATGCAACCGGTCATTGAGAAGGAGCTCCTCCACTACGACATTCTCTTTGCGCTGGAGCAGGGCGGGTTTCTCGAAGGCCTGGTGTTCCAGGGAGGCACGGCGCTGAGGCTCTGTCATGGCGCGCCGCGCTTCAGCGAGGATATCGACTTCACCGGGGGCCCTGACTTCACGGCATCCCGGCTGGCCGAACTTGGCAGCCATCTCAATGACTATCTATCCAGACGCTATCGCCTGGAGACGATCGTCAGGCCGCCGATTGACCTGCAGGACACTCGGGATGTCTCGAGGCCGGTAACCAGCAGGTGGCGGATCAGTGTCGTGACCCGGCCAGCACAACCTCACATCCCCCGTCAGCGGATTCACCTGGAAATCTGCAACGTGCCGTCCTACGCCAGTGAACTGATGCCAGTGAGGCGGAACTACGAATTCTTGCCGGATGGTTACGACGACATGATCATCCGGGTGGAGACGAAGGAAGAGATCCTCGCCGACAAGCTGGTCGCCTTTCCCGTCATGCTTCCACGCTATACACGCTGGAGGGACATCTGGGACATGCGATGGCTTGTCAGACAGGGTTCGGATGTCAACGCCGACATGGTGCGGGCCAAGATCAGGGACTACCGGGTCGAGGACTATTCCGGTCTGCTTGAAACGGCCATCGATCGCCTTCCCGAACTGGTCAGTTCGGAACAGTTCATCGGCCAGATGGACCGGTTTCTGACGGAATCGGTGGCCGGCAACACGGTTCGGCAGCGGACTTGGCGTGACGTCGCCGTTCGCGAGCTCCAGACGTTGTTGACCGGCCTGCAGCGGCAACTGACACAGAGAGTTTCCGCGGTCCATCGGGAGCGTAGATGACACCGACGTGCGGGAACTGTTCCAGGTACCGTGGAAGGAATGCGTTTCATGGAATGATGGATTGGAAGGGGGATTATAAGGGAGAGTTACATTTTCCCTACCGATCATTGTCATCGCGGATGAACCGGAAGGGCCGGAAGAACGCGTCTCTCACCTGATCGGCGGACATGCCGGGCATGTCCACTTCTTCTTCCAGCTCGGCCTTGGTCGGCTGATAGTCGCCCCGCGGCACTGAGATGGTGCGAGGTTCGGGGATACGCGCAGAGGGCCTGTGGGCAGGCTTCGGCATGACTGGCTCCACTCGGTTGTTGGTCCACCCTCCCGGGACAGTGCCCCGAGAATAACCGGAAGTGGTTCACGGAGTCCTTCTACAGGATCGTGCGATTGGCGTCCAGAATGACGGTCCGCTGATCAGAGCAAATTCATCACTAGATGTTGGGTTGCCGCGCATATAGGCTTGTCATGCACGCAGCACAGGACCCGCTTGGTCGGGTCGCCCGCTGAATAGAACAGCCCTTGACCCGGCCCGGCCGATCACCGGCGCCTGGCGAACAGGCGGGACCTTCACTTACCTGTGATGCGTGCAAACGGCCCGGCACCTTCGTCGGGCCAGTGGGCGAGGCCGCTGCGGTAACAGCGACCTCGCCAGACACAACGAAGGATGGAGCCCTTCGTCATGACGCTCACACGGAGCGGGACTCCATCTAGCAACCGATGGAGGCCGATTCAATGTCAGCCATGTCGAAAATCATCGGAACTGTAGCGGCGGTGTGCCTGCTCTCGTGGCCGGCAGGCGCCGACGACACGAAAGTGATTCGCTTCCTCTATCACACGGGATGCGCGCCGATCGTGTATGAGGTCAAGTTACAGGAGTCACCGACAGGCTCGACGTTCATCAACAGAGAACAACTTGCCGACATGGTCGAGTTGAGCCTGAGACGAGAAGGCATGCTCTCTCATGACAAGAAGGCACCCTATGTCCTTCTCCTGCGGATCTTGAGCTACACCGATGTCGTGGAGTTCACGCTACGGTTCATGAAGCCCATGAAAGACCTGTCGTCGGATGTGACCTTCCTCGCGACCACGTATCTGCGTTCGTTCGCGATCACGTCGCCGGGCGGTGTTGATCCCACGTGGGATCTGTTGGTCGAAACGAGAGTTCGGATGGTGCTGAATACCTTCATTGAAGGTTACATGCTTGCCAACGGAGCGGAGTGTTGAACCATGACCACTGAACTCCTGTGCGGGGTCGCCCTGGGTATATGGATCGCGATCGCCCTCTACACATGGCACAGGAACCACACGGACAGGAAGGCGCGGGAGCGTCCTCGCGCCCGCGACACACGCCAGACCGTGACGATCAGCGATCCGCTCCTGCATGACGCCGACCTCGTCTATACGTTCGGATCGAAGGACGAGCGCAAGGCGTTCACACTCGGCGTCGAGGCGGGCCGCGATTCCACGATCACGGCCATGAAACTGCGCAAGCGGATCCCGGCGACAGCGGACCTGGACTTCATCATGAAGAAGGGCGACCGAAATGACTGATCGGGGCCTGCTGTCAGGAACCGTTCCCTGATGCCGCTCTGAACCCTGCCTCGAACGGCATCTTGTTCAGGTCGTTCTCACGGAACCCCCGGAACACCGATATCAGTACGGTGATCACGATCAGGGTGATCGAGACTACCGGAGAGACCGCCA
>JAJEHK010000148.1 GCA_022823765.1 Alphaproteobacteria bacterium | reverse complement strand
CGGAAGGGCAGGACGTGCCGCGCTCAAGCGCCGCGCGGGCTGCAAGCCGTTGTGACTGGCGGGCTTTCAGCGCTTCGCGGATGCGCGGGGAAGGTGCGATTCCCTACGCCCTTCGGCGCGTCTTTCTCACACCCCACGCATGACTCTTGTGCACAATCCCGGCACGCAGGATCCGGGAGCTGATCCGGTACATCCGGCGAAACACGCGATGAGCGGGGTGTTACCGGGGACGGCCTGGCGCGTTTTCGTCCCCGGATCCGGACGCGCGGCAATCGGCGTTCACGGCACCGTCATGCACGTTGACCTCGATTTCCGGTTCTGCCATGTTCGCGCGAACGTACAGTAGTATGCACCCAATCTGTAACGCATTGAGGAGTACTGCAATGAGAAGTGGCGACGAAATGCTGCAGCACATTGTCGAGAAGTCCGGACTCGATGCGGACTTCAGGCAACAGCTTCTGGCAGATCCAAGGGCAACAATCAGCGCGGAACTGGGTATCACCATTCCCGATTCCATGACCATCAAGGTCCACGAAAGCGACATGCAAACCGTTCATCTCGCGTTGCCGCCGGACCCGAACATTACCGAGGAACAGCTCGAAGCGATTTCTGCCGGTCTCTGCTGCTGCTGGTAGACCCGGCGTCAACCGGGAACTTCTCCAGGGTATTCCCGAAACCGGGAGAGCCGTTCGCCGTGGCCGGGTGAACGCGTCCGCGCGGGCGCAGCCGGGGACAGCGTCACGGCAGGGCCGCGCCCGAGAGCACGATGAATATGTACGCCTTGGCCTGCCGGAGCCGGTCCCCGGACATGACCAGCTTTATGTGGTGAATGCCGCGCAGCATCACGTACCGCCCGGACTTGCCGAAGAGCAGTGACGGCCTGGCAACCCAGGTGCCGAGCGCGTCGAGCTTTTCCTGAACAACGATGTCCTCGAGCCGCAGGGCATCCAGGAAAGGATCCCAGTCGGTCAGGCCGTCGAGCCAGTAGCGGGAGTCCTTCGTGTATCGCTGCCGGACGATCAGCGTCAGGCCGAGCGTCGGGCCGACACCGTCTTCCAGAACGTCGATACCCGTCCCCGACCTGACAATGTTCGCGCGCTCCCTGAAACGCTCGATCACCGACTCGACGGCCCGGACATCGCCCGGCCAGCCGATGCCCTCGAGATACGAACCCAGGTCGTGGCACGACCTGAAGCCCATGACGGCCAGCCTGAGCGCGCGGGAGCGCGACGGGAATATCCCGAAGGAGTCCATCCGCGTGTCGGCCGGCTGCATGGCATAGGCGCGTTCGACGTTTTCGCGTTCACCGGCGGTCATTTCCCAGCCGACGCAGGAAACCAGCGCGTCGGCAACCGTATCGACATCGGCCTGCTGACCGCCGGCGCCGACGATCGGACGTTCGCCGGGCCTCAGGAACAGCCCGGGAACCTGGTGCGGGAGCGACCGTGCGATGTCGTACTCCAGCATCACCTTTCCTCCGACGATCTCGCGCAACGGCGAGACCTCGGCATCCATCCGTTCGAACAGCCGTACCAGTGCGCCCGCGGTCCCGTCGGTCCCGTCGGCCCTCGCCCTTTGCTCGAAAAATCTCGCGGCCTCGGTTCCGCTTGTCAGCGAGACGCCCAGATCCGCTTCGGGACTGCGTTCATGCAGCGGAAGTTCGAAGCCGAACGGAAACGCGCCCATGGCGATCGGAAGCCTGTCGGCGCACTCGAGCACGCGTTCCCACTCCCGGTCTCCGATGAGGACCGGCGGGATCCTGTTCCTGAAGTGACCGAGCAACTCGCCCATGCTGCCGCCTTCCCCGGCAAGACGGTCCTGGACACGCGCGATCGCTTCGTCGGTTTCCATGGCGTTGCCTCACGCAATCACTGGTGCGGGATTCAGGTCGGCCTCGGCGAGCGGCGTTTCGCGCCAACCCGTGCTGACCGGTACATCGTACAGGCGCCCGGGAGCAAACCGCGCCCAGAAATGGCGCATGCCCGGCACGATCACGCGCGCCACGGGCATGCCGATATCGGGCCGTGTCTGGTCCAGCGCCAGGAATTCCATGCCCCGGGCCTCGACGAGAGCGCGGCAGTTCTCCACGTCCTCGCGCGTGTCGGCCGACTCGATCGCGTGGTACCGGGACGCCGCATGACATGGTTCGCCTTCAGCCGGCGCGAGCCACGGACACTCGGAGAGGCGGGCGGTCTTCCACCACCAGAGCGCCAGCGGATCGTCGATCATGGGCCGCCCGTCGGCCCTGCCGGGGCGTGGCAGCCAGGTCAGGCACTGGTTCAGTTCGCAGACCGCGCGCAGGGCTGCAAGGCGCGGGTCGGTGTGGGCACCGGCACCATAGATGATGTCTTCCGTCTCGCCGTCCGGTCTGCGCGAGAGCGCGACGAATGCGGGAATGCCGATATCGGAAGTGATGTCGAGCATCCACAGGTCCCGTTCGTAGCGGGCGTACTGCACGGGAGCCGATGCGAGATACTCGTCGTCAAATCCGGCAAGATCGACTGCCGGCACCCGGAGACGGTTGTACCACCAGATGGCGAACGCATCGCGTTCCGCCAGCTCGTAGAATCCCTGCAGGATGGCCTC
>JAJEHK010000299.1 GCA_022823765.1 Alphaproteobacteria bacterium | reverse complement strand
ATCGCGATGTAAAGCGTATTGTTTCCCGCATCAGCCAGCGCCATCGCCTTGTCCCTTTGAGGCATCATCAATATCTCCAGGTGTGGGTGAGAACGAAGGAACCGTATATCCAGTCCCAGATGAGCCTCATAGGATCTGTCTTCAAGTTTCAACGAGACCTCGCTGGCACCTGTGTGGGATACACTGATGCCCGTCTGTCTTCGAAGTGGTCCAGGCACCCGGGTTGGTCGGTGCGGGCACCTTCGTCGTCAAGAAGGTATCCGAGATGCCAGCAAACGCATATGGCTACTGGTCGTGATCTTGCCTACAGTGTGGCAACACGAAGGAGTCAAGGAACCACTCTTCACCATGCTCGTGAACTTCTTCCCTGATTTGCAAGGGTTGATCATGAGCCATGCACTCTCTTGCCGCCAGAATCAGGATCAGCAAGATTGCTAGGGCGCTCGGCAGCGTTTGGGTCAGGTTCATCGACAATCCGTCTCTTTCTACCGTCATATCCGACTAATGGCCAGTCCCACCCTGTCATTTCGGCCCACTTCCTGGCTCTTCCGCACGCGTTCATCGCGCCGACCCGACGACCAATCTCACTCCAGATCAGTTGCTCATCCCGGCGCATCAGGTAAGCGCGGCGACCCGAGTTGTTGGGGTCAGCCAGTGCGCGGCAGCGTAGCGAGCAGAAAGCGTCCTTGATTCTGTTGATTCGAGATGGCTTGATGCGACGGCTCTTGCCGCACTTTGGGCACACCAGCGTGAACATCCGTGCTTCACGCTTGGCTCTTCCCCAATGTCGCTCAAAGCAGCCGTCCCGCACGAGTATCTGGCGTACTCGCTCGCGGCTGATGGCGAACGTCAAGCCCAGTTCTTCGAGGGTCTCCCCTCCCTTGTACCGCTTCACAATTTCAGCGTCGCGCTTGGTGAATTGCCGAGGCATACGGGTTCCTGCTTGGCAGCCGCACATCTGGTAACGCTCAATGCCATAGATGGCGGAGGTCGTCAGTCCTTGCTGTTCGGCCAACTGCATCGCTTTATCCCCTGTTCGGATGCAGGCAAAGCCTTTGCCTGAACGGCATGATCACGAAGGAACTCGACAAGTCCAGGCAGCATTGTCTGGTCCGGCAAGGCCTCCCGGCGGTATCGCAACCTCGAATATCGCACGCTCAACACATGGTCCCGCGAGCGGCGTGTGGTGGCCAAGGCCGAGTGGCTGCCGGGACTGCGCGGCAGGAACGCGCGCTATGTCGTCACCAGCCTCTCCCGCAGGAAGGCAGGCGCCCGGGCGCTCTATGAGCACTGGTACTGTGCCAGGGGCAACATGGAGAACAGG
Source organism: Alphaproteobacteria bacterium (assembly GCA_022823765.1). Lineage (GTDB taxonomy): Bacteria > Pseudomonadota > Alphaproteobacteria > SP197 > SP197 > SP197. The sequence goes on along the minus strand of JAJEHK010000299.1, from coordinate 2,194 downwards.
ATCAAGGACCAGCAGCTGTGGCTGTCCTCCGATCGCACGTCGCCCCACATCATGCCGGGCAACCAGCTTTGCATGTACTTCTCGTCCTTTGCCGGCACCCTCGTCTACATCGCGCCGGGTTGGCCTGCACAGCACCGCGTGTGCCCGCTGGCGCGTCGACACCATCCGCTCCCCCACAAGGCTCCCTCGCTTCCATCGTCCTCTTCGAATTCGACTTCGTTGAAGCCCGCCACGAGCCGCGGGTGGCCCTCCTGGTCCGGCTTGCTCGACAGGGCTCCGCCCCATGACCCATCGGCCGCAAAGATCGTCCGTTCCGGATGCGTCACCGTGACCGCGCCACCTTGGAAGGTGCCGTAGATCGCGTCGAAGCGGACCTCGCCGAGGTGTAGCTCATAGCTGGTCGTCGTGGCATCCGGATCGAGGACCTCCGCTCCCAGAAAGACGCTGAAGTGGGCGCGGCGCACGATGAGGTTGCCCGCACATCCGATGCACCCGCTGATAATGCGCGCGCCGAAATGCGCCTTCAGGATCGCGATACCCTCGTACTCGTCGATCACGTAACCGGTCTCTTCTGTCCCGTTGTAGTAAAGGCTCCCGCCGGTCCAGCGTAGGTGGCCTGTCCCTGCAGCGGCAGGTCTGGAGGAGAAGCCGAATCGATCTCCGGCCCGTCCACGATCGCGTGTGTTTCCGAATCGTCGAAGGAGAGATCCGGAAGGTGCTGGTCCGGGAACTCGGCCCACCAGCTGGCCATCAGGCAGTCGAGCGGGTCGTTGTCGTCCCAGGTGACCACGCTGTAGGCGATCGAGGTGCCGTCCTCTGTCTCCGTCAGGAACGTCCATGACCGGCCCTGCTGGCTGGGCAGGGGCGAATCGAAGGGACCGGTAGCGATGGTATTGTCGGTCGTGTTGACCGAAACGTGCCAGTTGTCCTGCAAGTCGAAAAATACCGTCAGGACGCCGTCCTCGAATGTGCCGTTCCGCTCGAATCTGATCGATTCGTCGCTCATCGGATCGGGACCTCCGCAGGCCCCAAGACCGATCACGCCGCCCAGCAGTGCCGCGCGCAGTATGCTCATGATTCGGTCACCCCCAAGTCGTGTCGCAGATGATTGCCTTGATGGCCGATGTTCTTCAAGGACAGGGTGAACAGGCCGGTGCACCCAGGTCGAGTAGGCACTCCATCAGTTCGGCATCGAGCACATCGCCGCCTATTCGCCGGAGGCGAGAGGTTGCTCGGAGCGCGCCGCCGACATCCTCCAGGACCGCATGGTCAAGGAACTCGACTCGCCAGCATCACCACCATCGAAGCCGCCAACCGCTTCATCAACGACACCTATCTGCCCGACCACAACCGCCGCTTCGCAATCCCGCCCGAACTTGAGGGCTCGGCCTTCGTGCCGCTGCTCCGACCCGACCAGATCGACGACATCCTGTGCCTCCACGCACAACGCATCGTCGGGCGCGACGATACCATGAATTGGATCCTCCAGCCCCCCACCAGCCCGGGTCTTTCTCGCCTGGTGGTGATCATGGTTCTGGCAGTCATCAGAGTCAAAGAGCGCCAAACCCGGCTGGCACACAGTCAATACCTGTCCGAGACCGGTTGATCCCTCTGGCGTCGGATGCCGCGGCAACGGCCCCACCCTGTGGCATGCCGCCGATCGCCCGCATGACAGCGTCACGGCACACAACCGTCCGATCATGGCCCGAAACCACTGATTCGACGGTCTGCCGCAAACTCCTGGGTCGCGGTGGGTGGCCCGGGACAGCCCCCTTGATGCGGATGGTGCCACGCGAGCGGGTGCCAAAAATCTCTGGGCGGCCGTGTGGACGCAAATATCTCTGTCGGATACCGTGCATGGTGAAATCAGACCCCCTCAAGAGCTGGCCAGGTGCCCCTCTTGAGCACAAGAGGGGATACGGGAGAAACGGGATGGACCGTCTGAATTCGATCATCAATTCGATCAACGCCTTCGCCTGGGGCCCGCCCATGCTGGGGGCGCTGGGAGTCACGGGTGTGTTGCTGACCGTGGGTCTGCTGTTCATGCCGTGGCGCAAGGTGGGGTACGGATTCCGACTACTCTTTGACAAGGGAGGCGCAGTCGGAGAGGGCGAAGTCAAGCCCTTCAATGCCCTGATGACAGCACTCTCGGCCACTGTGGGAACCGGAAACATCGCCGGTGTCGCCACCGCCA
>JAJEHK010000316.1 GCA_022823765.1 Alphaproteobacteria bacterium | reverse complement strand
GTTCACTGCGGCGGCGCAGGAGTTCCATCACGATCATCAGCAGAACCGATGTCATAATGAGCATGGTAGCCACTGCCATGATGGTCGGTGAAAGAAGTTCGCGGATGCCCGACCACATACGTCTCGGGAGCGTGTGCTCTTCTGTGCTGGCAAGGAAAATCGCGATGACCAGTTCATCCCAGGACGTGATGAAGGCGAAGAGTGCGCCGGCCACCACCCCCGGGAGGATGAGAGGCAGGGTGATTCGGAAGAAGACGCGCAAGGGGTCACCCCCCAGACTCGCACCGGCCCGGATGAGATTGTAATCGAAACCCGCCAGGGTGGCCGAAACGGTGATGACGACGAACGGCACACCGATCGTTGCGTGGGCGAACACGAGCCCGGCAAGCGTCCCGGTCAGTCCGAGCTTGGCATAGAAATAGAACATGCCGGCCGCGGTGATGACGATCGGCACGACGATGGGAGAGATGAGGACCGCGAGGATCGTGGTTTTTCCCGGATACTCGGCGCGATTGAGACCCAGTGCCGCCAGGGTTCCCAGCACCGTCGCCACCAGGGTCGCAAAGATGCCAACGATGATACTGTTCTGGAGGCCCAGCAACCACTGCGGGCTGGTGAAGAACTCTTCGTACCAGCGCAGCGAGTAACCTGGCATGGGGTATGTAAAGTAGGGCTCGGAATTGAAGCTGAGCGGGATGATCACGATGATCGGTATGAACAGGAAGGCGAAGACCAGGCCACAGATCACGCGGAACGTGACATACCAGATCCTGTCAAGTGTCGTGGCGTAGGACGGCATGGCCATGGTCAATTCACCTTGAGCCGGTCAACACCGACGAAACGGTTGTAGATGAAGAACATGACAATAGTGAGCAGCAGCAACACGACGGACAAGGCCGCGCCAAGTCCCCAGTTGGCCGTACGCCCCATGTTCTGGACGATCCAGTAGCTGGTCATCTGATCGCCGGGCCCGCCGACCAGCGCCGGTGTGATGTAGTACCCCAGCGAAAGAATGAAGACGAGCAGCGTTCCCGCCGCAACTCCGGGCATGCACTGGGGAAAGTAGACTTTCAGAAAGGCCTTCCAGCCTGGCGCTCCGAGGGATGCCGCAGCCCGCATGTGCCAGGGGTTGATGGTCTTCATCACACTGTACATGGGCAGCACCATGAACGGCAGGAGAATGTGAACCATTGCCACGTAGACACCGAACCGGTTGCGGATCAGTTCCTGCGGTTCGTTCCACAGGCCCATCCACAACGCCATGTCATTGATCAACCCCTCATTCTGCAGCAGCACGAGCCACGAGGTCGTCCTCACCAGCAGTGATGTCCAGAACGGCAGAAGAACGAGAATCAGCAGCAGGTTGCTGATGCGTGTCGGCAATGTCGCCAGGAGATAGGCAATCGGCAGACCGAGCAGGAAGCACAGCAGGGTGACCGCGAAACTGATCTCGATGGTCCGCAGGAGAACGTCGACGTAGATGGCTCTGTCGGGCGAGACACTGACAATCTCGCGTTCCTTGTCGCGTTGCAGGTCGAGCGACCACAGGAGGTAGTAGTCGGTGTAGTAGTCAGAGGCGTTCTTGATGGCATACCAGTAGGCAGGGTCACTCCAGTCCTTGTCGATCTTGATGAAGCCATCGTGGATCTGATCGGGGGGAAGCAGCGCAAGCTCTTCGGACTTGCGGGCGGTCTTCTTGACCATCGACTTGAAGCCGCTGATGTCATAGTTGAGCCGCTTGGCCGCACGGCCGAACTGGCCGCGATCGGCGATGGAGAGTTCCTCGGCAAAGGTGGTCATGGCCTCCGGTGGAGGAAATCCCTCGCCATCCCATTCCTGGAACAGTTCCGCCGTACGCGGGAACCCTGACGTGAGATCCGGATCCTCGACGGAAAGTGACAGCAGGGAAATGATTGGCAGGATGAACCCGACCACGAGAAACACGAAGAGCGGTGCGACGAGAGCGATCGCCCACACCTTGCGCATGCGCTCCGCGCGCCTGAGCTTGATCCTCAGCGGCACGCCGTCGGCGGTGCGCATCACGTCATGGCTGCCTGTGGTTGCCACCATGTCCTGGCGTCTCCGGACTGCCTAAAGAAACGACAGGGAAAACCGGGACGATGACGTCCCGGTTTTCCCTGAAACTCGAACGTTACTGCGAACGCCAGACCTGGAAGCGCTCGGTCAGCTCTTCTTCATGGTCAGCCCACCAGACGGTGTCCACCCACAGGGCATTCGCGAGATTGGCCGCAGCGGTCGGCAAGTGCTGCAGAATGTCCGGATTGATGAGTGCACCCGCCTCGGCGGTCGTCGGGCCGTACGAGATGAACTGGGACTGACGCGCCATGACTTCAGGACGGCTGGCATACTCAACGAACTTCATGGCGAGATCATACTCCGGATGTCCGGCTGGAATGACCCAGTGATCATAGTCGATGGTCTGTCCGTCCCAGACGATGACGAAGTTCTTTCCTTCCTTGACGACCGCATTGTAGATGCGTCCGTTCCAGGCGGTGGTCATGGAAACCTCGCCGTCAGAAAGAAGCTGCGGCGCCATGGCGCCGGTATCCCACCAGATGACCTCGTGCTTGATCGATTCAAGCTTGGCGAAAGCGCGGTTAAGCGCCTCTTCATCGTTGTCGCGCAGGTAGGCATAGACCTCGTCAGCGGGAACGCCGTCAGCCATGAGTGCCATTTCGATCGATGCGGCCGGGCTGTTGGCATAGAGGCCACGCTTGCCCGGGAAGGCTTCGAGATCGAAGAAGTCAGCGATCGTGGTCGGAACGTTGTCGCCGGAATAGGCATCGCCATCATAGGCATAGATGGTCGCCCATGAGATGGTACCCACCCCACAGTCGAGTGCCGCACCCGGGAAGAAGCGGTCCATGCCGCCGAGCATCTCCCAGTCGAGTTCTGCGAGAAGGCCCTCGTCACAACCGGCCATGGCGGTTCCCGACTCCGAGTCGATGACGTGCCACTTGTATTCGCCACTGTCGACCTGGACGCGGATCTCCGACAGGGTGCCGCCCCACTCGTCCTCGAGGACGGTCATGTCGATTTCCTTGGCCGCAGGCTCGTAGTAGGCCCCGCGCTGGCTGGCGGAATAGGCGCCACCCCAGGAAGCCACGGTCACCGTGTCCTGGGCCAGGACGGTTGACGGAGCCTGCAGGCCCGCCAGCGCGGCGCCGGCAAGGACCGCGGCTGAAACTCTCAATATTCCCTTCATGATTGTCGTCTCCCTTTAAAGGACGTTGTTCATGTCTTGCACGGTCACGAAGACCCTGCTTCATGCGCCGCGTCAAACGCGGCCTGAAGGATGCCCCCTGTCATGTCAGGCGGCATCCAGCGCCCGGCAGTCGCCAGACCGCCAGCCGATTCCGATTTCCTGTCCGGGTTCGAGACCGCCAAGGCCCGCACCACGTGGCACTTTGACGACGAAATCGTCGTGGCCGAAAACCTCCATGCGTACCCTGGTGTGGTCACCCATGTAGATCTGTTCCTGCACCACTGCCGTGAAGACGTCGTCGCAACCGTCGTTTTCCGTGGCGCCGACCACCACGACCTCGGGACGCAGTGACAGGGTGGTCTCCTGCCCCACCTCGGTAACATTGACCGGCAGGGCCCTGATCGTGTGCCCGCTGGGGAGTTCGACAAGACAGAGGCCCTCTGTGAGCTCCGTAATCCTGCCCTTGAGCCGGTTGTTCTCGCCGATGAACTGGGCAACGAAGGCGTTCTTCGGCCGCTCATAGAGTTCCTCAGGCGCATCAAGCTGCTGGATGACACCATCATCAAAGACCGCGATGCGGTCCGACATTGTCAGCGCCTCACTCTGGTCATGTGTGACGTAGACGAATGTCAGGCCCACGTTCTGGTGAATGTGCTTCATCTCGATCTGCATCTGCTCGCGCAACTTCTTGTCGAGAGCGCCCAGCGGCTCGTCCATGAGGACGATCTGGGGCTCGAACACGAGAGCACGCGCCAGGGCGACGCGCTGCTGCTGACCACCGGAGAGCTGTGCCGGCCGGCGCCGCTCGAATCCCGTGAGTTCCACCATGGCGAGGGCATCGGCGATCTTCTTCTCCCGGGAGGACTTTTCAACCTTGTGGCACTGCAGGGGAAACTCGAGATTCTCGTAAACCGTCATGTGGGGAAACAGGGCGTAGTTCTGGAAAACCATGCCGATATCCCGCTTGTGCGGCGGCACCAGGCGCAGCGAGCGCCCATTGAGCACAATGTCGCCATGGGTGGTCGACTCGAACCCGGCGAGCATCATGAGTGTCGTCGTCTTGCCCGACCCGGACGGTCCTAGAAGAGTGAGGAACTCGCCCTTCTCGATCGCCAGATTGAGGTCCTTGACTACGAGAACCTCTCCGTCATAGGTCTTCTGGACGTTCTCGAACCGGACCTGGGGCTCGTTGCTCCCGTGATCCGGTCTGTGCGTGCTGTCCGTCATTCACCTCGTCCCGAACGTTTCACCAAGATCCCAAACTCCCCCGGCCCTCAGGCCCGCTGCCGGGCCTAAATACCTGCGACCGCCTCCGCAGGGATGTGGAATCGCTACGTGCAGACTAGATCATACTCGCGCAATATGAAAACGACTCAAGCGAACGGCAAACGACATCGGTAACCCAGATGCCTGACTTTCCACCTGTCGGCTATCCATGACCCGCCCTTTTTCGTCATGTGGATCCAGGACCCGGGGGTTCGTAGCCCTTCTCGGGTTCGTCCTCGGGCCTGTGCTTTGTCCCGCGTCAGAGGACGAGCCGGCGCTTCCGGTCACGAATACTGAAGTGATCCATGCCGCCGTTGCCAGCGGGTTGATCGACGCAGCGGACTTTGAAGCCATCGACGATCCCCACGTGGGTCCGCTCCTCGTGGGCCGTCCCGGGACGCCGGACGACCCGGCGCGGACCTTCAGCATCATCATGTTCGAAAGCGGGTCGGGACTGACACAGGTCCAGTTTGTGATGTCCGCCCCCTGGGAAGGGCTCGACGCTCGCCTCGAGCTCGCTGCCAGTATCGCCAGCCTGATGGTAACCCTGCCATCGTCCCTGCCACCCATGCCGCCCATGGAAGCCGGACCGGTCAGCCTGACACCGATGGCGTCGTGGCTCTACAGCCTGTTCTACGAATCCTGGCTCGGCTGGCCCGGTTCCGGGAAGAGGCTGGTGCGGGTGCGTGATGGCGTCGCCATCATCATCGAAGGCACACCTCCGGAAACATGGATCATGACGCTGGTCGTCGACCGCAGTTTTCCTGACACGACGTGGCCAGGTGATTGGGCCGGGTCCGACTCATCTGGCGTAACGGAAGCCCGGCTGCTCATTCGCCAGGGCGAGTATCGGAAGGCCCGCGACATCCTGAAACCCCTGGCCGACAACGGCGAACCCCAGGCCGCCCTGCTCATGGGCGACATGGTAAGGTTCGGCAGGATCGGCATCCCCCACATCGAGCATGCAACCGACTGGTACCTCGTTGCCGCACGCCACCGTCACCCCCGGGCCATCTGGTCCCTGGCAGCAATGCTGACCGAAGGATGGGGAACGTTCTTCATCAACAACCTGAAGGGTCAGCTCCTCGCGCGAGCCGAAACCGCCGGCTCGGCAGACGCTCTTCTCGTCCTCGGGAACACCACCCCAGGGGTGAACTACGTGCGTCCGCCGGGCGTTTCAGCCAGTGATCAGATCCTCGATGCGGCCAGGTGGGGACTGCTGGCCGCCCAGCACGACATGGCCAGACGATACGCCGCGGGCGACGGCGTTGCCGCCGACGCGGTAGAGGCCTGCGCCTGGGCCATGGTCGCCCTGGAGAACACCGGTCCCGGCGCCGACTATCTCTATTCCCGGCAGCTTCTTGCCGATCTCGCCTCCAGGCTCGACGACAACGGCCTTGCGCTGGCGAGGGAAAGAGCCATGAATCTCGTGACCGGACCGCCTGCATGGTCACCTCGATCCAATGAGTGAGAAATCCCTTCCAGCCCCGCAAGAACGAGGCCTCGGCACCCCTTCCTGGAAGATTGCGCTCCAGTCCCTGATGCCGCCGTCGCGTTGCGCCACCGGACTTCCTGTTCCGGCGCGAGATAGGGTAGATTGCCGCATCGACGGGAGGTGACAATGCAGGTGCACGACATCCCTGCGGTGGACGAACTGATCGCCCGGCAACGATCCGGATTCACCCTGGAACAGCCGTTCTACCGGGATCCCGGGATCTTCAGAAGGGACATGGAGAAGGTCGTTTCCAGATCCTGGCTCTATGTCGCCCACGAGAGCGAGATCCCCTCGAAGGGCGACTACCTCGTGTACCAGATCGGCGAGGAATCCATCATCCTCGTGCGTGGACGCGATCAGGTGGTGCGCGCCTTCTTCAATGTCTGCCGGCACCGCGGCAGCCGCATCTGCCTTGAGGAACGCGGCAATGCCGGCAAGTTGGTGTGCCCCTATCATGCCTGGGCTTATGATCTCGATGGCCGTCTCATCGCCGCACGCTCCATGCCCGAAGGATTCAGCAAGGCGGACTACCCGCTCCATGAATGCTCGGTTCGTGTCGCCCACGGTCTCATCTTCATCTGCCTGGCGGGCGCCGACGATCCGCACGTCGCGGACTTCAGCGGCATTGCCGACCTGCTAGATACCTATGCCGGGCAGCATCACCTGAGGGACACGAAGATCGTGCACCGTGAGGTCTACCCGACCTACGCCAACTGGAAACTCGTCGTCGACAACTTCCGCGAGTGCTATCACTGCTCACCGGCCCACCCCGAGTACACGATGGTCAATGCCTACGTGATGGCGCACGAACGCGGTCCGAATACGTACCGCCCGGTGGTCGAGGCCTGGGCCGAGAAGGCGAGGAAGCTCGGCCTACCGGTGGGCTGGTCGGATGGCGACATCGGTGACCCACGTCAGCCTCACAGTGTGTGGCGCCAGCCCATTCGCGAGGGCTACGTCACGCTTTCGGAGGACGGACAGCCCGTCGCTCCCATGCTTGGCGCCCTTGAACACTGGGATGGTGGCGAGAGCGCCTTCACGCTTGGCCCGCTCTCCTATGCCTACCTGTGTGCCGATCACCTCACGATGTTCCGCTTCACGCCCGTCACGCCGGAATTCAGCGAGGTCCTCGTCACCTGGCACGTTCGCGCCGATGCAGACCTCGAACGGGACGTCGATCTCAAGCGGCTGATCTGGATGTGGGATGTCACCACCGTCGAGGACACGAAGATCATCATCGACAACCAGAAGGGCGTGAACTCCGCGCGCTATTCCCCCGGGCCCTATGCGGTCCTGGAGGATTACACTGCAGCCTTCACCGACTGGTACCTCGACCGCATCGCGTCCTGATTTCCCGACATTCCGGGAAAGGAAATCTAGATGCTAAGTGGCCCTTGCTGCCTGGTATCTCGAACGCAAGAGCGCCGGATCCTCCTCAGGCGGAAGTCCGGCTCGCACCCGGGCCGGGAGTGCTGAACGCACGATGCGGTAGGACACGGCAAGGCGCTGCCACAGGTGGTCTTCCGCACAGTCAAAGGGCAGGTTGATCCACGAGCGGTGGAAGTACCGCGCCTTCCTGCCGATGCCCGCATCAATCAGCATCGTCGCGGTCTCGATGCTGTCGGTCTTGACGGAAACGCCTTCATCGGATGCCCCCATGCAGGCAAACATCTTGCCGCCGATCTTCCAGGCATCGTGGCCGTCTCCCCAGGGGTCCGTGTCCATCGCGCCCGGAAAGACAGCGCACATCGCATTGATTGTCGCCCGGCTCATGCCCCTTGAACTCCGTCGTGTCACTCGCAGGATCAATACACCCTCGGGACGGAAGGTGCGACTCGCATTGTCGGACGAGACGGTGCAGAGTCGCCGTCACACGTGAATTGAAGATAATGGAGTTTGAAGTCATGGGAATTGCAAAGAAGTTTCTGCTCGCCGCCGGTGTCGCCCTCATGTTCACGGGTCCGGCCGGCGCGGACGTGCCCGAGTCGGAGAGGCCGATCATTGCTCCACTGCACAACTGGACCGGCGCTCAGATATCCACGACCGTCGCAGGGGAGATTCTCCGGCGCATGGGCTACGACGTCGAATACGTGGCCGTCTCCGCACTGGCGGCGGCACAGGGTATCGCCGATGGCGAGATCACCTATTCGCTCGAATTGTGGGATAACAACCTGGGTGACCTTTATCCGGTCCTGATCGAGGAGGGCGATATCGTCGACATCGGTGATCTGGGACTCGATGCCCGGGAAGGTTGGCTCTATCCGCTCCATGTCGAGGAGGAGTGCCCGGGCCTGCCCGCCTGGGAGGCTTTCCTCGATTGCCACGAGATCTTTGCCACCGCCGAGACCATGCCCAATGGCCGCTTCCTCGACTATCCGTCGGAATGGCGCAGCCGCGGCGGCGATCTCATTCGCGAGCAGGACCTGCCCTTCGACGTCGTGCCGGCCGGCAGTGAGGGAACGATGATCGCGGAACTCAATTCGGCAATGGATCGCCAGGCGCCGCTTGTCATGATGTTCTGGGCTCCCCACTGGGTGCTGTCGGTTCATGAGACCGGCTGGATCGACATGCCCGAGGATCTGGTGAACCAGTACAGCCTCCACAAGCCGCGCATCTTCAAGGTCGTGTGGCCCGGAATCCACGATGAGTGGCCCGTCGCCGCCCGGTTCCTGGAGAACTTCACCCTCGCGAATGGTCCCCAGGAAATCATGATGGACCTGATCGACAACCAGCAACAGGACCTCATCGAGGTGACGAACCAGTGGCTCGACAACAACGTTGACGTCTGGCAGCCCATGGTCGACGCGGCCATGGCAGGTTCCTGATCTCCTCCTGACCAGACAGCACCGGGGCTCAAGCCCCGGTGCTGTCATCTGGATCGGAGGAACGGGTCCCGTTCAGGGGAATTTGAGTCCGCCCGGCATGTCGAGGCCGGACAATGGATTCCCGGAATCCGGCATCTCGAAGCCGGGCGGGAGCTGGCCTTTCTTCGCCATCCTGCGGACCTTCTTCATGCTGCCGTTCATCTGGGCATGCATTTTCATGACCCTGTTGACATCCTGGATGCGGGTGCCCGAACCGGCGGCTATGCGCTTCTTGCGGCTTGCGTGAATGATGCGCGGATCACGGCGCTCGGCGGGCGTCATCGATGAGAGGATCGCCTCGATGCGGCCGAGCGCGGACTCGTCGAGTTTCGAGGCTTCCATCTCCCGGCGCGCCCGGGCAACGCCGGGCAGCAATCCGAGAAGGCCCTGCATGCCGCCCATCCGGCGCAGGTGAGATATCTGCAGGCGCAGGTCGTCGAAGTCGAGCCCCTGTCCGGTCTCCATCTTCCTTGCCAGCTTCTGCGCATCCTCCTCTTCCACCACCCGGGCCGCCTTTTCCACCAGGCTCACGACGTCGCCCATGCCGAGAATCTGGCCGGCCAGGCGGTCGGGGTGGAAAGGTTCGAGCTTGTCGAGCTGTTCGCCGGTTCCCATCAGCTTGATGGGACACCCGGTGACCTGCCGCATCGAGAGGGCAGCTCCTCCTCGGGCGTCACCGTCGATACGGGTGAGCACGATACCGGTGACACCGGCGCTCTCGTGAAATGACCTGGCGCTGTTGACCGCATCCTGCCCGGTCATGGCATCCGCCACGAACAGCACTTCACGGGGTGAGGCCAGCTCCCTGACGCTTGCCAGTTCCTCCATCAGTTCATCGTCGATGTGGAGCCGGCCTGCGGTATCGAGGAGAACGACATCGGTGGCGCTGCGTCGTGCTGCCTTGAGGGCGCGCCGGGCAATGGCAAGGGGACCTTCTCCGGCAACGATCGGCAGGGTCTCTACTCCCGCCTGTTCTCCAAGAACCGCCAACTGCTCCTGGGCCGCCGGACGGCGGACATCCAGGGAAGCCATCAGGACTTTTCTTTTCCCCTCTCCTTCCTGGAGCCAGCGCCCGATCTTGGCCGTGGTCGTGGTCTTGCCGGAACCCTGGAGACCGACCAGCATCATGGCGACGGGAGGATTGCCGGCCAGATCAAGTCCGGTGGTTTCGGACCCGAGCGTTTCCACCAGGTGGTCATGCACGAGCTTGATGACCTGCTGGGCAGGATTGACACCCGGCAGCCTCTCCGCACCACGTGACCGCTCGCGGACCGTCTCGACGAACTGCCTGGCGACAGAGAGCGCGACATCGGCTTCAAGCAGGGCGGCACGCACTTCGCGCAGGGCAGCATCGATGTCGCTCTCGCGCAGGGAACCCTTGCGCCGCAGTCGGGTGAAGATTCCCTCGAGGTTGCTGGTGAGCCTGTCGAACATGGGCACTCCCCTTAAGGGCTCAGGTCTCTTCCCGGGCCATCCGATAATGGAAGTCGCAGTGGTCCGCGCCCTGCATGATCGTCTGCGTGCGCCTGAGGCGGATGCGCGGATCATAGCCTGTCGCGAAGGTTGCATCGCGATTGCAGGAGAGTTCGAAACCGATATCTGCCAGCCCCATCTCCCTGTACATCTCGGCATAGCGGCACCGCGTGACTCGATAGACGTACTCGTCTTGCGTGCTGCGCGTGACTTCGGTCTCGAGGGCGCCATCGGCATCCCAGAGATGCTGGAAGGACAGAAACCCGCGGAGTCCTCCTGGACCCCCGTGCTTCTCGGCGAACTCGCGTCCCTCGGTGATGGCCGCCTCGACAATCGCCGATGAAAGGATCCGGCGCGCGCCTGCCTCGCCAACCTCGGCCTTCATGGCCTGCCAGAGCGGTTTGACCACCTCTGCCTGAATGCGCCGCCTTTCGAGAACCGGCAGGCGATTGAGCGTCGTCATCGGGATCACCTCGTCTGCCAGGTGGGCATGGACGCCGGTGGCGTCCGCCCCTATATAGCAACAGCCATGGATCCTGTCAGTTTCGTCAAGATGCACGGCCTGGGCAATGACTTCGTCATCATCGACGCCCGGGAGCGTGCCGCGCCGCTTCCCGCATGCGCGATCCGCACGATTGCCGATCGCCACGTCGGTGTGGGATGCGACCAGCTCATCCGTCTCGAGCCTTCGATCACGGGCGACGCCTTCATGCGCATCTGGAATCCTGACGGCAACGAGGCCGAGGCCTGCGGCAACGGAACCCGCTGCGTCGCCCGGCTGATCATGGAAGAGACCGGAAGGGATGACGCCGGCATCGAAACACGGTCCGGCCTGCTGAAGGCGCGCCGGCGTGGAGTGGAGATGTTCGACGTTGACATGGGCTGCCCGCGGTTCGGCTGGCGGGACGTCCCGCTGGCGAGTCCGACTGACACGCTTCAGGTTGATCTCGGCGATGCCGCGCCTTCGCCTGCCGCCTGCGTCAGTATCGGCAATCCGCATGCCGTCCTCTTCGTCGAGGATTGCGATGCGGTTGACCTTGCGACGACCGGACCGCTCCTCGAAGGACACTCTCTCTTCCCGCGACGGGCCAACATCAGCTTCGCCACGGTCGAGACGGAGTCGAGAGTGCGGGCGCGGGTCTGGGAGCGGGGGGCCGGCGCCACGCTCGCCTGCGGGTCTGCGGCCTGCGCCATCGCCTTGGCCGGCCACCGGCGTGGCCTCACCCTGCGCCAGGTGACCGTGGCCCTGCCCGGCGGCGACCTCGACCTCGACTGGCGCGAGAACGGACACATTCACATGGCCGGTCCGGCCCGCCTGGTGTGCAGGGGAACCCTCATGCCGGAGATCACGGCATGAGCCATGTGGTGAACTTCGGCTGCCGCCTCAACGCCCGGGAGGCGGGACTCATGTCCCGTCACCTGGAGTCGGGCGGTGTGGAGAACACGATCATCGTCAATACCTGCGCCGTGACGGCCGAAGCCGAGCGTCAGGCTCGCCAGATGGTGCGCCGGCTGCGCCGCGAGAATCCGTCGGCCATCATCGTCGCCACCGGCTGCGCCAGCGAAGTCGACCGCCAGGCATGGGCCGCCATGCCGGAAATCGACCGTGTCGTGGCCAACAACATCAAGACCCGACGCGAGACGTGGACCACGACGCCGGCCTCTCTGCAAACCGTTCCCCCGGCAGCGAGGGCCCGGACTCCCGTCGAGGTGCAGAACGGTTGTGATCATCACTGCACGTTCTGCATCATCCCCCGCGGCCGCGGCCCCTCGAGAAGCCGCCCGACCGAGGATGTCATCAATGACGTTCGCAACATCGTCTCGTCCGGGTGCAACGAGGTGGTGCTGACCGGTGTCGACATCACGGCATGGGGTCAGGACCTCCCGGACCGGCCCCGCCTCGGTAACCTTGTCCGCGCCATCCTCGCCGGCGTACCCGAACTGCCCCGGCTCAGGCTGACCAGCCTGGATGTCGCGGAGGTCGACGAAACGCTCCTCGATGCCATCGCTTCCGAGGAGCGCCTCATGCCACACCTCCACCTGTCGCTTCAGGCGGGTGATCCCATGATTCTCAAGCGCATGAGGCGCCGTCATGCGCCACCGGACGCTGTCCGGTTTTGCCGGAAGGTGCGCCGGCTGCGTCCCGAGATCGTGTTCGGTGCCGATCTGATAGCCGGATTCCCCACCGAATCGGAGGACATGTTTGCCAATACCCTGGCCCACGTGGGCGACTGTGGCCTGACATGGCTCCACGTCTTTCCCTACTCCGAGCGGCCCGGAACACCTGCAGCAAGAATGCCGTCTCTTCCGCGCCACGTGAGAAAGGAACGTGCGGCGAGGCTGCGCCAGGCCGGTGCCGCGGCCGCTTCCTCCTGTCTTGATTCCCTTGTTGGCTCCACCTCTGCCGTTCTCGTGGAAGCCCCGGGGCGAGGTCGCACGGAACACTATGCTCCGGTGGTGACGCGCGCGGACCTCGCGGCGGGCAGCATCCATAAGCTCGTCCTCACCGGCCGCGACGGTGATCGGCTTCTCTCGGAACCGACTCTTGAGCACTGACGGCTGGTTTGCCCGGCTACGTGCCGGGCTCACGCGTTCTTCGGACAGACTGAAGGATTCGATCGGTGCGATCGTCAACTCGAGGAAGCTCGACAGCACCGCCCTGGGGGAACTTGAGGACGCGCTGATCGAAAGCGATATCGGTGTGACCACGGCAGCTACCCTGGTGGCGGAACTGTCACGTCATCGGTTCAACCGGCAAGTGACCGATGAGGAGGTGCGCGGCGATCTTGCCGAACACATCGCCCGCATTCTCGGGCCACTTGCCGAGCCGCTCAGTCCCGATCCCGCCAATCGACCCCATGTCGTCCTCGTGATGGGAGTCAACGGGACGGGAAAGACCACGACGATCGGCAAACTCGCGCAACATCACCGGGAAAAGGGTCTTGCGGTTGTGCTGGCCGCCGGCGACACCTTCAGGGCGGCAGCCATTGAACAGCTCGGGATCTGGGGCCGGCGGACCGGCGCCACCGTGGTCAGCGGCAAGGAGGGCGGCGATCCTGCAGCCCTTGCCTATACGGCCTACCAGACGGCGCAATCTCGCGACGCAGACCTCCTTCTCGTCGACACTGCCGGCCGTCTCCACAACAAGCGCCATTTGATGGACGAACTGGTTAAGATCCGGCGGGTTCTTGGCAAGCTGGATGCCGAAGCGCCTCACGACCGGGTTCTCGTCGTCGATGCGACAACCGGCCAGAATGCCCACGCCCAGGTCGAGACCTTCCGTGATGCGTGCGACATTACCGGACTGATCGTCACCAAGCTCGATGGTTCGGCACGGGGCGGTGTCGTCGTCGGCCTCGGTGAACGATTCCAGCTTCCCCTGCACGCCATCGGCGTCGGTGAGGGAGCTGATGATCTCAAGCCCTTCGAAGCACAGGAGTACGCCCGCTCCCTCATGGGGCTTTCCTGACCACCCCGGGACTGCTATTCGTCAGCTCCCATTCAAGCGGATACGGCGCGCATGACAACACCGGTGCTGTCTGAAGACGAACGGGACTCCCGTGACAAGACTGCCGCAGCGGCGAAGATCCTCTTCGACTCCCGCCTGGTCCTGCTCTTCGGCGAGATCAACGAAAAGGTGGCGCGCGAGACGACCGCGCAGCTCCTGGCGCTGAGCGAGACCTCGCATGAACCCATCCGCCTGGTGATCAGTTCACCGGGAGGCCATGTCGAGTCGGGCGATGCCATTCACGACATGATCCGCTTCATCGGTGCCCCGGTGACGGTCATCGGAACCGGCTGGGTGGCCAGTGCGGGTGTCCATATCTACCTCGCCGCTGCACGGGAAAGGCGCTACTGCACCCCCAACACCCGGTTCCTGCTTCACCAGCCCATGGGTGGCATCGGTGGCAGTGCCGTCGACATGGAAATCGAGGCCCGGGAGATCCTGAAGATGCGCGATCGTCTCAACCAGGTCATTGCAAGCGAGACAGGACAGTCGCTCGAGCAGGTGGCCAGAGACACGGACCGCAACCACTGGCTCACTCCGGAAGAGGCCCGCGACTACGGAATTGTCAGCCACATCGTCTCAGGTATCGACGACATCAACGTGTGTTGAAGCGTTCCCCGGCAGCCGACTTGGCCCGGGTGAAGACTCCTCAGACGCATGCCACGTTCCT
>JAJEHK010000245.1 GCA_022823765.1 Alphaproteobacteria bacterium | reverse complement strand
CGTCCCGCCGGATGCTAGAGATTCGTCAGCCCGGCAAACGGAGCCAAAGAGCAAATCCACACGTGTCGAGGGAGCAGGTGATGAGCGATGACGTCAAGAAGTGGGGTGACGAGGAGTTCTGGGGAATCGGCTACGAATACGACCCGCAGTTCTTCCTGACCGAACGGCAGCAGGAGATCCAGAGGGAACTCATCGAGCTGTGCCGGACCACACTCAGGGTGAACGCCGTCGAATCGGATCGCGGCTTCATCTTTCCGCGCAAGAATTTCGAGGCCCTCGCGTCCAAGGGCCTTCTCGGCCTTTTCGTTCCCGAGGAGCTCGGCGGCATGGGCGAGAGTCACGTCGCCATGTGCATGGTCGTGGAAACCGTGGCCCGTTACGGCTGTCCGTCGACGGCGATGTGCCTCACCATGCACTATGGCGCCTGTTCGGCCGCTCTCTTCCGTTACCACGACAACGAAGCCATCAGGGATATCGTGTCACGTCTCGATCGGGACGTGCTGGTCGGAACCCTGTCCTATTCCGATCCCGAAACGGGCTCGCATTTCTGGTACCCGGTCTCGTCGGGGGCCGAGGCGACCGAGGACGGCTGGAAGGTCACCAAGAAGGCTTCCTGGACGACGTCGGGCGGCTTTGCCGACTGGTACATCGTGCAGACCACGTCGCCGGATTTCGGCGGCGACTATTCGGATCTCTCCGTGTGGATGATCCTGGCCGACGAGGTCGAGGCCGATGTCGCCGGCTGGGACGGCATGGGCATGCGCGGCAACCAGTCGGGGGCGCTCCTGGTGGACGGCGTCACCATCCCGAAGAACCGTCTTGTGGGTCCCAAGGGCGACGGCGCGGTCTCCAACGACGAGACCGTGGACCCGTTCTTCCTTCTCAACTCCTCGTGCTCCTGGAACGGCATTGCCATGGGCATGATCGATATCGCCAAGAGGCACACGACGCGCAAACGGCATGTCGACGTCGGCTTGCGGGTGTGCGACTACCCCACCATCCAGGACTACGTTGGGGAAGCGATCATCGGCACCAATGCCAGCAGGATGATGACATTCGGCCTTGCCAAGGCCCTCGACGAACTCACCGGAAACTGTGACTGGTCGATTCACCGGGATCTGGAGGCCGTGCCCCGCTCCGACCTGCTCAACCAGCTCTGGCAGGTCAAGTTCCAGGCGGCCAAGAATGTGCACGAGGTTTCGGACAAGATGCTCCACGCCTGCGGCGGCACCGCCTACAAGGCGGGCCTCGGCATGGAACGCCTGCTGCGCGACGCCAAGGCCGGCTGGGTCATGGGTCCGACCAACGAGGTTCTCCGCCAGTTTGTCGGCAAGCACGCGCTTCTCGGCTTCGATTCCCTCGATTACTGGAATACGTCCATCAATCAGCGGTCCATCGACAACGAGGTGAAGAAGATGTCGGCCGAGGAAAAGAAGGCCCTGGCGGATCGCCTGCTCGAGGAAGCCGGCGCCGCTGCCGAGTAGTCCCTTCCCGCATGTCGTCGACACAAGCGCGCCTTGTGTCGACGATGTCCTCCGCCGGTACGATGCCGGAGCGAAGCTGCGTGGTTGCCGTCCTCTCGAGGGCGGCAGTTCCACCACCATGTCACTGCTCGAGATCGTCCGCTCGGACGGTCGCCCCGCACGCCTCGTGCTGCGCCGGTGCGGGAGGGCCAATCTGCGCGCCAATCCGGATGCCGCCGACGCTGAGTTCCGCCTGCTGACGCATCTGGCGGCCCTCGGATTTCCGGTGCCGCGTGCACTGGTTCACGAACCATCCTGCAAGGCACCGTGGCTTCTTCTTGACTACCGTGAAGGTGAACCGGTCTGGCATCCGCCCGAGGGGCACGCCCTGGCAATGGCCGGTTTCCTCGTGGATCTGCACACAATCGCACCCGGCGACACGCTCGCCTTCGTGCCACGCCAGACCATGCCTGATGCTCCGGCGTCCACCCTCCTCGATCTGCCGGCGGGTCTCGACTGGCCTCCCGGCGCACCGGACACGCGCCGGCTTCTCCACGGCGATTTCTGGACCGGCAACGTGTTGTGGTGCAGTGGCAGACTTGCCGCGGTGATCGACTGGGAGGATGCCATGATCGGCGATCCTCTTGCCGATCTCGCGATTGCCCGCTCCAACCTCGTGTGGACTCACGGCACCAGGGCCTGCCGCGCTTTCACGGCACGTTACGGCAGCGTCATGGGTCTCGACCCGCATCGCCTGCGGTTGTGGGACATCCATGCCGCCGTCATCATGGCGCCACACGCTGGAGACTATGCCGCCGACTGGCAGGATCTCGGCCGCAAGGACGTCACCGAAGCAGTGATTCTCGAGCGGCTCCAGGAACTCGTCGACGGTGCCGTGATGCCGTGATCAGGACCGCGGGCGTTCCTTCTTCGGATCGTAGAACGGG
Source organism: Alphaproteobacteria bacterium (assembly GCA_022823765.1). Classification (GTDB taxonomy): domain Bacteria; phylum Pseudomonadota; class Alphaproteobacteria; order SP197; family SP197; genus SP197. Next base: position 18,356 of record JAJEHK010000245.1, on the reverse strand, counting down.
AAGGGCACCACGGTCGCCGGAATGCGCTTCTGGTGTCCGTCCATCTTGCCCACCTCGACCTCGTCACCCACCGAAGCATGGTTCACATCCATGCGGGCCAGCGCGATGTTGCGATTGAGCAACGGCGATCGCATGCCGCTCGTGACGACACCCACCTGCGCCCGACCCACACGTACGCAGTCGCCATGGGCCGCTGCCTCGTTGCCCTCGAGTTCAAGCCCGACAAGCTTGCGCTGAGGGTGGGCCTTGCGGCGTTCGAGGGCCTGACGGCCGATGAAGTCCTCCTCCGTCGTCTTCAGCCCCACCGTGAACCCGATTCCGGCCTCGAACGGGTCCGTCTGGTCATCGAATTCCTGACCGGCGAATATCAGTCCCGCCTCGATGCGCAGGAGATCGAGACCATCGAGGCCCAGGGGCAGGATACCGTGGGGCTCACCGGCCTCGAACACGGCATCCCAGACTTCAGCGGCGTGCCGGGGATGGCACCACACCTCGTATCCCAACTCTCCGGTGTATCCCGTCCGTGACACGACCACAGGCACACCGTTGTGGTCACCAATTCGACCGACGGTGAACCTGAACCAGTTAATCTCGTCGACACGCGGGTTCGCCGGCGCCGTCCAGACGACGCCGCCCAGAAGATCGCGGCTGCGCGGCCCCTGGATGGCGAGATTGTGAAGCTGATCGGTGGAACTGCGCACCAACGCCCGCAAACCCCACTCCTTCGCTCTGGCGCGCAACCATTCACCGCCGAAATCGGTGCCGCCGATCCAGCGATAACCCGTCTCCGACAGGCGGAACAGCGTCCCGTCGTCAATCATGCCGCCGTGTTCGTAGCACATCGCCGAGTAAACGACATGGTGATCGGCCATGCGCCTGACATTGCGGGTCAAGGTCCTTTGCATGAGCTCACCGGCATCGGGACCGGTGACCTCGAACTTGCGCAAGGGAGACAGATCCATCGCGGTGACGCGCTCCCGGCAGGCCCAGTATTCATCAATCGCGCCATGGTTGTTGTAGTGAGTGGGCAGCCAGAAGCCGTTGTATTCGGTATAGTTGCGTGTCCGCTCTGCCGTGCGTCCTTGGAACCCTGTCTCGCGGGTCATCTGGGGGTCGGAATCGGGCATGGGTCTGTTGGCGATCGCCTTCCTGAAGAGATTGTCCCCGGGATAGATACGAACGAGCATATCCGTGGGATTCCACCCGTTGGCGGGATCGATGGCATCAGGACACGAGGTGTTCACGCACACTGAGTCCTGAAGCACACGGCACAGCACGTAGTCGCCGGGGCGTGACCACGGCTCGTCGAGATAGATCTGATTGCTGTCGTCGAGCAACGAGTTGTAGAAGAAGTTCATCGCCTGCCAGCCCTTGCGAGGGCGCACATCGTAAGGCTCGAGCGCGGCGTTGATGTTGTCGGTGCAGTTCACGTGGCCGGGATAGCCGACGTCGTCGTAGTACTTCGCCGTGCAGGCGAAATTGAAGCTGTCGTGACGACCCACAGTGTCCTGGATGATCTCGATCGAGGGCTGGAGGTCGCCATCGAAAAGCTTGGAGAAGAGACCAGGAGCTGGATAGGCCGCACCATTGAGAACACGGGTGGCAGTCGCATCGATTTCACGTTCCAGCCCCCGGTCGAGCGCGGCAAGCGAAAGGGTCTGGAAGTCGGAACACTGGCGTCCCTCGACATCGAGAACCTGGATGTATTCGCCTTCTCTCACCTCGTAGGCCTGGGCGGTCCCGGCCGCAATGCGAAACTCCGCACGCGGTTCGGCAAGGGGATCGGGCAGGCTCCGCTCCGCCGCCACGGCGGCATCCTTTCGGTGGACGAAGAGTTCGAGAGGCGTCGTCGGCCACTGCGCCGAGACCTCCATGGGTTCTCCAGGCGCGGCGACGATGGCGAATCCGTCCTCTTCCACGGGCATCACCTCATCCGCCCCGGCAGGTGTACCGGGGCCAAAGAGGCGCACTGCGTGATCAAAGCGTGACGTCCAGCCCTTGCGCGCGAGCGTGTCGAGCAGTGACCGGGCGGCTTCGCCGCTCTCGGTCAACATGGCCGCAAGACCGGATGCCGGACCGGAATCGGGACGGCCGAGAATTCCGGGGGCCTGTCGTGCTGCTTGGTCGAACGCAACGATTTCACAAGTCTGGCCGCCTTCGGTGTTGACAATCCTCAGGGTGTCGCCGGCAAGGACCGTGACCACCACGGAGCCGGCGGCCGGCACCACGTAGCGTTCGACGCCAGGCGGCAACCTCCTGATGCCGGGAAGCAGAATGCGTGGACGTTCAACCGATTCGGCCACCATCAGCGCCATGGTCTACTCCGTCATGCAGCATGACTCACAACGATAGCAACCGGACTTTGTCACCGCAACTCTCCGCCGCCCCCCTTTTCATTGTCGTCGTGTTTCTCTACATCGTGACGGTGCTGTGGCCGGCCGGACCTCGATGAACGAACTTTCCCTCTCCCATGGGCTTGCCTTTTGCGACCTCTACAGTCGTGAAGGGCTCGTGCGTCTCGACCACGCCTTCTGCGAGGCGCTGCAGCGCGCCGATGTGTCTCTCTTCAACCGGCTGATGAGCGCCCGGGCAGCACCCGGAGATCTCTCCGATAAGGAACACTCCGACCTCCTCGTCGATCTTGGCCCCTTTGTGGAGGATTTCATCGGCGATCTCTTCCGGGTTGCCGGCGAACTTGACCACCAACGCGCGGCGATTCGCGACCTTGACCCGGTTTACCAGTGCAAGCTTGTCTTCGTGCGCCGGCGCGCCGCGCGTGTCCGGCTCGAAGAAGACATCGACTGCATCGATGGCGAGGCCCTGACGCGTGACGTCGAGGCGCTGATCGGCGGAAACTTCGACGAGCTTTCCTTCTCGAGGGCCGTACTCGGCTGGCTCGAGGACGAATCGCGCCACGGGGAAGAGATTGCCTGTGCGGAACGATTCACGGCGTGGGCCACGCGCTCGCGCACCGGAATGTTGCGGTATCGCAAGAGCGCCCTCTTCCACCTGCCCCGACGGACGGACCCCGACAGCCTGGTGCCGGTGGTCACCGAGGTCAGGAACGGCGTCACCATGCTTGCCGCTCCGCCGGAAGACCTGCGTGCCAGGGAGGGATTCACGCTGACCGATCAGGGCATGGATCTCACCCAGGCGATGGCGCACGCCAACTACTGCATCTTCTGTCACAATCAGGGCAAGGACAGCTGTTCGAAGGGTCTGCTGGAGAAACAGGGTACATCCTTCCGCGCCTCGGCCCACCGCATTCCCCTGGCCGGATGTCCTCTCGACGAGAAGATCAGCGAGATGAACCTGCTGAAGGCCCGGGGACACGGCCTCGCCGCCCTCGCGGTCGTCATGATTGACAACCCGCTCGCCGCCGCCACGGGTCACCGCATCTGCAACGACTGCATGAAGGCCTGCATCTACCAGAAGCAGGAACCTGTCGACATTCCGCAGGTCGAAACCCGAACGCTCAAGGACGTCCTGGCCTTGCCCTGGGGATTCGAGATCTACAGCCTGCTGTCCCGGTGGAACCCTCTCAATCTGACGCATCCCGTGCCACGCCCGCCGTCCGGGCGCCGGGTGCTGGTGGTGGGCACCGGACCCGCTGGCTTCAGCCTGGCCCATCACCTTCAGAACGACGGCCACACGGTCGTGGCCATCGACGGGCTCAAGATCGAGCCCCTCGATCCGGACGTCTCGGGCATCGACATCTTGGGCAACCGAAGGGCATTCCGGCCCATACGCGACATCACGGAACTCCACGAATCCCTCGATGACAGGGTGATGGCGGGATTCGGCGGCGTGGCCGAGTACGGCATCACGGTGCGCTGGGACAAGAACTTTCTCAAGCTGATACGCCTGCAGCTCGAACGCCGTTCGTCGTTCCGGATGTACGGAGGCGTGCGTTTCGGCGGCACGGTGACCATCGAGAGCGCATTCGCCATGGGCTTTGACCATATCGCGCACTGCACCGGAGCCGGGCGCCCGCAACTCATCGACATGCCCAACGCCCTTGCCCGGGGTGTCCGCATGGCGTCCGACTTTCTGATGGCGCTGCAGCTGACCGGCGCCGCCAGACAGGTGTCGATCGCCAATCTCCAGCTTCGCCTTCCTGCCGTCGTCATCGGCGGTGGGCTGACCGCCATCGACACGGCGACCGAGGCCCTGGCCTACTATCCGCGCCAGGTCGAACGGTTCCTCGAACGCTACCGGATCCTCGTTTCCGAACTCGGTGAAGAGCAAGTGCGGGCATCGTGGAGCGAGGAAGAGGCCGTCATTGCCGACACCTTCATGGATCATGCAAGGGCGCTAGCCCGGGAGCGCGAAGAGGCGGCCCGGGACAACCGCGAGCCGGATCTGCTGAGCCTTCTCGATTCGTGGGGCGGGGTCACCATCGCCTACCGTCGGGACCTGACCGAGGCGCCGAGCTACCGTCTCAACCACGAGGAGGTGGCGCTCGCCCTCCAGGAGGGAATCCGCCTGGCGCCGGGGCTGGTTCCGGTCGCGGCCGAGGTCGACCGGCACCGCCACGTCAGCGGCGTCCGCTTCTCGGACAGCGATGGCAGCGAACACGTGCTCGCGGCCCGCGCCCTCCTGGTGGCCGCCGGAACCCGCCCGAACACCGTCCTGGCGCGGGAATCGGACCTCGTGTCGATGGACGGCCGGTTCTTTCAGGCGCTCGACGGCGAGGGCAGGCCCGTCACGCCCGAGGCGAACGTCAAGCCGGACCAGGCCCACGTCCTGATGCACCTGGACGAGGAAGGCCGGGGGGTGAGCTACCACGGCGACCTCCACCCGAGCTTTGCCGGGAACGTCGTCAAGGCACTCGGTGGCGCCAAGCGTGCGTGGCCGGTGATCTCGGACATGCTGGATCGGCTGGACCGTCATCCGCAACAGGACAGCGAAGCCTTCTTCCAGGATCTCGATTCCCGGTTTGTCGCCCGCGTTACCAGGGTGACGAGGCTGACGCCGACCATCATCGAGGTCGAGGTCGAGGCGCCCGCGGCCGCCGGGGCCTTCCGCCCGGGCCAGTTCTACCGACTGCAGAACTACGAGGCCTGCGCCCCACGGGGGCGGGACGGCACCCTGCTGGCCATGGAGCCGCTGGCCATGACGGGTGCAGGCATCTCGTCGGACGCCACCAGAATCAGCATCATTGGTCTCGAGATGGGCGGATCCTCCGATCTGATGGGGTGTCTGGAACCCGGCGAACCGGTCATCCTGATGGGCCCCACCGGCAGTCCGACGGAGATCCCCAGGGCCGCGACCGTTCTCCTGGTGGGCGGGGGTCTCGGCAACGCGGTTCTCTTTTCCATCGGCCAGGCGATGCGGCAGGCCGGTTCACGGGTGCTCTATTGTGCCGGTTACCGCAAGGTCATCGATCGCTACAAGACCGACGAGATCGAGGCTGCCGCGGATGCCGTGATCTGGGCCTGCGAGGAGGCGCCTGGATACCACGCGACACGGCCGCAGGATTGCAGCTTTGTCGGCAACGTCGTCGAGGCCCTCGTTGCCTACCAGGAAGGACGGCTTGGTGAACGGCCTGTCGACCTTGGCGACGTCGACCGCATCATCTCCATTGGCTCGGACCGCATGATGGCCGCCGTCAAGGCGGCGCGTTCATCAGGCGCTCTCAAGCCGTGGCTGAAACCCGATCATGTCGCCATCGCCTCCATCAACAGCCCCATGCAATGCATGATGAAGGAGGTCTGCGCACAGTGTCTGCAGCCGCACGTCGATCCTCGGACTGGCCGGCCGCGCCCGCCCGTGTTCTCATGCTTCAATCAGGACCAGCCGATGGATTGCGTGGACTTCGGTGGCTTGAGTGAACGCCTCCTGCAGAACGGCGTTCAGGAAAAGCTCACCCGCCTGTGGGTTGACCGGACTCTTGCAGGTCTCTCCCTTTCCAGACCCGGGGAACATTCATGAAGGTTCTCGTCGTCCTGGCCCATCCCAGAAGGGATTCCCTGACCGGCCAGATCGCCGATGCGGTCGCCGACGGCCTGAGCCAGTCCGGACACCGAACCGAATTCGCCGATCTCTATCGCGAGGGTTTCGATCCGCTGCTGATGCCCGAGGACGAACCGGACGTGGGACGCGAGGACAAGGTCTACAGCGATGCCGTGCGCCGTGAAATGGCGCGCCTGGACCGCAACGAGGCGATCATCCTCGTGTTTCCCATATGGTGGTGGTCGTTTCCGGCCATGATGAAGGGCTGGGTCGACCGTGTCTGGAACAAGGACTATGCCTATGGCTCCAGACACCTCGGACACCGCAAGGCGCTCGCCATCGGCCTCTCTGCCTCCGATGCCCAGACCTATGCGACGACCGGACAGGACGTGGCCATCGAGACGGAGGTCGTGAAAGGCGTCTTCCAGTACTGCGGTATCGACGACGCCGGCTTCATCTTCCTCCACCATTCGACCGAGGGCGAAAGCCGGGCCGCAGACATGATCCGCGAGGCCCGCGACATCGGCCGCACCTTCGCCTGAGCCCCTGAGTTCGCGGTCAGCGCCGGACACCAGCCTGATCGCCCGTGACGAGCTCTGCGCATTCAGCGCATGATCCCGAAGGACCGGCATTTCTCCATGGCACGGCCTTCAGCGTCGAAGGTGTTACTGCGTTCCAGACGGCGCCGACAGGCTGCTAGAGAATGAAGCGCCCGAGATCGGTGTTCCTTGCCAGGTCGCCCACCCTCTCCTCGACGAACGCGGCATCGATGACGACGGTGTCGCCGCTCCGGTCGGGAGCGGTAAAGCTGATGTCCTCCAGGAGTTTTTCCATGACGGTGTGCAGGCGGCGGGCACCGATGTTCTCCACGGTCTCGTTGATCTTGGCGGCAAGGTCGGCAAGAGCGTCGATCGCCACCTCGTGAAAGTCGAGCACGATGTCCTCGGTCGCGAGGAGCGCGGTGTACTGGATGATGAGGCTGTTCTCGGGCTCTGTCAGGATGCGCCGGAAGTCGTGCCGGTCGAGGGCCTGGAGTTCGACGCGATTCGGCAGCCGCCCCTGCAGTTCCGGCAACAGGTCCGACGGCTTGGCGAGATGGAAGGCGCCCGAGCAGATGAAGAGGATGTGATCGGTCTTCACCGATCCGTGCTTGGTGGCGACCGTCGTCCCCTCGATGAGAGGTAACAGGTCGCGCTGCACCCCCTCGCGGGAGACATCGGCGCCAACCCGCTCGTTGCGGGCAGTGATCTTGTCGATCTCGTCGATGAAGACGATCCCGTTCTGCTCCACGGCCTCGATTGCCGCGCGGATCACCATCTCCTCGTCAAGCAGCTTGTCGGACTCCTCGGCAATCAGGACATCGTAGCTTTCGGCAACCTTCAACTTGCGCCGGCGTGTCTGGCTGCCCAGCACCTTGCCGAAGACATCGTTGAGATTGAGCATTCCCATCTGCGCGCCCGGCATGCCGGGGATGTCGAAGGTGGGCAGCGTACTGCCACCGGTATCCTGAAGATCCAGCTCCACTTCCTTGTCATCAAGGTCCCCGCGGCGCAGCCGGTCACGCATCTTGTTGCGGGTCTCCTGGCTTGCCTTGTCGCCAACCAGGGCGTCGATGACCCGTTCCTCGGCGGCCAGTGCCGCCCGCGCCTCGACCTCCTTGCGCATGTCCTCGCGGGTGCTGGTGATCGCGGTCTCCACAAGATCGCGGACGATCTGCTCGACGTCGCGTCCCACATAGCCGACTTCGGTGAACTTGGTCGCCTCGACCTTGAGAAAGGGCGCATTGGAGAGTCGGGCAAGACGGCGCGCGATTTCGGTCTTGCCGACACCGGTGGGGCCGATCATCAGGATGTTCTTGGGCAGCACCTCTTCCTTGAGATCATCCGGCAGCTGCTGACGGCGCCAGCGATTGCGCAGGGCGATCGCCACCGCCCGCTTGGCATCGGTCTGGCCGATGATGAACCGGTCGAGTTCGGAAACAATCTCGCGGGGAGAGAACGATGTCATCGCGGCCTCCCTACAGTCCTGGCAGGAGACTGACAAGGAACGTCACTCCGCATCCAGCACCTCCAGTGTGACGTGGCGGTTGGTGTAGATGCAGATATCGGCTGCGATCTCCAGACTCCGGCGGGCAACCTCTTCGGCCGACATTCCATCGACCGCGAGGAGTGCGCGTGCCACCGCAAGAGCGTAGTTGCCGCCCGAGCCGATTCCGATCAGGCCGTCCTCGGGCTCCAGAACATCGCCAGTGCCCGACACGATGAGCGAGACCGACCGGTCGGCGACCGCCATCAGGGCCTCCAGGCGCCTGAGATAGCGGTCGGTGCGCCAGTCCTTGGCGAGTTCGACGCAGGATCTCGCCAGTTGGCCGGGATGGCGTTCGAGCTTTTCCTCGAGCCTTTCGAACAGGGTGAAGGCATCGGCTGTCGCGCCCGCGAATCCGGCCAGAATGGAGCCAGACCCCAGCCGCCGGACCTTGACGGCGTTGGCCTTGACCACGGTGTCGCCCATGGACACCTGGCCGTCACCGGCCACGACGACACGGTCGTCGCGGCGCACCGAGAGGATGGTGGTGCCGTGCCAGGGAGAGTTCGCCATCAGGATTCCAGTCCAGGTGTCATGGGTAGCTATGTGGCCCCCGATCACCGCGGATCAAGGGACGCGTTTCGATTCCGCCTCCTCCGGCATGTCCGCAGCAGGGAGGTCGAACCGGACGGCCGGTCTGTGCTACATGACCTGGCAACACCGACACATGACACGATCCATGCATGAGCTGTCTGTGGCACCGATGATGAACTGCACGGACCGTCACGGCCGCGCCTTTCTGAGGTGTGTCACGAAACATACCCGCCTCTACACGGAAATGATCGTCGCCGACGCGGTGGTGCGCGGGGACCGCCGACGCCTGCTCGCCTTCGACGAGACGGAACACCCCGTGGCCCTGCAGATCGGCGGCTGCGACCCGGCAACGCTGGCCGCCGCAGCGCGGATCGGCGAGGACTTCGGCTACGACGAGATCAATCTCAACGTCGGCTGCCCTTCAAGCAGGGTCCGCTCCGGCCGGTTCGGCGCCGCGCTGATGGCCCGAGCCGATCTCGTGGCCGCCTGCATGGCGGCCATGCGCGATGCAGTCAGGGTGCCGGTCACGATCAAGTGCCGCATTGGCATTGACGCCATGGACGAGGAAGAGACACTCGCCCCCTTCATGACTACGGTGGCTCAGAGCGGATGCACCACCTTCATCGTGCATGCCCGCAAGGCCTACCTCGATGGCCTGTCACCCAAGGCAAACCGCGAGGTGCCTCCGCTGCGCCACGATGTCGTCCACGACACCAAGCGCCGGTTTCCCGACTTCGACATCATCATCAATGGCGGAATCCGGGACCTTACCTCGGCATCGCACCATCTCGCGCATGTCGACGGCGTGATGATCGGTCGTGCCGCCTACCGGACACCCTACATGCTGGCCGAGGCCGACAGGCTGATCTTCGGCATCGATGAACCGCCCATGGAACGCTGCGGGATCGTGCTGTCGTGGCTGCCCTATCTCGAAGAACATCTGGCCGAGGGCGTGCCGCTGGCCCGCATGAGCCGTCACATGACCGGTCTCTATCACGGAGAACCCGGTGCAAGGATCTGGCGCCGCCTGCTCACCGAGCGGGCCTCGAGGCCGTCAGCGGACGTGACGACGATCACAGACGTCCTGGAACGCGTTGAGGAGAGCCGTCAGGCGCCGGCTGAACGTCAACTGCGATGGAGTGCGGCCGCAGCAGCGTGATCAGCCTGCCACATTCAGGCCGGGGCATGGCAACAGGCCTGAAGCTTGTTGCCGTCGTGATCGCGCAGGTAGGCGCCGTAGTAATGCTCATGATAGTGGGGCCGCGGGCCCGGCGCGCCTTCGTCCGTGGCGCCAAGCGAGAGTCCGCATGCATGGAAGGCGTCAACCGCCTCCCTTGAAGACGCCATGAGGGCCACGTGAGTGCCGTTCCCTGCCGTGGCCTCCTTTTCATTGAACGGCAGGCAGACAAAGAGACCGGGCTTCTCGCCTGGATGCCCATAGGCGGCGAAACCGTATTCGGGTGACGACAGCAACCGGACGATGCCCAGCCGCTCCAGTATGGCGTCGTAGAACTGCAGGGCGCGTTCCAGGTCATTGGTGCCGAGCGTGATGTGACTGAACATCGTGTCACCTCCCGAGTTCGTTCATCGCCTGGTCCATCGCCGCGACCAGCACGTCGGCGTGGCTGCGCTGGAAGACCATGGGCGGCCGAATCTTGAAGACATTGCCGAAACGTCCCTCCCTGCCGACAAGCACACCGAGTTCCCGCATCCGGTTCTGCACCGCCACCATGCCTTCCGGGTCCGGCTCCCGGGTGTCGCGGTCCTTGACGATCTCGACTCCCGTGATGAAACCGTGACCACGCACGTCCCCGAGCATGGGATGACGGTCTTTCAGACCCTCGAGACCCGCCTTGAGGTAGCCGCCGGTCGTCCGTGCATTCTCCAGCAGGTCCTCGCGTTCGAGAACATCGAGGACGGCAATGCCGGCGGCACAGGCCACCGGATTGCCGCCGAACGTCGAGAAGAGTCCCGATGCCCGGGAGAACTCCTCGAGAATCTCGGCGGTGGTCACGACCACACCGAGAGGAAAGCCATCGCCCACCGGCTTGCCCAGGGTGACGATGTCCGGCCTCATCCCGTGGTAATCGAACCCCCACATGTGTGTGCCTGGACGACCGAAGCCGTACTGCACCTCGTCTGCGACAATCATGCCGCCGGCGGAGCGCACCCGCGCCGCAACGTCCTTCAGGTATCCGGCGGGCACGTCGGGAATACCGTTGGAGCAGAAGGACGTATCGATCATGAAACAGGCCGTTCCGAACCCCGCGTCATCGAGTTCCCGGATGGCCCGGTCGGCATCGGCAGCATAGAAGGAGGCGGGATCGCCGTCCCCGTCAACCCGGTTGCGGTAGGGATCCGGTGACACCAGTGTGCGCACGTGCGGCGCCATGGCTTCGGGCTGTTCCGGCGAAAGATGGCTGATCGCCTCGGTGATCCCGTGATAGGCATCCTCCATGACGATGCCACCACGCCTGCCCGTGAGCAGGGTGGCGATGCGCCAGGCGATGTCGTTGGCTTCGCTTCCCGAGTTCACCATGATCGAGCAGGTGAGATGGTCCGGCATCGTCGCCTGCAGCCTTTCGGCATAGTCGGCGAGGATACGGTAGACGTAGCGCGTGTTGGTGCCGAGCGCCGCCGCCTGGCGGGATATGGCGTTGACCACGTGTGGATGGCAGTGGCCGACACTGGCAACGTTGTTGTAGGCGTCGATGAAGGCGCGGCCGTTGGCGTCGTAGAGAATGGCGCCTTCGCCCCTCTCGACATGCAGGGGCTTCTTGTAGAAGAGCGTCAGATGCCGGCCGAGCCACCGGTGACGCCGTTCGAGTTCGCCCTCGAGCGCATCCGACTCCGGCGTCGCCATCGTGCCTTTCGGACAGCGATGCGGCATGCGCAGGGCATCGCGGAATGCCGCCGTGGCGACGTCGGGACCGGTCTGGAACATGATGTCGAGGGCTGCAAAGGCGTCGAGATCATATCCGGGCATGTAAGGTGGAGAGCCAAGGCGCGCCACGGCCCTTCGCGCCACGATGACGGCGCCTATGGCGAGACGGGCGGCCACCATGTCGAAAAGGACATCGACCTCGTCTTCACGCAAGGCGAGAACCGAATCGAACCCGATCGCCACATCGATGACGTCTTCCAGGGGCCGATCCGAACCAAGGGCGTAGTTGTCGCAGGCCAGGGCAAGTTCGCATGCGATGGGACCATGCATCATGTCGCCGAAATCAATCACGCCGTTGGGTTCGTCCGGTGTGTCCTCACGGGCAACAACATTGTTCCGGTTGGCATCGTTGTGAATCACCTGGCTGCGGAAGTGGTTCCAGCGTGGCAGGACGTTATCCATGAAGCGGTCGAGCGCGGTCTCCACGAGTTCGCGCGAGGAACGTTGTGCGATGTCGCCGGTATGGACGCGCAGCTTTGGCGCCTGCCGAATGTCCCACAGCAGGGTATGCCGGGCGGCCGGGTGGAAGAATCCCTCCAGCGCACGATCGAGGCGTGCCACCAGGGCCCCCAGACCGTGACGCTGCCGGCGCGTCGAGGGAAACGAATTGACACTCGATCCCGGAACCCAGCTCAGCAGGCGCACGATACTCTCGCGGCCGTCGGGCGCCGTGGCCCTGGCAAAGGGCTCGCCGGCAAGAGTGGGCACCACCTCCGGCACGAGGATGTCCGGGGTCGTGACGGCGATGTGGCGAAGCGCGGCGTTCTGGAAATCGACGACTGACGCCTCTTCCTCCGGATGGTGAAATTTGAGAATCCAGCGGTCATCGCCGCTTGTGAGAAGGAAGTTCTGATCCCGGTCCGAGTCGACCGGATGATACTCGCCCTCGACGCCGAAGAGCCGGCTGGTGATGCCGGCAAGTTCGGAGTCGGGAAACCGGGGAAGGTCGGTGACAAGGTACTTGATGTTCTCTTCGCGTCTGCTCATCGATCCTCGTGCCCTGTTACCGGTTCGCCGGAGTGTGTCGCGATGCACCGGAGCGATCAAGGCATGGCGGCTTGCGGCGTCACGCTCTTCGCGCCTAGGTTGGCCAACCATTCGGGGAGAATCGCGGCATGTGTCCGGATCACAATCAACCCGTCGATGCGTCCGTCGTCCCGCGATTCGGCCATATCCCGACATTCATGCGCCTGCCCCACACGCGCCATGCGGACGGTCTCGACATCGCCCTCGTCGGCGTTCCCTGGGACGGAGGCACGACCAACCGTGCCGGCGCCCGTCACGGACCACGAGAAATCCGCAACCAGTCGAGCCTGATGCGCAAGGTCCATCACGTCTCCCGAATCGCGCCCTATGATCTTGCCCAGGTGGCGGATCTCGGCGACTGTCCGGTCAATCCCATCGATCTCATGGACTCCCTGACACGTATCGAGCGGTTCTACCGGGCGATCCACCAGGCAGGCGCCCTGCCGCTGTCCGCCGGCGGCGATCACCTGATCACCCTGCCGATCATGCGTGCCATCGCCAGCGACCGGCCCGTCGGCATGGTGCACTTCGATGCCCACAGCGACACCAACGACCGTTACTTCGGCGACAATCCCTACACCCATGGAACGCCTTTCAGACGAGCCGTCGAGGAGGGCCTTCTCGATCCTCGACGCACTGTCCAGATCGGCATCCGCGGGTCGATCTACGGCGCCGGTGACATGGCCTTCGCCGAAGAGAGCGGCATGCGCGTCATCTACATGGAGGAGTTCACCGCAAGTGGCCCGGAACAGGTCATCCGGGAAGCGCGCCGCGTGGTCGGCGATGGTCCAACCTACGTCAGCTTCGACGTTGACGGGCTTGATCCGGCGTTTGCGCCGGGAACCGGCACGCCGGAGATCGGCGGCATGACGACACGCGAGGCCCAGGAGGTGGTGAGGGGGCTTCAGGGTCTCGATCTTGTGGGTGGCGACGTGGTCGAGGTGGCTCCGCCTTTCGATCCCAGCGGCAACACGGCGCTGGTCGGAGCAACCTTCATGTTCGAGATACTGTGCCTCCTCGCCGACCGGGTGGCGCGGCAGGGTGGTTGAATCCGGCACGACGGCGGACCGGTGGTGGAGTCCCTGGTGCTCGGTGAAGGGCACGACCGTTCTCCACGTGAACCTCGCACCCTCCCCGGAACGCGAGGAACATGCCGTCGCCCTGCTCGATGACGCCGAAAGAGCGCGGTGGAAACGCTCCCTGTCAGGAGAGGCCCGGTACTCGTTCGCCCTGTGCCGCGCGGCCCTGCGCGTCAACCTGGCCGAACATGCCGGCTGTGACACGAGTGACCTCTCATTCGGTCACCTGGATCACGGCAAGCCATTCGCCATCATAGGCGGAAGGCGTTCCTCTATCGGCTTCAATGTGTCGCACAGCGGTGATCACGGCCTGATCGCCATCGGTGGACATGACGATCTCGGCGTCGACGTGGAAGAACGCTCCCCGCACCGCGACTTCGCGGAACTTACCGGCCGGGTGTACGGGCCACGGGAACGCCAGCGGCTGGACCGCGCCTCCGGCACGGCACGCCTTCATCTCTTCTATCGCCTGTGGACCATGAAGGAGGCACTGCTCAAGGCCATCGGCACCGGCCTGTCGCTGGGTCCATCCCGATTCGAGATTCCCGAAACGATGCTCGACGGCGCCCGAGCGTGCCTCTTCCGGTTCCCACACGATCCTTCATCACCCCTCTACCTAGTCGATCTCGGAGAGGAACGATTCGCTGCCGCCTTCGCCTGCAGGCCTGTCCCCTGATTCTCCGGGAACCACGTCATGGCCCTTCCGGATCCGAGGTCTGCCATCGAGCCCTGCAGTGGTCGCAAGAGATCCCTCCCCCGGCGATGCCAGGATCGAAGAGTGCTCCGTTGCGCCCAGGGGACTTCCCTTGAAGCCCGACGCAGATTAGGCTTGAAGTTCGCATGCGTACTCATTCGGGTGCGCCAATGATCAAGAACTGATGAGGGAAAGCGCCAACATGAGCAAACAACAACTCGACTGGATGATTGACGAGATTCGGGCCGGTCGCCTTGACCGCCGGGAATTCATCGGTCGCGCCGGTCAACTCGGCGTCGGAGTGGCTGCGGCAACGACCATGTTGAGCAGCGCCGGCATCGCCGAAACGCCGATGAAGGGTGGTGAGGTCCACGTCGGCCCGGAGTACACCGGTGCCGAAGAGACCTACGATCCCACCAAGATGACCAACAGCACGGACATTCAGCGTGCCTACCAGGTCTACAACCGGCTGACCAACCTTGACCGCGACATGAACGTCGTTCCCAACCTTGCGACGGAGTGGGAGGCCACCAACCAGGCGTCCGAGTGGACGTTCAAGCTGCGCGAGGGAGTCGAATTCCACGACGGAAAGACCCTGACTGCAGACGATGTCATCTACTCCCTGAACGAACACATCAAGGAGGGCTCCGAATCACCCTCCAAGCCCCTGCTGGCGCCGATCGTGGACATGCGGGCCGACGGTCCCAACGTCGTCAAGATCACGCTCGATTCGGGGAACGCCGACTTCCCGGTCACCCTGGGACACGACTACCACACGTCGATCGTCAAGGAAGGCTGGAAGGACGGTGACCCGGTCATCGGTACCGGACCCTACAGGGTCGTGGAGTTCACTCCGGGACTGGCCTCTGTCGCCGAGAAGAACGAGAACTACTGGAATTCGGATGCCGGACACGTCTCGACCTTCATCACCCAGGGAATCCCTGACAACGCGGCACGGTCAAGCGCACTGCAGGCCGGTGACATTGATATCGACATCAATATCGAGCCCCGCATCACCTCGCTGCTGGGTCAGAATCCCGGTGTCCAGGTCTACTCGACCGCGTCGGGTTCCTGGTTTGCCTGGATCATGGCGACAGACAGGGCACCCACGGACGATCTCAACCTGCGCCTGGCGATGAAACACGCCGTCGACAGGAATGTCGTCGTTGATAAGGTGATGGTCGGGCATGGCCGGATCGGCAACGATTTCCCGGTCAATCCCGGGCTGCCGACGTACTGTGACGCCATCCCGCAGCACAACTATGATCCGGAAAAGGCCAAGTGGCACTGGGACAAGACCGGTCTCTCGTCGATCGAGCTTGCTGTTTCGAATGCTGCGCATTCGAACGCCATCGACGCCAGCACCATTCTCCAGGAGCACGCACGTGAGGCAGGCATTCCCATCGAGCTCAATCGTGTGCCCGATGACGGCTACTGGAGCCATACCTGGATGCAGGTGCCATTCTGCGCGACAGGCTGGAATTCCCGTCCGACCGCCGATGCGATCCTGACGATCTCCCTTGCCTGCGGCGGATCATGGAACGAGACGTTCTGGTGCAACGAGCGGTTCGACGAACTGCTCGTCATGGGTCGCCTGGAGACGGACGACGCCAAGCGCCTGGAAATCTACTGCGAGGCGTGCACCCTGCTGCACGACGACGGTGGACTGTTCCTGCCGTTCTTCACGAACTACATCGAGGCGACCACATCGCGCATCCAGAACTACCACGGCAGTCCCGCCTTCGCGGGCGGCGCCGGATGGCCCTACGAGGAGATCTGGATCGACGAGAGCAAGGCCTGATTGATCAGGTCGCCTGACGATCCGGGCAAGCGCCGGCGGCTGTTGCCGCCGGCGCTTTCCTTTTGACGGCCGGAGGAGTGCGATGCGGCGATCACGGCGGCAGGCCGCCGGCAGAAGGAAGGAGCAGGGGGGATCCCGCAAAGTTCCACAGCTGCCGTGGACCGTTGTGCGCAATCCCTACCCGGCGATGGATATCGCCGGCCCCGACGATGTCGAGGCCATACATGACGCCTCGATGCGCGTTCTCGAGGAAACGGGGATCAACATCCTTCTCGAAGAGGCGCGCGACATCCTCCGTGACGCCGGTGTCGCCGTTACACCGGGCGAGACCCGGGTGCGGTTCGAACGCGGCTTCATCGAGGAAGCCGTTGCCCGGGCGCCGCGCCAATGGACTCTCCATGCCCGCAATCCGGCGCGAAGCCGGGTCATGGGGGGGAACCACATCAACTTCTTCCCCGTGGCGGGCAATCCGAATGTCTCCGATCTCGAGGGCGGTCGACGGACGGGCAATCTGGAGGACTATCGCAACCTGCTGCGTCTCGCACAGGTCATCAATGCGGTGCATGGCTGCACGCCCATGCTGGAACCCGTCGAGGTCGACCCCGATATCCGCTATCTCGACATCGTTGGCGAACAGCTCTTCCTGACCGACAAGATCGCCTTCGGCTACTCGCTCGGCCGCCGCAAGATCAGGGATGCCATCGACATGATCCGCATCGCCCGCGGCGTCAGCGAGGCCGTGCTCCTCGAGGAACCCAGCATCTGGACGGTCGTCAACTGCAACTCTCCGCTGCAGCTCGACGTTCCCATGCTGCTCGGCATGATCGAGATGGCGAGGCGCAACCAGGTCATTGTCGTCACACCGTTCACGCTCGCGGGCGCCATGGCGCCTGTCACCATTGCCGGGGCACTGACCCAGCAGAACGCCGAGGCGCTTGCCGCCATCGCCTTCTGCCAGACTGTCCGGCCCGGCTCTCCGGTGGTCTACGGCGGCTTTACCAGCAACGTCGACATGAAGTCCGGCTCTCCGGCCTTCGGCACGCCCGAGTACGTCAAGGCAGTTCTCCTTGGTGGCCAGATGGCCCGTCACTATGGCCTTCCCTACCGCTCCTCCGTCGTCAACGCCGCCAACTGGCCGGATGCCCAGGCGACCTACGAGAGCGCCATGTCGCTGTGGGCGACCGTGCAGGGTCACACCAACATGGTGATGCACAGCTTCGGCTGGATGGAGGGCGGGCTCAGCGCCTCCTTCGAGAAGATCGCCATCGATCTCGAAATGGTCCAGACCATGATCAAGGCCCTGGAGCCCGTGGACTTTTCGGAACCCGAACTTGCCGTTGACGCCATTGCCGACGTCGGTCCGGGGGGACACTTCTTCGGTACGCGCCACACGCTCGAGCGCTACGAGACCGCCTTCTACGAGCCGGTTCTCTCGGACTGGCGCAACTTCGAAACCTGGAAGAGCGACGGCGCCATCGATGCCACCAGGCGGGCCGCCAAGGTGTGGCGCCGGCTTCTCGACGAGTACGAGACACCCGACATGGACCCCGGCATCGCCGAGGAACTAACCTCCTTCATCCACCGACGAAAGGAAGAAGGCGGCGCCACGGCAGACGACTGATCCTCCGGGGCTCCACCGGTTCCGGTCATCGTCGGGAACGACACAGGGTCCTGTTCGAGAGCAGTCTCCTGTGAGTTTCCGTATAGTCGTTGCGTCGAAGAGTCGAATAGACCTTGCCACGCGGATCGGCAATCAAGTCACGCTTGCCGAAATCTCTCTGCAATGCCCGGTCATTCGTATAGAGCAGACGGGCGCCACTGATCTGTGCCAAGGCAAGAATGTGCGGATCGTCTGACTCGCACATTCCTTCATTCCGGATCGTATTCTCACGCTCACGGACGGAACCCTCGTCTTCAGTCCGCAATACCCCCTTAAGGATCGCTTGCTTGAACCACTCCAGGTACTGCTGCGACTGACCAAGCTCTCGGGACAACCTCCCACCTGTGACAAGAAGTCCATTCCCGTCGTTCAGCCATCTGAAGAACCTCTCTCCGGCCTCAGGCCTGTCCTGACCGAACACCTCGCCAACGACATTCGCATCAATAATGGCACACATGCTGAGGCTCTTGCAAAACTCTCCGGGATTGGCCCCACCCTGTCGGCGGAGACCTCCGGGTCCGGCGCGGCGCCCCTGATCGAGCGATTCCAGGCATGAGTCACAGGCCATGCGGAACAAT